>JBEIHY010000116.1:0-8946 GCA_040381035.1 Hyphomonadaceae bacterium
CTCTGTGAGCGGACAAACCGGACGGATCGCGTTCGCCTCCAGCCAATCGAGATCGGCCTGCGTGATCGGCCGCGCAGCCTTCTGCGCCGGGCGCAATTCCACCACCGGCGCGCCGTGGCGGGTGATCGTGACCTTTTCGCCTTTCAAAGCGAGATCGATCAGCTTGGAGAGGTTGTTTTTCGCTTCGGCGACGGAGTAGGCAGTCATCGCCAGAGGATAGCCAAATGATGGCCAAAATTCAAGGCGGCGTGCCGTTCGACTCTTCCGGCGTGGCGTTCCAAACGGCGGTGACGTGCTGCGAGAAAGACTGGAACACCGCCACCGTCTTGGCCGTGCGCAGCGCTGTCTCCGTTACTTCGTCATAGGCCTCGCCTGTGCGTAAGCCCCACATCCCACCAGACCTTGAAGCCCTGGCTTTCAAAGCCTTCAGCAAACAGCTTCGCGCGGGCCTGATCCTCGCGGTTGTAGGAAAGGAAGATGTCGGTCATCGCGGTTGTATGACAGTCAGGCCAGGAATTGCCAGAGCGCTCCATTCTTTATCGGTGGTGATCGCCGGCAAGCCTTCCGCGATCGCCAGCGCCATGCAGGTGCGGTCGCCCAAACCGCAGCCTCGAGCCTTCGTCGCCGCATTGAGCGCCGCAGCGGCGAAAGCGTCCTCGACGGTGTGGGCGCGCGGCTCAAGATGCAGCGCCTCGATCATGGTGCGGACGAGTTCCAGGGGGAAGCCGCGCACCAGCAGCGCTTTGACCACTTCCTGCAACGTCACCGTCGAAATCAGCGCATCGCCAATATAGCCCGCGATCACGTCCGCGCCCGCTTCATCGCGGAGCAGCGCGATGACAGCCGAAGCATCCAGGACCGCGCGCGCCACGCTTAACCCGGTTCGCGCGCGGCTTCAGCCTTGCGGGCCTGCAGAAAATCTTCGCTCGATTGGTCGTCTTGGACATGCGCCTTGTAGAGCGCTTGCGCCTTCTTGATTCCGCTGGCCATTGAGGTGAGCTTCACCTCATCGCCTTCAACCGAAACCGCGATGACGCCCGCTCCGGTCACCCCCAGAGCCAGCCGCGCTGCCTTCGGCAGAACCATACGACCATTGGGCATGATGCGCACTTCGATCTCTTTTGACATGGCGCGCGTTTCCTGAAGTGACACAAGATTAAATATGTCACAAATGAGGAAGTGTCAATTTTCGAAGCCCGCCCTGCATGGCCCCGAACTCAGGTTAACCGCGATTCCCCATTGACCTGATCCGTGATTCCCTAACGCCGACAGTGAGTTGGAGCTTGGGCATGGATGGGTTTGGGGCGAAGTCGCGGTTGGCGGTTTTGTTGGAAGGGTTTGGCGAGGTCGCGGATGCGCGCGCACCGTGGCGGGTGGCGCATCCTTTGCCGGAGGTTTTGCTCTTCGTGGTCTACGCCACCATCGCGGATCGCCTGAAGGCTCTCTTGCGGCGTTTCAAATCCAGGTTTCGGCTTGATCCGGTTCGCCGCGAGCCGATCCAGATCCGCCTGCGTGATCGGCCTTTTGGCCGCCTGCGCCGGGCGCAATTCCACCACGGCGCGCCGTGGCGGCTGATCGTCACCTTTTCGCCTTTCAAAGCGAGATCGATCAGCTTGGAGAGGTTGTTTTTCGCTTCCGCGACGGAGAACGTGGTCATGGCCAGATGATCGCCAGCTGATGGCCGAAACTTTAGGCGGCGTTGTGGTCGCCGCCTCCGGCGTGGCGGTCATGAAACTTGTTCTGGCGTTGCATTCCATGCCGACGTGAAATGCGCGCACCACGCATCGTGCAGGTGCGGCGGGTAGAAGCACCGGCGGATGCGGAGCAGATGCCAGCCCAGCGACCTCTCGGGCAACATCACCCGCAGCCGGCGTATGGCGTCCTGGGCTTCAGCCGGGCGGCCCATCTCCATCCACAGGCTGGCCAAGTTCTGAAGGCATTGCATGTGCTGAGAGTTAAGGCGCAAAGCTTCATGCGACGTCACAAGCGCTTCGTCGCGTTTGCCTGCGGCATAGGACGCCGCGGCCCGCTCCGCCAACATCGAGAATTGCAGGCTGCCACGCGGCGCAAGCCTGAGCGCTTCATCAAACGCGGCAAACGCCTCGTCGAACCGACTGAAATGGACGAGCGTGACGGCGAGATAATTGTAGGCCGATGCGTTGTTGGGATTGGCTCGAACCGCCGCTTCGGCGCAGCGCTGTGCGTCGGCAAATCGTCCAATGCTGTGCAGTGCGACGGACACGAGCGCGAGAACTTGCCCGTCGCTTGGGGCCATCGCCAGGGCCTTTTGGGCGTGGTCCAGCGCCTCTCGAACCGTTGCCGCTTCGTCCGCCCCGCCTACGTCCCGATATGTGAGGGCTAGCGCCACGCCGAGTGTTGCGTGCGCGACGGGATAGTCGGGCGCGAGGGCGATGGCCCTTCTTGCCTCTGCGGTGGCCGTCGGCAGGCATTCGGTCCAACCGGTCGCGATATCCGTCATGGTCAGCGTTTGGATGAATGATCCGGCGACGCTGGTCCCGCCATGGGCGACCATGTCAATTTCACAGAAGCCCGGCTGTGGATCATGCCAGTCGTTGAAAGTGCGGATCGGCGCCTCACGGCGGATCGCCGAATAAAATCCCACGCGACGACGACGGCCGCCGGCGGCCGCGACCCTCACGTCGACCAGTATTCGGTCGATCGTCGCGGCGCTGACCGATTTGATCAGCGCGCGGTGGGCGTCGCTCAGCGTCAAGCGACCATGCCGCTCCAGCGCCGGCAGCAACGACGCGATCATCACCTTGAGCCGCTGGCCGCAGATGCGATCCAACGCTTCCCACAAGGCAATCAGGGCATCATGGATAGCGTTGTACTTGCGCTGACGCTTGCTGGACGGGGCTATGGCGGTTGACGCGATATCACCGGCCGGCCGATCGCCTGAAGCCGCAGCCTTTTCCGAATGCAGCGACTGACTTGCGGACAAAGCCCGGACGGCGTGCTTGCGATGCCACCCCGTCACCGCTGTCAGCTCGTCGAGGATGCGACCCTTTTCGCGCCGCCCCGCCAGAGCATAGCGCTCCGTCACCGCTGCTACGACCTCGCGCCGCGCGCCCATGCTGATCCCGTCCGCCATCCGCGCCAGCGATCCGATTCGCTGACACCGCCACACCTATCGGCGGACAATCTTCGGTAACATTTTGGGTGAGGCAATGCGGGGTCATTTTTGTGCGCCGATTGACAGCAGGCGCCTTGACGCCGCTGATCGCCGCCACAGCCGGCCCGGAAAATCCGCTCCACCTTGTTTGGGTCAAAGGCGCGCTGCGCCATCCGCGCGTCGCCTTCGCCAAGCGCGCTCTGCTCGACGCTTGAGGGCCGATGCGCGCCAAATCGCGCAATCAGCCCCACCGCCCGGTTAAAGCGTGCGCTGCTCCAACCGCCGAACCAACCGAAACCCGATATCGGGCGCGCGCGCATCTGGGCTCTGCGGGTAGCGTGCGCCGGCGCGCAAATCAGCCGCCGCATCGAGATACGAGCCGCCCTTGACCACGCGGGCCAGGCATTGCGCCTCAAGGAAGGCGCTGCCGTCCTGGCGCGGCCCGTCCCGACCGTCGCGGTGGCAGTCTTCAACCCGCTCGGCGACGTTGCCGTGCATGTCAGCCAATCCCCAGGCATTGGCCGGAAACGAACCGACCGCACGCGGTTTGCCAGCAGTGAGCAGCTGGCCGAAATGGGCCTGCTGCGTGCTGATGGTTGCGCCGGCACCGTAACCGTCCAGCCCGCCAGCATTGGCGCCGGCCAGGGCGGCGTATTCCCATTCCGCTTCCGTCAAGAGGGTGTAGCGGTCAAACCGTTCTTGGGCGATGCCAAGCTTGCTGTTGAGCCACTGGATATAAGCGAACACGTCATTGTGGCTGACATTGACGACCGGGTGGTCGCCCGGCGCGCCATTGCGGCCGGCCGGCCGATAACCGTTGCAGCCGCCATCATTGACGCACGCCTCCCACGCATCCCAGGTCACTTCCGTGGCGCTGACTGCCATGGAGTAGGGAATGGCGGCGGCGCGCCCGATTGTTTCGGGCGGCGCGGCTTTGCCCGCGGCGGGGCTGGGTTTGACGGCGCCGGTTTTCGACAGAACCACCATTTCCGGGCCAAAGCCGGCCGCGCCATTGCGGAACGCATCGCGGAACCGCTGGCCGGGCTTGCGCTGGTCGCCGGCGTCGATCTGGAAAAACACAGTGCGAACCGCGGGGCCTGCAACAGCCCGGAAGGTGTAATTGCCGCTGTCCATCGCCACCGCGTCCGGCTTGTCGGGCTCCTTGTTGCCAAACCAGGTCCAGCCGTCCCACGGCTTGGCGAGCAGCCCTTCGCGTTCGGACAATTTCTGGCCGTTGAGAAACCAGGTGCGGGTGAACGGCTTGTTGTCGGGATAGTTGAGCACGTCAAAGCTGACATAGACCCGCTTGGTGCCGTGCGGAAATGTGTCGAGGTGGCGGCTGCAGGATTGGTTCGCCACCGAGAAATTGGCCACGTCACAGACCTTGAGGTCGGCGATGCGCGGCTGCAGCGCGAAGTTGAGGCCAAAGCCGGCAAGCGCCAGCAGCACTGCGCCAAGGCCAAAGGCGATCGCGGGCCGCCGCGGTAGGGCGAACCCGCGCACGCTCGGCGCAGGGTTCGCCGGCGGGGCCGGCGCCGGCACAGTCACCCCGCCATCCGGCGCGACCGGCGCCGCGATCAGCGCGGGCGCGCGCGACCGGGCGCGCTTCACCCTGGCGCATTTGAACAAGACATCCCGCCAGGCTTCAAATGTGGCCGGGTTGGAGACGATCCGCGCAAGCTGATAGAGGTTCGGCGCGCGCGGCGCATGTTGGCCCGACAGCCAATTGTTGATCGTGGTCTCAGAAACCGAGCCGTTCTGCTTGGCGAACGCTTCGATCAGGCTGTCATGGTCCCATTTTTCGCCGCAACCGCCTTCGGGTTTGGCGATGTTGCCGATTCCCTGCTCCCAAATCGTGCGGAACAGATCGCTGAAATCGTGCGCCTCAGCCGGCGGAGGACGAAAAAATTTAGCCATAAAATTGAATGCGTTACGACGCTAAACTTGAGCCTTGCTTGAGTTTTGCTGGCTTGATTATCACTCAACCCGTTCTCTAGTCCAGTCCCAATGCGTGGCCGGCGGCGCACTTTTGGCGCGCCGGCGCACGCGGGGGAGACGACGTTTGAGCAAGCCAGCACCGCGGCGCATCCGCCGCTTTCGCGCCCTTCATTTCACGCCCGCGCCGGTCATCGAGCCGGACCCGCACCGCCGGCCGCCGCAACCGCGCCGGACCAGCGCTGAGACAGCCCGCGCGGCCGGTTTGTTCGCGAAGGTGACAGCCGAAACGCCGGCCCCAAACCACTGCCGCCGCCACGCAATCCTGGATCGGCGCCGCCTCCGATAAGGACCCATCGCTCATGCCATCCGCTCCTTCCCTGTCCGCCCTCAAAGGCGGCGCGGCCCGCGAGTTTCTGCTCAAGGCCGCCCGCGGTTCGACCCTGATTTTCGCCGGCCTGGCGTTCCTGACTGTTGTCGGCGCGCTCGTCACCGCCCTGGTTGCGCAGACCGGCGCCCTTCGCACCGTGCGCGATCGGCCGGCGCCGGCGGTGAGCGCGCCACACGCCGAACCGATCGCCACCGAAGATGTCGCCGCTCGTTTGGCGCCGCCAACCAATATCCGGTTTGTCCAGGACCCGGGGGTGATTTCGGTCCAACCGTTTGAGGGCCAGGCGCTCGGCTATTTCGACGCTGCGACCCCCAACAAGCTTTCGCCCTTCCCCGACGATTTCGACATTGTCGGCGGCGCCCATGCCGGCTTGTTCGCGCTGGACCGCTATCCCGGCGCCAATCGCACGGGGCTGCGGGCGTCCGCCGCTCTGGTGCAGGCGCTCAACGCCGCCCCGCTCAATCTCAACCAGCCATCGCAGAAGCAATATCAGCTGCGCGTCATCGCACGCGATGCGGTTGGCCAGGTTTCGGCCCCGGCGGACATTCTGGTCACACTCAATTTTGGCCCGCCGGGCGCTGCTGCGCCGGCCGGCCCCGACGCTTTGACGCCGCTGCAGATCCTCGCGCGCGAGATCGCCCGAACCGCTGACCCGAGCCAAACCGAGGTTTATTTCGAAACGCTGCGCCAAGCCCTGCAAACGCCGCGGCGCTGCGGCGCAGAGGAAACGGAGGCCTTCGTCGGCGAATATCAGCGCGCGTTTGAGGCCGTGCGCAGCCAGATCACGCGCGACAATGTCGGGCTTTTCTTCCGCGGCGTTTGCGACGCGTGGGCCGCGGCCAGCGCCCGCGGCGAGGCGCGCCAGGCCCGCAAACGCGCCGCCGCTGCCGATGTCATCGCCAGCAATCAGGCCGCGCGCGCCAAACTCGCTGCGGAAAAGCGCGCCGCTGAAACCACCCGCAATCTTGCGATTGGCGCCGCCGCGAGCGCGCTCATCGCGTTCCTGCTGATCGCCATGGCGATCGCGTTTTTGGCGATGGAGCGCCACTCCAAAGCCATGCGCGAAGCCGTCGCGGCGATCGCGCGCCAATCCCAATCATCACCTCTGGAGGACCAAGAATGAACCAGCCGCGCCTTACTGCATACGTCGCAGTCGCCATGATCGCCGTGGCGGCGGCCTGCGCGCCGACCCAGGTGGCGATCAATGCGCGCTTTCCGGCGAATTATCCGCAAGCCGCGCAATTGACGAAAATCGCCGTGGCCCCGTTTGAAGGGCGCAGCGCGCAGAATTTCACTGGCGCGCTGCGCTCTGAAATCGCCGGCGCCGTGTTTGACGGCAAACCGCATTTCACCGTGCTCAGCGGCCTGCGCGGCGCCACGCCGCAAGCGGGCCAGGCGATCGGCGCGCAGGCGATTTTGTCGGGATCCGTTACGGTCGGCAGCGGTCAGGACAATTTTCTTGAAGGCCGCCGCGTCTGTTCGGCTGAAAACGAAAAGCGCAAATGCGTGCGCTGGCGGGAGTATCAAGTCAGCTGCTCGCGGCGCACGCTGACCGTCACGGTCAATCCGCTTTTGACCAATGTCGCTGACGCAAGCCAAGTCTATTCGGCGCAAAAGACCGCGAACCGAACCTCGCGCTGGTGCAGCGATCGCGCACGCACGACAACCGACGATGCGATGGTCACGGAGATGTTTTCGGGCATCGCCGTTGAAATCCGCCGCGACATTGCGCCCTACAACGCCGTGCTGAACGCGACCGTGAAAGAGACCAAAGACGGCCTGGCCCGCGATCAGGCCGCCCAATTCGATCAAGCCGTCGCAGCCGCCAAAGCCGGCAATTTCAGCAGCGCATGCGAAAACTGGCGCGCCATCAACAGCGCCCGCGCCGATCATATGGCGACCGTCTATAATCTCGGCATCTGCAAAGAAGCGACCGGCGATTTCGCCGGCGCGCTCGCTGACTATGAGCGCGCCCGCACGATCGGCGCCGCTGCGGACCGGACGGTGACCGATTCCGTCGCCCGGGTGAAACGCCTGCTCGGCGCAGAAGGCCAGCTTGCCGCCGAAGAAGAGGCCCGCGCCGCCGCCGCCGCTGAAGCCGCCGCACGCCAGGCCGAACAGGCCCGCCTTGCAGAAGCCAAAGCCAAACGCGCCGCCGAAGCCGCCGCCGCAAAAACCGAGCAGGCCGCCGAAGATGCGCGCCGCGCTGAAGCCGCGCGCGCCGCCAAGCGCGCCGAACTGGTCGCCCGCCACGGCGCTGCGTTCGCCGCCGCGATTGAAGCCGGCGCCGTCAGCGCCGGCATGTCGCCGCAACAAGTCATCGAAGCGCGCGGCCAACCCGACGCCAAGGAAATCATCACCCCGACGGAAGAAATCTGGCGCTATGGCGGCGAGCGCGTGATGTTCGCCAATGGCCGCGTCACTTTCGTCCGCCGCTGAGGAGAAACCCTCAGTCGGCCGCAGCCGCGCCGCCCGAGCGTTTGGCGCCAAACGCCACCGGAAAGGAAACCTCGGCTTCAAGCCCGCCTTCGGTGCGATTGCGCAACGCCACGCCGCCGCCATGCGCGCGGGTGAGCGACTTCACAATCGCCAGGCCAAGTCCGGCGCCGCCGGTTTCGCGATTGCGCGAGCTTTCGGCGCGGAAGAACGGGTCAAACGCGCGGGCGAGGTCTTCGGCGCTCATGCCCGGCCTATCGTCCCAGACCCGGACGATGGCCGCCGCGCCCTCCATCGTCACGCTGGCGTGGGCTGCGCCGGCATAGGCGATGGCGTTGGCGACGAGATTGGTGATGACGCGCGTGATCAAAACCGGATCGCCTTGCATCGGCGTCACCGCGCCCGGAGCCAGCGAAGCCTTGGCGCCGCGGTCAGCGAAATCATCGAGCACGCCTTCCACCAGCTGGCGCAAATCGAAGGTCTCGCGCGCGACTTCGGCGGTTTCGCTGCGCACGAAGTCCAAAGCGCCGGCGATCATCTTCTCCATGCCGAGGATTTCCCGCTCCAGCCGGTCGGCCAGGTCTGCGGGTTTGCCGGCGATGAGGTACGACATGCGGCTCAGCGGCGTGCGCTAATCATGCGCGATTGCAGCGATAAGCCCGGTGCGCTCCTTCATGTGCCGATCGATCCTGTCCTGCATCTCATTCATTGCGCGCGCGGCCACTTCCCCAACGACGAGGCCGCGATGAAACTTCTCTATCTCGTCTTGAATCTCGCGCAGAAAGATTGGAAGATGCCGCCAAAGGAATGGACCACGGCCAAAACCCAGTTTGCCATCGTGTTCGAAGACCGGTTCAAGCTCAACTGATCAAACGGCCGTTACACGGAATTCCTGATAGTCTCCGCGGACCAGATTTCGTGTAAGTCCTTCTTGGCTTTCGATTGCATGGATTTCGGCATCTTTTTCAAGACATTGGCGGTCTTGTGCACCCAGCAGCGCTGCGCCTGTGTGGAGGGAAAAACCTCTTCTAGGAGCCCGTCCACGATTTGA
>JBEIHY010000117.1:0-8904 GCA_040381035.1 Hyphomonadaceae bacterium
AGCTTGAACGCCGGCTGGAAGAAGTTCACGTGCAAGCGCGCCGCCGCGTAGAGCCGCGCCATCACCTCGGCCGTTTGAATGCCGTCGAAGCGGCCATAGCCGACCAGCCGGCGCACAACGGCGCCGTTTTTCTGCTCCACGAACGCCTGATCGTTTTTCTTGTAAGCGCGTGAGCGCGTTACTTCGATTGCCTGGCCGCGACACCATGGCACGACGACATCATTCATGCAGGCGCTATCGTTGTCGAAATCCGCGCCGCGAATGAGCCACGGGAACAATCTTTGCGCCCGCGTCATGGCTTCCACGACGAGGCTGCCGTCGCGCGTGACGAGCGGCAGGCATTCGGTCCAACCGGTCGCGATATCCGTCATGGTCAGCGTTTCGCGCATTTTCAACAAAAGTGCTGTTGCGGTTTTGTGCCCGAAAATGCGCTCAAATTTAAGTATGGCCGCTTTCTGACGGAAAACCGGCATCCACTTTCCCGGAAAGCGGCCTGGATGAATGATCCCGCGACGCTGGTCCCGCCATGAGCCACCATGTCGATCTCACACAAGCCCGGTGGCGGATCGTTCCAGTCTTCGCCGCTCACGCGAATTGCAGACCAAAATGTATAGCCCAAGCATCAAAGTCGCGATCCTGGTGCAGGAGGGCATAGCCGTTCACAAGCGTGAACGTCGCGATGATCACATCGATTGTTTTTCGAGGCGTGACGCCGAGCGCGCGTAACGTCCGATAGCGACGCGCGGCTTCTGCGGCCAACGCGTCGCTCAACATTGGCGCCAGGCGAAAGGCGCGCAATGCGGCTTCCATCCGCACTGCATGAGCATCGTCCCGCGCGCCCTGCAGGCATTCGAGCAGGACCAGATCGCCAACGATGATGTCGTTTGGGTGCGTGACCGCGCGCAGCTTTGTCACCGCCGGACTCATCTCATCTCGGAAGTGGCAGATCCAGACCGACGTGTCGACGACGATCACGCGGCGGCGCCGGGATCGTCCCGGCGCAAAGCATTCAGGTCACCTTCCCAGCCAATTCCGGCGAGCACGCGCAGCGCTTCCCGGCGGCGTTGCTCGGCGACGATAAGACGAAGACCTTCTTCAACGGTTGCGCGTTTGGTGGCGAGCCCAGAGACCGCCATGGCCTCTTCAAGCAAGTCGTCGTCAATATCGATGTTTGTCCGCATGAGGTCCGCCGATGTGTGTGAATGGTCTATTTTATACACATAATGACGGCGTAGGTCAAATTAGGACGGCCGCCAGCCAACATTCCAGCGCGTCAAAGCAACCGAATCCCGCCGCTAAATCCGCCGTATGCAATCACCGCTTTGACGAAGGCCTCGTCCGCCGTCACCAAGGTCGCGCGTTCTGCAATCGCTGTCGCAAGGTAGAGGCAATCATAAGCTGGGTGATCGAGGGCGAGGGCCAAACTCTGCGCTTGCGCGGTTGCAGCCGCACTGGGTAGGAGCGTGACCGGCGCCGCGAGAATGCCCGCCAGCGCCCCTTGAGCGTCCGCGGCGCTGATCTGCTTTCGGCGCGCCTTTGCCCAAAGCACGTTGGCGCATTCGATCGCCAAAAGCTCCGGCGCCGCCAAAACCTCGTTGACCAGAAGATCGCGGGCGCGGTCTGAGCCAGCTTCAGGCAGCGCCCATTTCAACGCAACGCTGGCGTCAATAATCAGCATTAACCATCTCGACGGCGATCGGCGCGCAAATCCTCAAGGCTGTCAGGACCAGATCCCACGACGATTTTTGATCGCACCGCGTCGAGCCGTGCGAGCGCCTCCTGCCGGCTCAGGCCCACGGCGGCCGCCAGCGCCCGGCGGGCCTCCTCCTCCAAAGAGGATCCAGTCGAGGCCGCCCGTCGGCGCAAAGCGTCGAGGACGGCGTCATCCAGGTTGCGTATGAGAATCTGACCCACTTGGTCAGCTTACCAGCGATATGATATCAATGCAATCATCCCGCTAGAGTTTTCGCCAGACGCCATCAACCAGGCGCGCATCAATCGGGCCCCAATAGCGTCCATCAAAGCTGTTTGGCGCTTCGCCCAGGAGGAGAGTATTACCGGCGCTCAGCTTGCGGCATCCGCGCCACGCGGCGGGTGATATGTTCGGCTGACCGCGCACAGGAAGGGCCGCCAGGTCGGCGCCGTTGCTCCGCAAGCGGCCATCGACGGCGCAGACCTCATCCCCTGCCATGGCTGCAACACGCTTGATGAAGCGATCAGCCGGGCCATCGAAACCGCGCGCCGCGGCAAGAGCAGGGGCGACGTCGCGCGCGCGAACAGTAACGATGGCGCCGCGAGCCAGACCTGCATCGCTGCGCATATAGAGCCCGACCGACATGCTGGGCGAGTGATTGTAAAGCATCCAATCCGCTACGCGCGGCGCCATGGTAAACGCCGCGCCGACGCCCGCAGCACTGACGAACAGGAGCGCAAGCTTACGAGCGACGTTTTTGGCCATAATCGCGCTCGAGCAGGAAGCGTGCCGGACCCGGTTCACCAAAGAGCTGAACCGGGAGATGAATATCGCCCTGATAAATCAGGCCCCGATCTTTGAGGCTCAGGCAGATGTTTCATCGACGACCTCGGGGGCGGCTGCGGTGACGCCCATCAGGCCCAGCAAATAATCCGCCGCTGTTTGGGCCTTGGCCGCTGCGGTCAGGAACGCCGACGGACTGTCATCGAGCGCGGCCAATAATCACCAGCAGCGAATAATCTGAAGGGGGCCAGCTATGGCGCGGATCTGATGAGCAAAATCGCCGCGCGCGGCGATTTTGCTGCGCATTATTTCGACGGGCAATCTCGGCGTGGTTCATCCCGAGCCGAGGTGCCTCGTTCATGTCACAGCAGTCGAATGAGTTGATTTTGCAGTTGCGCGCTTCGTTGGCGGCGAAGCGTTACAGCGCCATTGTGATCCACAATTACTGCGTCAACGCACAGAGCTTCCTGGATCATTTAGAGCGCCACCGCGTCGCTTTGGAGGCGGTCACATCGCGCCATGTCGCCGACTACCTCGACGAAGCGGTGGCGCGCTTCTGCAGGCGTCATGGCCACGAGCCAGGTCCAAATTGGCGGTCCATTCCGCGCGCTGGCATTCATGCGCTGCTCAAGCTGGCGCTGTCGCAATGGCCGCCGGCGCCATCATCGCCAAGCGAGGTGATATGCGCAAAGCTTTGCAGGGATTTCGCGCGGTGGCAGCGCGTCGAGCATGGCCTGGCCCCTAAGTCGATCCACGATCTCCTTTGGGAAGTACGGTTTTTCCTGGCCTGGCGCGCAGCGCGGGGCGCAATTGATATCGCCACGCTGACAATCAAAGACATCGACGACTATTTCGCTGAGCGGACGCCAAAGCTGCGGCGACGTTCGATCAAGGACACCGCGCAACGGCTAAGGGCCTTCGTTCGATTTCTGCACACCACCGGCCGCATTCCATCAGACATGTCTTCGCAGATCATCTCGCCCGTGATGTACGCCTACGACGCCATCCCATCGGCATTGAGCCAGGAGCAAATTGCAGCCGTGCTGGCGGCAACGCGGAAAGACGTTTCACCCCATGGGCTGGGCGATTTCGCCATCCTTATGCTGCTCGCCACTTACGGCGTCCGCGCCGGAGAGATCGTTCAGCTCAAGATCGACGACATCGATTGGCGCGCCGATACGCTGCGCATTCGCCATACGAAGACCCACAGCCAGACAATGCTGCCACTTTCGGCTTCTGTGGGTGAGGCGCTGCTGGCCTATCTCCAGCGTGGCCGGCCAAAGACAGACTGTCGCGAGGTATTCATCCGATCGCGGGCTCCTTATGGCCCATTACGCAGTGTTTCCAGTGAAATTCAGCGTCGCGTTCTGGCCGCGGGCGTCAAGCCCGAAGGCAAGTTTGGCCCGCACGCCTTCTGGCATGCCCGCGCCGTGAGCCTCCTGCGCGCTGCTGTGCCGCGCAAGGTGATTGGCGATCTTCTCGGCCATCGTTCTTATGCTGCGACGATCCCGTACCTCAAGTTGGCGACCGAAGATCTTCGCGCCATCGCGCTCGATATCCCTGGCCAGGAGGTGCGCGCATGAGCTGGCTTGTTCCGATGACGCGATCAATCAGTTCGTCCGCGCGCGCCGGATGCGCACGCAAGAGGCACAGGTTCGTTGCACTGGCATCCTAAAGGCCTTCTGTAAGGACATCATGCGCCATGGCGTCTCGCCGGGAATTCTGCGGCGAGGCGATCTTGAGCGATGGTTCAAAGCCGGTCACGCGCGATGGGCAAAGTCGACATTTCTGACGCGCGCCCGCATCGTGTGCCGATTCCTCGAGTTTCTCGCCGAGCGCGGCCAGATCGCCGCCAATCCGATCGCTGTGCTCCAGGCGGCGTATTGTATTCGATGCCCGCAGACCATCGTCAATGCGCTGATCGCCCCCGATGCAGACGCCGCGCTCGGAGCGCTGCGCCAATTCCCCAGGTTCGGCAGCGTGCTGGGGCCGTTGATGGCCGATCACGTGGCGCTGATGAAGACGCGCGGGTTTCGCTATCACACGCAGTCTATGAGCTTTCTGCGCTTCGACCGCTTCCTGCAGGCCCACCCCGAGCTTGCCGCCGCCCCGATTGGCGCCATGCTGACGGCGTGGCGCGCGACCAGTTCGCCGCCTTGGCATGCATCCGAATGCGAGCGGCTTGCCTGCCAACTCGCCAAGGCGCGCCGCCACACCGACCCGAGCGTCGAGTTACCGCGCCGCGATGGACGTGCGCAGAAGGAGGTGGAGCGGCAATGGCGACGCCCACACATTTATAGCCCGCAAGATGTCAGGCGGCTGCTGGACACGGCGCTGGCTTATCCGTCACCGCGTGCGCCGCTTCGCCCGCTTACGCTCTACACGGCTGTCGTTTTGGGTTATTGCGCCGGCTTGAGGATCAGCGAGATCGCGCGCCTTGAGCTGCGCGACGTCGATCTCAAAGCGGGCGCCATCACCATCCGCGAGACCAAGTTCTTGAAGTCCCGTATTTTGCCCTTGGCCGACAGTGTAGTTACAGCCTTGCAAGATTATATCGATGCGCGCGGCAGGGCTGGTGCGCCGCAGACGCCGGACAGCGGTTTGTTCTGGCATCAGCATAGATCGGCGCGCTACCATCGCGGCAGCATCGCTTTCTCGCTTATAGACCTCCTGCGCCGCGCACGCCTGAAGCCGGCGACCGGCAAAACGGGGCCGCACATCCACGATCTCAGGCATTCCATGGTCGTCAATCGCATCACCGCGTGGTACCGCGCAGGCATCAATCCGCAAGACAAGCTCTCGCATCTCGCAACTTATCTTGGACACTGCGACATCAATTCGACGCTGGTCTACATCACAGTTACCCAAGAGCTGCTGCAGGCGGCGGGTGAGCGGTTTCGCCGTTTCAGCGCCCCGCACTTGCACGCAGCGGGAGGCCAGCCATGAAAGCAGCCGATCCCTTCCCAGCATTGCTGCGCGCTTTCTTTTGCGATTGGATGGTCGCGCAGCGCAACGCTTCGCAGCACACGATCCGCTCTTACCGCGACACTTGGCGCTTATTCTTACGCTTCGTCGCCGATCGGTGCGGGCGGCCTGTCGCCAAGCTCGTATTCGCGGATTTGACCGCCGTGCAGGTCGCCGCCTTTCTGATGCACACCGAAGAGGTGCGGCGCGACACGATCGGCACGCGCAATTGCCGCCTGGCGGCGCTGCGCAGCTTCTTTGGCTTTGTCGCCGGACGCGAGCCACAACTGGCGGCGCAATGCGCGGGCGTGTTGCGCGTTCCTAGCAAGCGCGCGCCGATCCGTACGCCGATGTATCTCGATCCCGAAGAAGTGGCGGCGATTATCGCCCAGCCTGACCGTTCGACGCTTGAAGGGCAACGTGATCACGCATTGCTTTCGTTGCTCTACAATACCGGCGCGCGCATTCAGGAGGCGCTCGATCTCACGCCCAACGCAGTTCATTTCGACACGCCGGCGTTCGTCAGGCTTTACGGCAAGGGCCGCAAAGAACGCATCTGTCCGTTGTGGCCAGAGACGGTCGCGCTATTGAAAGCGCTGCTCAAACGCTGTCCGCGAGGCGCCGACGTAGCTATTTTCGTCAACCGCTACGGCGCCCCGCTTGGCGCGTCCGGCGTCCGCTTCAAACTCGCCGAGTGCGTGCGCGCTGCGGCGAAGACGACGCCCGGTCTCGCCGCGAAGAAGGTGACGCCGCTTAGCTTTCGCCATTCGACTGCGGTGCACTTGGTCGCCGCTGGCGTCGACATCATCGTGATCCGATCGTGGCTTGGGCATGTCAGTCTCGACACCACCAACCATCACGCCCAGGCCAATCTGGAGACCAAACGCAAGGCGCTCGATCTGCTCGAAGCTTCCTCCAACCCCACCAAAGCGCCGCGCTGGAAGAGCGACGCGGGCGTAATGGCCTGGCTGAATACGCTCTGAGCGGGGAAAAATAATATGAAGGACGCGGCCCGCGTCCTTCAGCAAGACCAACGTGTTGCTCGTGTTCCTTCACATTATTCTCTGCTGGTGATTACTCAAGAAATGGCCAGCTCGTCATTTGGCCAACCAACTGCAGATGTAAGCGGCGTGATCTTCGATATGATCGGCAGGCAAGCCGATCTGCGCGCCAACGAAAGCGCTGGCCAACTCGGCGACCAGTTCTTCCAGGGCGTAGCCGGCGTCGCCAAAACGCTTTTGGCCAAAGTCTCGATCAAGCCGGGACTTTGCGCGCGTCCAATGCGCCAGCTCATGGGCCTTTGTGGACAGGAACCTGGTCACATCAGGAAACGCTGATTTGGGCGGCATCTGGATGATGTCCAGACTCGGCGCGTAGAAAGCGCGATCGCCGCCGTAGCGGATGGTCGCTGGGATCTTGGCAAACAGAGCCGTGAGGCGCACCTCCTCAGGATCGCGCGGTTGCGGGATCGACGGAGCTTCCGGCAAGAAGCTGTCTGGCAGGCCGCTCACCTGGTCGCCATTGAACACGACATCGCCGCGCAGGATGGGCCGCAGCTCTTGCTTTTCCTCTTGGCGGTCAGCTTCGGCTTTGTTCTGCCCAGCCTGCTTATAGAACACCACAAACGAGCCGCGTTCGCCCTTGCGCACATTCGCGCCCAGCGCGTCGCACTGCTTGTAGGTGTACCAATGCGGCGAGGAAAAACCGCACTCCTCCGCCGCAGCCCACAAAGCCAAGGTGTTTACACCGCGATACGGTATGCCGTTTGCGCGTAACGGCAACACCAACGGCATGACGCCAATTTCAGACCATGGCTTGACCCAAGGCCTCACGCCACGCTCAAGCGCGGCCTTGATCTGGCGCGTCACCCGCTCAGCGGGCGAGAAGCGCTCTTCGGATGGAGTATGCGGAACAGTTTTCGCAGAACGCATGGCGACGATCTCCCGTCGCCGGATGCGAAGCTTTCACGCAGGCCCATGCCCGCCGCCCCGACGACGCGAGCCCAATCGGCGGCACGGGCGATGGCGCGCACCTTGGTGGCTGAAGCGAAGCGGAAGACGGCGCCAGCCGTTGCGCGAAAACACCCGCGCCGCCCGGATCGCGGCGTGGATCAGAGCGGCGGGCATGGGCGGAGCGGAAGTTTGACTGGAGAGTTTCGAGATGCCCAAAGCAACTAAGAACATCGCGCAAGTCCCGCACGAACGGCAGATGTCAGGAAAGGCAATGGCGGGCCGCTAGGTGGCAATGTTGGGGCATTCTCACCGGTTTCGCTGGCCCGGATCAGTCTGTAAGGTGACATTTGGACGTCGGGTCATTTGGTCAATCGTTGGTTAGCGTTGATCGACGCCGGCCCGACTGTGGCGGCGCCGTCTCGATGCCGGCGTCAAGCAACGCTAACGATAAAGCCACCTCTTCGGCCGGGGCCAAACCGGACAGCCAAAAGGAGAGTTCCAGCCTGCAGGGAAAGGAGTAAAAATCGCCATCTTCGAAGTTCGACCAACCGGCGGATGCGCAGATGCATTCTCGACATTCACGCTCTCTGCAAATCCGGCTGGAAATCGCCGACAGAAGTCGTTGATAAAGCGCCCCCGCACGAGCGCTCGCGCCAGGCAATGCGTAAGTTATCCCGCAACCGCCAGCTGTTCGAGCGAACCGAGCGACGTCTCCGATCCAAGGCGGCGAGCAGAATGGACCAAGCGATCAAACCCGACCGAGAATTCTTGCCTGGAATGCTCCAAAACGTGCTATATACCACCAATAGTATGATTTTTGCGCCCGAAAGAGCCGAGCCATGACCACAGTCCGAAAGACCATTACCCTCACCCATACGCAGAATGACCGGATCAAGGCGCAGATCGACAGCGGCGCTTATACGAACGACAGCGAGGTGTTGCGCGACCTGATCCGCAAGGCGCAGCAGGAGACTTCCGAGATCGAGGCCATTCGCGCGGCGCTCATCGAAGGCGAGAGAAGCGGCCTCAGCGCGCGCGGCCCCGAAGAGATTCGCGCAGCGGTGAAGAAGCGGAAGCCCCAAAATGGTTGATGGCCGCTATTGTTTAACCCAGGCGGCCGATGCGGACCTCGAGCGCTTGTACGAGTGGGGCATTGATCGCTTCGGCGTGAAAGTAGCGGACGAATATTATGACGGGCTGATCGCACGCCTTACGCAGATCGCGAATACTCCGCAGCTATGGCAAGAGGTCGATCATATCCGTGCTGGCTATCGCCGCTCGGTGTATGTCGCGCATTCTATCTATTTTCGCGTCGAGGCCAGTGGCGTATTGATTGTGCGCGTCCTCGGGCGCGAAAATCCGCAAACCAGTCTGCCGAAGGACTAACTGATGTTCCCCGGCGTGCAATTTTGACCCCGCGTATTGCCTCAGGAAGAATTGTTACCCTGGGGATCGGCATTATCATGCGGTGAAAAGCAATGCGCTCGCGGCATGACTGGCGGTGACGGACCG
>JBEIHY010000118.1:0-8902 GCA_040381035.1 Hyphomonadaceae bacterium
AAGCTGCTCGCGCAGCTGGTCCAACCCGGCGCGGTGGTGGTCGAGGGCGGAGCCAATATCGGCGCGCACACATTGTCGCTTGCCCGCGCCGTGGGGCCGGGCGGACGGGTGATTGCGTTCGAGCCTCAGCCGGCGGTGTTTTATGATCTGTGCGCGGTGGCCGCGCTCAATGGCCTCACCCAGATTGACGCGCGCCGCCAGGGTCTGGGGCGTGAGCCGGGGTGGTTGCAGGTCGATGGCCAAGATGATCCCAGCCGCGCCCATAATGCCGGCGGCCGTTCGCTCGCAACCCAAGGTTCGGGTCCCGCCGTGCCGATCGTGCGCCTGGACGACGTGTTTGCCGAACCCGGCGCGCCGCAGCGCCTGGACATGATCAAGCTCGATGTCGAAGGCATGGAGGGGGAGGCGCTCGCCGGGGCAGAGGGCGTCATCGCCCGTTACAAGCCGGCGCTTTATGTCGAGAACGACCGCATCGCACGCTCAGAAGCGCTGATCCGCCAGATCTGGGAGCTGGGCTACAAACTTTGGTGGCACAAGCCGGCCCTGTTTGCTGCGGACAATTATTTCGGCGTGTCGCAGAACGTCTATGGCCGGATGATCAGCCTCAATATGTTGGCCCTGCCGGATGGCGTGGCGCATCGGGTGGAGGGGCTGCAGCCGGTCGAAGATGCGACCTATAATCCGGTCGCCCCGCGCCGCTAACGACAAGGCTTTTCTCGGCCGCATAGCGGGCCTAGAACGTGTGCGGGCGATCCGCGCCGCTTGGGTTTTCGCATGAGCCGTTGGGACAAAACCAAACTTCCGTCACGCCACTCCACCATGGGTCCGGAGCGCGCGCCCCATCGCAGCTATTACTACGCTATGGGGCTCGGCACACGTGAGATTGAGCAGCCCTTTGTTGGCGTTGCCTCGTGCTGGAATGAAGCAGCGCCGTGCAATACCGCATTGATGCGCCAGGCCCACAAGGTCAGCGAAGGCGTCAAGGCAGGCGGCGGCACGCCCCGCGAATTCTGCACCATCACTGTCACTGACGGCATCGCCATGGGCCATGAGGGGATGCGCTCCTCGCTTGCCTCGCGCGATCTGATCGCCGACAGCGTGGAACTCACAATGCGCGGCCATTCTTACGACGCGCTGGTCGGCTTGGCCGGCTGCGACAAGAGCCTGCCGGGCATGATGATGGCGATGCTGCGGCTCAATGTGCCGAGCGTGTTTTTGTATGGCGGCTCGATCTTGCCGGGCAATTGGCGCGGCCAGGATGTGACGGTCATCAACGTCTTTGAGGGCGTTGGCCAACACAGCGCTGGCAAAATGAGCTTTGAAGATCTGTGCGATCTGGAAAAGCACGCCTGCCCGGGCGATGGCGCCTGCGGGGGCCAGTACACCGCCAACACCATGGCGTGTGTGGCCGAAGCCATCGGGCTCGCATTGCCGTTATCGTCGGCGCTGCCGGCGCCCTATCTGCACCGCGACGCCTATGCGGTGGCGAGTGGCGAAGCCGTGGTGCGGCTGATCGAACAAAACCTCCGGCCTCGAACGATCTGCACCCGTGAAGCGTTTGAGAACGCCGCCATTGTCGTTGCCGCCAGCGGCGGATCGACCAATGCCGGCCTGCATCTGCCAGCCATGGCGCATGAATGCGGCGTGAAATTCTCGCTCAAGGACATGGCGGAGATTTTCAAGAAAACGCCGTGGCTGTGTGACCTTCAACCCGGCGGCAAATATGTCGCCAAACACATGGGCGAAGCCGGTGGCGTGCCGGCTTTGCTGCGCGTGCTGCTCGATGCGGGCCTCATCCATGGCGATGTGATGACCGTCACCGGCAAGACGCTGCGGGAAAATCTCGACGGCGTTGCCTGGCGCACCGATCAGGATGTGATCCGGCCTTACGCCAATCCCTTGTCGCCCGATGGCGGGGTGGTGGGCTTGTGGGGCTCACTCGCGCCCGATGGCGCCATCGTCAAAATCGCCGGCATGAAAAACCTCGCCTTCCGCGGCCCCGCGCGCGTGTTTGAGGGCGAGGCCGCGTGTTTCCACGCCGTTGAAAACCGCCTCTACAAGGAAGGCGAAGTACTGGTGATCCGCTATGAAGGCCCGCGCGGCGGGCCGGGCATGCGCGAAATGCTCACCACGACTGCTGCGCTTTATGGTCAGGGCATGGGCGACAAAGTTGCGCTGATCACGGACGGTCGCTTCTCCGGCGCCACGCGCGGCATGTGTGTTGGCCATGTCGGGCCGGAAGCGCAGACTGGCGGGCCGATCGCGCTCGTGCGCGACGGCGACATGATCAGCATCGACGCCGCCCATGGCCGGCTCGATCTGGAAGTGAGCGACGCCGAACTGGCCGAACGGCGCAAAGCCTGGGCCCCGCGCGTGACGAATTACGGCTCCGGAGCGCTGTGGAAATACGCCCAGTTGGTCGGCCCGGCGCATGAAGGCGCAGTGACCCATCCCGGCCTTGCGGGGGAGCGCCACATCTATGCCGACATCTGAATCGCTGGACCTCGCCAAACTCGACGACGCCGGCTTCAATGTGCTGTGGCGTGACAAGATCGAACCGATCTTTGCCCGCTATGAAGCGCCGCGCCTCACCGCCAAGGAGAAGTATAAGCAACGCCTGACGTGGGGGCTGCCGGCGGCGGCCGCGTTTGGGATTGGGCTCGGCGTGATTTTTCAAGACGTCGTATTAGCGGTCATTGTCGCGGCGCTCTCGGCCATCGTGGCTTATGTGTTTGCGTTGTATCCCTTGGGCGAGGTTGGCCAGCAGGTGAAGTCTAAGCTGCTCAATGCGTTGGCCGCTGCGATTGGCGCGACCTATCACGCCAAGATGCGGCCCGACGGGGTGATGGAGCGCACACGCTCGCTGGGCCTTACGCCGAGCGCGGACCGATCCAGCTTCGACGATTGGTTCCACGGCACGCGCCATTCCTGCCCGTTTGATCTTTTTGAAGCGCATCTGGAGAATGAACATCGCGACAAGGATGGCGACACCGACTGGGTCACCGTGTTTCGCGGCCAGATCATCCGCCTGACCTTTCCGAAAAAATTCCTCGCCACCACCGTAGTGCGCCGCGACGCCGGCATCTTCAATGGCCTCATGGGATTGGGTAAAGTCGATGGCGCAAAGCTTGAGCGCGTCGGCGTGGCCGATCCGACCTTCGAGAGGACCTTTGAAATCTGGTCCACCGATCAGGTCGAGGCGCGCTACCTTATGCATCAAGTGCTGATGCAGCGGCTGCTCGACATGGAAACGATGTTTCATGGAAAGCGCCTGCGCTGCGGTTTTCAGGACGGCGAGATGGTGATCGCGATCGAAGGCGGCGACAAGTTTGAGGTGGGCGACATGACCAAGTCACTCACCGATCCGACCATGGCGCGCAGCATCGTGGATCAGCTGCGCCAGATCATGCTTCTGATCGACGATGTTCTCACCGCCGAAGAGGCCGTTCTGAAAGCCCATCAAGCGCGCCAGACCTAGAGCCTCGCGCCGGAAGACATCACAGCGTTGCGCGTGTGGCGAACACGCCGCCAAAGGCCGGCAGCGTGACAGCGCCGTCTTGCAAGCTGCCGGGAAGGCCGCTGGGCAATGTGTGTGCGCCGGCAAGTGCGGGATCGGTGAAATGCTGGGCTTGATCGGAGAAATTGAGCACGACCGCCACGACTGAGTCGCCGTGACGGCGGGTCAGCGCCAAAAGGGCTGCGTCGGCGTGAAGAATGTCAACCGCGCCGAGGCGCAGCGCCGGGCTGGCGCGGCGCAGGCCGATCAGGGCGCGGGCAAAGGTGAGGAAGCTGTCGGGGTCGGCTTGCGCCGGCGCCGACAAGGGCGGATGGCGCGGGTCCATCGGCAGCCAGGCGTCGGGCGCGCTGGTGAAGCCCGCCATCGGCGTTTGCCTCGTCCACGGCATCGGCGTGCGCGCACCGTCGCGCCCGATCGGGGCCGGCCAAAACCGGATCGCTTCGGGATCGCGCAGGCGCTCATAGCTCACTGCGCCATCGGGCAAGCCGAGTTCTTCGCCTTGATACAAAAAGATTGTGCCGCGCAGCGCCAGAAGGGCCGCCAGCATCACGCGGGTATGGGCCGGAATGTCTGAACACAGACGACTGGCAAAGCGCGGCACGTCATGATTGCCAAGCGACCAGGACGGCCAGCCCTGCCCATCGCTCCATGCGCCCATGGCCTTAACGAAATCGGCCGGCTTCAAATCGCGCGCATAGAGGAACTGGAACGAATAAGCGGTGTGCAGGCGATCATCGCCAATCGTATAGGCGCGCTGGGCGGCAAGCTCATCGTCGGCAACCAGTTCGCCCACCGCCATGCGATCGGGATAGCTGTCGAGCACGCCGCGCAGGCGCGCGATGAAGGCGAGGTTTTCGGGCCGGTTGCTGTCATAGAGCCGCTTTTGGAACTGGTGCGGCCGGTTTGGCGGCTTCAGATAGTCCGCTTTCGGATTATCGCGCAGCGCCACATCATGCATGTAATAATTTGCCACATCGAGCCGGAAACCATCGACGCCACGATCAAGCCAGAAGCGCGCGACATCGAGGATCGCGTTCTGCACCGCGACATTGTGCAGATTGAGATCGGGCTGGCTGGTGAGGAAATTGTGCAGATAATATTGCCGTCGGCGTGGGTCCCATTCCCAGGCCGGGCCGCCAAACAGCGATTGCCAATTGTTCGGCGGCGTGCCGTCCGGTTTCGGATCGGCCCACACATACCAGTCGGCTTTGGAATTGGTGCGATCGGCGCGGCTCTCTGAAAACCAGGCGTGCGCGTCGGCAGTGTGGGAATAGACCTGATCGACGATGAGTTTCAGGCCAAGCGCGTGCGCGCGCGCCACCACCGCGTCAAAATCGGCCAGAGTTCCAAACACCGGATCGACGTCGCAATAATCGGCCACGTCATAGCCGAAATCCTTCAGCGGCGTGGTGAAGAACGGCGACAGCCAGACGCCATCCACGCCCAGCGAGGCGACATGATCAAGATGGGCGAGCACGCCGGGCAGATCGCCCCAGCCGTCGCCATTGCTGTCGCAAAAGCTGAGCGGATAGATTTGATAAATCGTCGCGCCGCGCCACCACGGCGCATCCGTTGCGGAATTCATATCTGCACCCTTACCCTTCGTCGCGCGGACGAGTAATGATTGCCATACGCTGGGACTGATGATGACTGACTCACGCGATACAGCCAAACGACAACAGTTGAATTGCAGCCTGCGCGCCTTGCTGTCCGAGGGGTTTGCTGCTGGCAGGAGCTGTCGCGCCGCAGGCGTCAGCTGAAAGGTGGGGGGCCTCAGCCGCCTTACACGATCACAAAATCCGCTGGCTTCCAGTCGAAGGTCGGATAGTGCGGCGCCATTTCTTCCAGCGTGCCGCGCACGATCGTTGAGACGATCGCATTGCGCCGCCATTTTTTGTCCGCTGGAATCACGCGCCAGGGGGCGTGTTCGGTAGAGCAGCGATTGAGGACGGTTTCGTAAGCGGCTTGGAAATCCGGCCACAGCTTGCGGTCTTCCAAATCGCCGGCATTCCATTTCCAGCGTTTGGTCGGGTCATCGAGGCGTTCCTGCAATCGCTCCTTCTGCACATCCTTGCTGATATGGAGCATGAATTTCAGGATGGTGACGCCGTTCTCGGTCAAGTGGCGCTCGAAATCATTGATCTGGGCATAGCGCTTCTCGATCGCATCGGGCGGGGCGAAGCCGCGCACTTTCACGACCAGCACATCTTCATAGTGCGAGCGGTTGAAAATGCCGATCGTGCCCTTGCGCGGGACGACCTTGTGGATGCGCCAGAGATAATCTTGGTCGAGTTCCTCCTCGCTCGGCTTGCCGAACGGCGTCACGGTGACGCCCAGCGGCCCGGTGGCGTTGAACACGCCGCGCACCGTGCCGTCCTTGCCGGATGTGTCTGTGCCTTGCAGCACGACCAGCAGCGCACGCTTGCCTTCGGCGAACAGCACGTCCTGCAAGGCATTGATCGCCTCGGCGTTCTCGCGCGTCAGCGCTTCGGCCTTCTCCCGATCGGGGAACAGGTTCTTTCCCTCAGTCGAGAGCTTGGCGATTTTGACCTCGCCGTCGTGGGCGACGCGCACCGCGTCGTCGATCTTTGTCCAGTCGTGATTGCTCATTGTGGTAAAGTGCGCGATTTTCGGGCCACGATGCAACAGGCCAATCACCGCGCCGGCGGAGATTACGACTATGACGTCAAGGGCGCCGGCTACGCCGCCCAACGCCGCGCCGATCCGCGGATCGCGGCCATCATCTGGGATTGTCTGGGCGACGCATGCTCGGTTTTGAATGTCGGCGCGGGAACCGGCAATTACGAGCCGCTCGATCGCATGGTCGTGGCGCTGGAGCCCTCCGCGGCCATGCGCGCCGAGCGCCTGGCGCATGCCGCGCCCTGCGTGATCGGCGTCGCAGAAGCCCTGCCATTTGATGATCACAGCTTTGACGCGGTAATGTCGAATCTCAGCTGCCATTAATGGGCCGATAAGCCCAATGGGATCGCCGAACTGCGCCGCGTGGCGCGCGGGCCGGTTGCGGTGCTGACGTTTGATCCCGTCGCCCTGCAAGAGAGCTGGCTGACGCTCAATATGGCCGATATCGCTGCGGCCGAAGCGGCGCGATTCCTGCCGATCGAAACGCTGAGCGCGCATCTCGGCGGCGAAGTCGAGGTGTGGCCGTGCCGCGTGCTGCAAAACTGCACTGACAGGTTTATGGAGGCCTTCTTTGGCGGGCCGGAGCATTTCCTCGATCCGCAAAAGCGGGCGGCGCAATCGGCCTGGGCGTTTGCGCCGGCGGGGGCGGAAGCACGATTTGTTGCGAAACTGGCGGCTGATCTTGCAAGCGGCGCATGGGACGCGCGCTATGGCCATCTGCGCACCGCGCCTTTCTTTGACGGCAGCCTGCGGTTGCTGATCGCGCGCTAAAGCCGCAGTCTTAAGCGAACACGACCGTACGGGGCGGGGCGATCACCACGCGCCGTTCCAAATGCCAGCGCACCGCCCGCGCCAGCACCGTGCATTCAAGATCTCGGCCCATTTCCATCAGGTCTTTTGGCGTATGGTGGTGTGAGACGCGCGTCACTTGCTGTTCGATGATCGGGCCCTCATCGAGATCTGCGGTGACAAAATGGGCTGTCGCGCCAATGATCTTCACCCCGCGGTTATGGGCCTGCTGATAGGGATTGGCGCCCGTGAAGCTCGGCAGAAAAGAGTGCTGGATATTGATGCAACGCCCGGCCAAAGCTGCACAGGTCGGCGCTGAAAGCACTTGCATATAGCGCGCCAACACCAACAGTTCCGCGCCGGACTGCGCCATCAACGCCAGCAGCTGCGCTTCGGCGGCGGATTTGGCGGCGGCGCTGACCGGCACATGATGGTACGGCGCGCCGCGCCATTCGGCGAAACTGCGCATGTCGTCATGGTTGGAGATGACGCCAGCGATGTCAGCCTTCAGCCAACCTGTTTCGATGCGGTGCATCAAATCATAAAAGCAATGGCCATGGCGCGATACGGCGATCATGATTTTCGGCCGTTGGGCTGCGTCATGAAACGCCCAGCGCATTTCAAAGCGCCGCCCAATCGGGGCAAAGCCGGCTTCCAACTCGGCAAGATCGGCGCGCTTGGCGTCAGGAGCGGAGCACGCCGTTCGCATGAAGAAGCGACGCGATCCTGGCTCGTGGAACTGGTCGCTTTCTTCGATCGACAGGCCGCGATCGGCCAGGAATGTGGCGGTGGCGGCCACGATGCCGATCGTGTCGGGGCATTCGAGCGTCAGAATAAATCGCGCTGTTTGGTCGGGATCGTTTTCCATGGCCAATTCTGCGCCGCACTCGAAGATCGGCGGATGAAGACAGCGCCGCGCAAACAAAAAGGCCCCGCGCGGGGCGGGGCCTTCGATTTTCTGGCTGGGGCCGAAATCAGCTGGCGTAGTATTCGACGACCAGGTTCGGCTCCATCTGCACCGGATAGGGCACATCGGCCAATTGCGGCACGCGCACATAGGTCGCTTGCATCGCCTTGGGGTCGAGCGAGAGATAATCCGGCACGTCTCGTTCGCCGCTGGCCATGGCTTCCATCACCAGCGCCATGGTGCGGGCCTTTTCGCGCACTTCGATCACGTCGCCGGCTTTACAAACATAAGACGGGATATTGACCCGCTTGCCGTTCACCTTGACGTGGCCGTGATTGACGAACTGGCGCGCGGCAAACACCGTCGGCACCAGCTTGGAGCGATACACCACAGCGTCGAGGCGGCTTTCCAGAAGGCCGATCAGGTTTTCGGCGGTGTTGCCCTTGCGGCGGGCGGCTTCGGCGTAAATTTTGCGGAACTGCTTTTCGGTGATGTTGCCATAGTAAAAGCGCAGCTTCTGCTTGGCGATCAGCTGCAGGCCGAAATCGCTCATTTTAGACTTGCGGCGCTGGCCGTGCTGGCCGGGGCCATAGGAGCGCTTATTGACCGGTGATTTCGGCCGGCCCCAGATGTTTTGTCCAAAACGGCGGTCGATTTTGTACTTGGCGTTCAGACGCTTCGACATGGCCTTAGGCCCTCGTATCGCGGACGGGGCCCGGCGACCAAACCATCTGGCCGCGACTGCCCTGGCGGTTCACCCGTCCAAACCCAGTTTGCCCGTTTTCGCGGGATGCGGGGATATGGCGCAGGCGCCGGGCAAGGTCAAGCCGGGGGCGCCCCAGGGCCAAATCCTAAATCCTTAAGCCGCGAGGATCTGTGACCGGAATTCCGGGTTCATGGCGGCTTTGGCGCGTTTGCGGCCGATGGAGAGTTTGGACGGTTCGCGTTTGAGGAGGTTGAGCGCGGCCTTGCGGATGAGAGCGAGACCTTTGGCGGAATGGTCTTTTCGGGCGCCGCAGCGGTCCTCGTCGAAGGCGACGTCGAGGACC
>JBEIHY010000119.1:0-8740 GCA_040381035.1 Hyphomonadaceae bacterium
CGTCGATCGAGACGATCGCGCCGTCGAACGCGCGCATGTCCAAGAGCGCTGGAATGGCTGTAATTTCATTGGACTTCGCATCGACGGCGCGCTGGGCGAGGACGGGCCCGCTTCACTGGCGTAGGCCGAGACGAGGTGGATTGCGCCCGTCCCATCGGGGGCGGTTTTGGACCCGCGCACGGTCTTGGCGTCGATGGCGACGAGATGGGCGCCGCCTTGATCCCCGGCGCACTGCTGCAGGGACGCCGCCAACGGCGCCCCCCCGCTGCAACGCCTCGGGATCGATCAGGCGGAACACTTTGCGAAAGGTCTGGGCGCTCGGCACGCCGGCAGCGAAGGGTAAATAGCGCCGCAGCCAATCCAGGCTCTCACAGGCGTAATCCTCCCCCCGCTCCCAATCATTGGCCCCGCAAATCACGCTCACCAGCGTCGCCAACAAGATCTCGTCCAAAGGATATGTGACCATGCCGGCCACTCGATGGTCGAGAACCGCTTTCATCTCACTCAAAAAACCCAAAGCCATCGCACTCTCCCGGATCTCCTCCGGTCGAATCGGCATCGGTTAAGGTTGCGTTAGCGATTCAGGATTTCGCCCTGCAACGCACACGCTTGTCTGTTCCAAAGACACATCCAATCCGGCATACTGTCCAATGGTCGTCCCTCTTGATGCTTGGCGCACGCGCAAGCATGACGCCGTTCTGAAACCATCAGTTTGAGGGACGACCAGCCTCACCGTCAGCAGGCAAGTTGGTCTCGACCGGGCCCATTACCCCATCCAGAGCGGCCATCAGTCTGCGTCAGCGCAGATGCGCATCTCGCCACGCGAAACGATTTGGAACGCCCTGCAGGTGCGGCGAAGAAACAACAGAATGCGCCCGCATCGTTGCGGCAACTGGATTTTCGCTATCGCAAGCTGCGCCAGTAAGGTATCTTAATAAGTCGTAAGTCTTTGGCGGGGTGGGGCTGAGGCATAGCGGGGTCGTGATCGCATGTTGAAACTCGGACTTTGTTCGGTTGGCGTAGGGATGTTCGCCGCGACACTCTCGTTCTCTGAACCGGCGATCGCGCAGGAGCGTTTTCGCCCAGAAGGATGCGTGCGTGAATTGGCGCGCAGCACCCTGGAACAGATCGATCAAACAGATTTATCCGTTCAGCGACAACTCGCTGAAAGTTGCCGTCGCGTCGGCGCCACCAGCGCCCGCGGCATTGAGGCGGCGCGGGCGCGTTTCTATGCCGGTCGCGCCTATAACCGCGCTGGCGACTACGACAACGCCATCACTCAGCTCGAAGTGGCGGTGAATGTCGGGAAGGATTTTGGCGGCCAGTTCGGCCCGGAATTGCGCGCCGCTCAACTCGAACTTGTGCGCGCTTATCGCGCCAAAGGGCGCATCGAGCCCGCGCGGTTGTTGCTGGACGATAGCCGCGTGCTGTCGCCCAGTGATCCGGCGGTGGCCAATGAACGTGCGCTGCTGATCCTCGCGGAGCTTGGCGAGGCCGGCCAAGATGGGGCGTTTAACGCACTCAAGAATGTTTTTGTGCAGGAAGACGCTCAGTTGCGCGCCGGGCGCGACATGTCGTTTGCCTTATCGCCTGCCGAGATCCGCCGCGGCCGGTCTTGGCTTTATCGGCTCGGCACGTCGCTCGGCCAGGCGGCGCTGTCACGCGGCCAAGCAACCAGCGCGGTCGATTATCTCGGCCCAGCCGCGGCAGCGATCAATGTCGCATGTAAAGCCCCCGGTCCGATTGATTGCGGCACAGGCGTTACCGGAACCGAAGCGATCGGGTCCATTCCATCATCATCTGCGCCCTCGCGCGAACAGATGCTGTCGGTGTTTTTCCAGATCGGGATCGCACATCTGAAAGCGGCAGGCCTGCGCGAAACTGCGGAATTGGCAGGCCTTGGCGATATGGGCGGGCTGGGCGGGGTCGGCGCGTTGAACTGCATCGGCGCAACGCTCACCGCGGACGCGGCGCGTCACTTCCAGGACGCCCGCGACGCTTTCAATATCTATATCGAGCGCTCCTCGGCCTCAGCGGCGTCGTCAGCGGATGCGCGCTGGGGGCTCGGCTGCACGATCCTGGCCAATCTCGCCAATGTGTCCTCGCCGTTCGAGCAACAGCGGCAATTGTCACTCGCATTGCAACAATTGCGCAGCGCCCCAATGCGCCCGGTGACAGCCTTGACGACTGCACGCGCGCAGGTGCTGCAAGGTCAATTCGACAGCGCCCGCGACAGTTATCGTCGCACGCTCGATATGCTCGGCGTGACGACGCAATGCCCACGCGGAGATACCGAGTTTCCAGCCGCCAACCGCGCCGAACTGCCTTCGCGCATTTTGTTGGAAGTGGCCCGCACGCGCTATGCGCGCGTCGCGCCGTCTGATCCCGCAAGCCTGCAACGCGCTGGGCGCACGGACCTGTTTGAGCGCACCATCGCCCTCACCAATGTGGCTGACCCCGCAAGCCTGCGCGCGGCCGAACCGGACTTGCGGTGCGCGATTTATCTCGACAATCGCAATATTGAAGCCCGGCTGACGCTTGCCAATCTCTATTTGCGGCTTGGCTCTGAGCAGGTGGGCGCAGCGCGTCTTGATCCGCCGCCCTTTTTGAAAGCAAGCCGGGCGCTGGATTTGTTTGAACGTGCGCCGTTCGGCGCTTCGGCGGCGGATGGCACGGCGGAAGGCTTCTATCTTCTCGCTTTGCGGCTGATCCGAACGCAGCAAGATCGCCTGCTCGCTGATAATGCGCCCAGGACGGTCGATAACTTCTTCCGCTCTGAAGGCGTCCGCGCGGCCAGTTATGCAGCCCAAGCGTTTCGGATTTCGCGGCTCGGCCTGTATCAGCGGCAGGCCTGCCTGGCGCAGATCATGTATGGCGAAATCGGCGATCAGAGTTTGTGCGCGGCCACAGGGCAGGGCGCAGAGCGGGCTGAATCGCTGTTCGTGGAGGGCCTTTACTGGCTGCGCCGCGGCCAGCGGGAGTTTGAGCCGAATCGTTTGCGGTCCTGGTCACGGTCTATTCAGGCATTCAACGCCGCAGCGAATGAGGCGCAGGATTGGCAAACCGTTGCGACCAGCAATCCGCGGCAAACTTCGGCGGTGCCGCTGAAATCACTTATCCTTTATGGGCAGCGTTATGTGCTGCGCTGCCGCGGTTTGACGGAGGCGGATGGCGAAGTCACCGCACAAGAAGTGAAGGACCATTTCCGGCTTTCGGGCATTCCGATGCAGTGCGGCGGACCGCCGAGCTGAGGGGACATCGCTATGTCTGATCCGCCAGAACCTGAACCCCTTCGCGGCCTTCCCGACACGCTGCGCAGCACAAACCGTGCGATCATTATCTATCAAGGCGCCCCGCAGAGCGAGATTGACGCGATCGCCGGCAATTCGCTTGGGCTCCTGTTTTGGCTGGCGCTGCTGAGCGTTTGTCTGGGTGTGACGATCTATGGGGCATGGTCGGTGTGGAATCCCGCCCATGCGCGTGGCGTCTATTCGCCGATCTATGCGCAGGGGCGTCCGGCCGGTCTGGCCAAGCAGGTCGAAGAGCGCCGCCAGATCAATGCGCAGGCCGCAGGCATCATCGAATTCCTTGACCGGATCCGCGCCGACACCGTGGACCGCAAGCGCACCGACGCCGCCCATCCCCTGATGACGGATCGCGGCGGGATCGACGACCTGCGCAAGGGATGGGATGCGATGTGTCTGTCGATCCGCGAAGGCATCTATGATCGGCGCATCGCCCAGTTTGAGGGGCGCATCCTGGAGCTTCGACAGCGGCGTGGACTGGAGCGCGACTTGGCGACTTTGGCAACCATCAACTCAGACCTTTTTAGTCTCCAACAACAGCGCGACGCCGAGATCGAACGCCGCCGCACCGATAGCGATCCGACGCTGCGCTGCGTGCCGAGCGCGCAGGCGCAGGTGTGCTCAAACTCCAATGCTGATGCTTGGTGCAATCCGCAGCTCTCCCGGCCCAACGAATTTCGTGACAAGGCGCTATGACGATGAGCGATGATCCTTTCGACAAGGTCGATTTGGGCGAGGCCCTCAAGACAGCGCCTGTTGTGGAGCACCGCCCATGGACCGCCTGGATCGGTTTGGCGGTGCGCTCCATCGCGCGATTATGGGTTGTGTGCTTGCTGGTGGCTGTCGCCATCTCCAGCGGTATTGCGCTGAACCAGATGTTTAGCGCCCGCGCAGAACTCGACACCCTGCGCGAAGCGCCTGGTCCAGACGCCTATGCGATTGTCGCCTATCGCGCCGAATTGCAACGCCAGCTCGAAGCCTATCGCCGCGACCGCGGGGCCGATGCAACGCCCACACCGCCAGCGCGCCCACGCCTAGTCGAAGAAATCGACATCGCGCGTCTGCGCAATACCGACAATAGCGCCATCGCATCCGCTTCACAGCGGGGCGGACTGGCGAACCGCACAACACCCTTGGTGCGTGCGCCCGATTGATCTGAATTAAACCCTGCCCCCGCGAGGAGATATCGCGTGTCGACCCTGGCTTTCCTTCTGCTGCTCGCAGCTTTGTTCTTGTTCTTCTTCAGCACACGTCAGTGGCGGATCGCCCTGCGTGCGGCAGTCTGGGCAGGTGGCGTCCTGCTGCTCGTTGTCGCGTCCCTTGCATTGGGCGATCAGCAGCGCGACCCTGAGCTTGGCGTGGCGATTGGAGACTTCTTCGCCAAGATCGGCAATCCAGGCGACAGCCTGTTGATGCGCATGCTGGACAGCAATGGCGCGACCGTCACCCGAATTATCCTGTCGCTGTTCGACATTTTTTTGGTCTTGGCAGTCTTGGTGAGCATCCTGGCATTGATTGCCTTTCGCCCGGGCGAGCAGATGGAACGCGCCATTCGGCCGATCATGATCGGCTTCATCGGCGCCATCCTGGGCGGTTTGTTTGCGTTGACCATTGTCGGCACCGGTTTTGGCACGCGTGAGAAGCGCCAAGCCTATGCCGGCCCGACGGTGAGCGAGACGGTGTTCAACGCCGAAACGCTGCTGCTCAACGGTGATCTGCTGCGGTTGCGCGGCATTGACGCCTTTGAAGAAGGCCAACCGTGCCGGTTGGGCGCGCGGGTTGAAGATTGCGGCGCTGAGGCGAAGCGGGCGCTGCGGCGGATTGTGGAAGGCGCCTTTCTGATGTGCGCGCTCGACGCCCAGAACGATCCCAATGCCCGGGTCGCGACGTGCACGGCTGTGCGCCCCGGCGGGGAGGAGTTTAATGTTGCGCGCCGGCTTGTCGAAGAAGGGTATGCGTTGAGCGTTGGGGGCCTTTATCAGAGCGCCGCCGATGATGCCCGCGCCCGCGTGCGCGGGCTTTCGGCCTGGTGCTCTGTTCAGCCCGACGCATGGGCGCGGCTGACGGCTGTGCAAAAGGCCGCCTTCCGCGACAAGGGCGCCTATCCGCCCGGCACTCCTGTTGTCGGCATTTGCCCGCCGCCGCCGAAAGACCCCTCCAAGTCCGGCAAGAAGCCGCTGAGGCCCACAACCTCAACCGTCATCGACGCGCCGAACTGAACGCAGCCGCGCGCGCCGAAACGCGAACGTTTGGGCGTGTCCGCGCTGGGCCTGGACGAAACACGACTCTAAATAAGAAGGGCGCCTGGGGCCGGTCGGGCGACCGAATTCTAATATTCTAACCACACATCTGCAGTGAAGCGCCCTCCCGTTTGGTCCTGACCGGCCGCAGCGATGCGATAAACGGACAATCTAACTGGCGCGAAGTTCGGCGCAGGCGCGCCAGTGCAGTTTCGTCTGGGAGAGGATGATGTTGCGCCATGTGCAGCGGCTCGCCAAGAACATGGGCCTGGCGCGTGAGCCCGCTTTATCGGCGGCCAAGTTGGCGTCCGCCAGTCGGTGCGCAAAACCTTGGGCGACGACTGCTCAGCAGGTATCGCGCGCTAAGCCTTGCTGAGGTGGCTCGCTGTTTCGCAGGCGCTTTGACTTCCATAATCACTTTCGGCCGGCCCAGCGTCACCTTGTTGATTAGCGCCGGGCAGGGCCTCGTTCTGGCGCTGCTGCTGATCATGGCGCCGAAGAACCGCGCCGCCAATCGCTTCTTGGCGTTGTTGATTGTGGCGGTTGCGCTGATGGTGACGCCATACATCATCGGCTTTGCCGGCTTCTATGACGCCTATCCTTGGCTCAGCTTCGCGCCGTTTGAGACGGGCTTGGCGTTGGGACCATTGTTCTATTTCTATGGGCTGCGCCTCACGGGCGGGCCATTACCACACCATTGGCTTTGGCATTTTGTGCCTTATGGGGTGCTGTTCTTGAGCCAGGCGGCGGTCTTTCCCTTGCCGCTCGCGACCAAGAACTGGTGGGATAGCGTGGCGAATGCACCGATCATCTCGCCGCTCCTTGCGGTGGCAAGCCTTGTTTCAGTGGTGACCTATGGCGCGCTTGCATGGCGCCGCTACCAGTCCTATCGGGCGTTTTTAGACGCCACGCGGACAGACGGCGCACACTTCGATCCAAGCTGGATCCGGAACGCGATTATCGCAGTCTTGGCGTTGGCGGCGCTCTGGGGCGGCTTCTTCTTGGCAGACGTGCTTGACCCAAGCCGGACTTATTTCGACCGCTTTTGGATTTATGTCGGCCTATCGCTCCTGGCGATCTATCTTGGCGTTCAAGGCTGGCGCAATGCGCGGCTCGACTACCCGGCGATGGGCGTGCGGGACGACGCGCCGCAGCCAGCCCATGCCTCCGCTCCAAGGCGTTGAAGGCGGCGCAGCTTGCGGCGCTTCGACGCCTATTGGCGACCGCGAGCGATGATCAGCGCCGTCAGCGGATCGCCGCTTCAATCGCTGACCTTGAGCAAGCGCTCTGACGCCACGCACAAGCAATGAAAAGCTGGACGAATTGCGCGGCGATCGCACGCTGTGTGGTCAACGATGGCGCCGGATCGCTGCCATTCGAAGGATAGCGTAAATTGTTCCGTGAACGCCCTTTGCTGCGAATTTCCGACAGGGCGGTCGATCCGTGACGCCATTGGACGGCCGTGCCCATGGTGACGGCCAACGAATAGGGACCGTTATCCGGCGTCGAGCCGGCGCGCTCCAGCCAGGTGTTCGACGTCGACAGGCGACTTTCCGGAAGTTTTGGAAACGGGTCGCCGCTGGTGTGCACGAGCACGTATCGATACACCGTCGTTGATGGTTGAGGTTTCAACGACACGCGCGGTTGTGATGGCGGCCAAGCCTTGCGTTGGCGCGTTTCGTTGAAACCTCAACCATCACGGGTGCTTGCTTTGCGTTCTTTCCCCGAACGGCGAAACAACGACGACAAACGTGATGTCCAAGAACGCAAGACGCGCGTCTAAGATTTCGCCATCGTCCGCAACGCCAAGAGCAATCGGTCGATATCGTCGTCAGACGAGAATAGGCCCGGCGTCACCCGAACGCATGCGCCGGCGGCGACGCCAGCGCGGTGCACGGTGAAGATGCGATGGCGCTCCAGCAACTCACGGGCGATGGCGATGTTGTCAGCGACAGACGTTCGTCCGGCCAAGCGGAATGACGTGATCGCACTGGTAAGGCGCGGGTCGGAGGGGGTCAGAATCTGGAATGCGGCATCGTCACGTAGCGCTTCCGCCCAGCGGTCCCGCAGTCGGCGCAATCGCGCTGCCTTTGGGGTGATGCCGATGGATTCATGAAAGTCGAGCGCATCCGGAACGCTCAGATAGGCGGCAAAGTTCGATGTCCCGGTGTGCACGCGCGCATTCACATCGCCGCTGCGCGCCTCTTCTTCTCCCATATAGGGATCGATGTCGCCAACACGCGCACTGCGGCAATAGAGGATGCCGACGCCAAGCGGCGCACCGACCCATTTGTGGGCATTCAACCCCACGAAGTCCGCCTTGATTTCCGGCAGCGAAAAATCCAGTTGGCCCCACGCATGTGCTGAATCCACGATGCAATCGACGCCGCGCGCGCGCGCCATCTCGACAATCTCGCCGACCGGCAGAACAAGTCCCGTCCGGTGGCTGACATGAGTGACAAGCATCATGCGGACGCGGGGATTGAGATCGAGCGCGCAGGCATAGGCGTCGATCAGTCCCTGATGGGTCGCAGGCTCGGGGAGCACAATCTTCACGAGCTCCACGCCACGCCTGACTTTAAGCCACCCCATCGCCGTTTGCATGCTGTCGTAGTCGAGATCGGCGCACAAAACCTGGTCGCCCGAGCGCAAGCGATTGTAGCCGCCAATCAGCGCCTGCAAGGCTTCCGTGGCGCCACGGGTGAATGCGATTTCTTCTGGCGGCACGCCGAGCGTGACGGCCACGCGCTGGCGGATGGCGCCAAGATCCTTGCTGTATGTGCGGCGCGCGTAGAAGGATCCATGCTGGTTGACCATGCGCTGGTGACGCTCGTACGCCTCAAGAACCGGGCGAGCCATGACGCCCCAGTTGCCATTTTCCAGCTGTACGACATCTTCTGTGACGTCGTATTTCGCAGCGATTGAACGCCAGTAAGCGCCATCGCCCGGATCGCGCGTCGAGGTTGCCGCCTGCGCCGTCACTGGTGCAATCCCCGTACTGACAACCCCACCCAGCACACCGCGCCGCGTTACATCGCTCATTCAATTGCTCCCGCCCCGACGAGGATGGCAGTGTTGGCCGACCGGTCCCATCCGCGGCCCATACCAGCCCCAAAACGTGACGTCGAGCCGCACATAGTCATCGCCGCCATCGCGATCCTGCCCGCGCCCGGCGCCCAGATCGCGACATAGATC
>JBEIHY010000120.1:0-8696 GCA_040381035.1 Hyphomonadaceae bacterium
CAGGGCGCAGGCCTTGAGCTGCATGGACAAGTCGCCAGCCCCAGCGGTGACAACGCGGAAGGCGGGCGCAGCCCGACCAGAGGGGCGTCACCACCAGTAATGCCGCGAGCGCATTGCTTTTCACCGCATGATAATGCCGATCCCCAGGGTAACAATTCTTCCTGAGGCAATACGCGGGGTCAATTTTGCACGCCGGGGAACACGCGCCCTTCTGCATAGATCCGGCGGGGCGGGCCCTTCCCGCCCCGGGCTGGCTCCACACAGCGGATGAAATCTTGGGTCATGGCATGGCGCCTTCTGCTGCATTCGCGGCCCAGGCCCGCGGCGGAAGAAGGCCATTCCTCTGGCGCACGGTCGTGGGCGGATGGCGCGCGACAGTGCGGCGCCGGGCCGATCTGCGCATCACGCCGTCGGCCGCCCCCCCCCAGAGGGGATTTCGGCCGCCGCGCTGGCAGGTACTTGCGCGCTGTAAGTGACTGGCGCGGCTATGGCTCGACTTGTCCGCGCGCGCACCTTCCCGGCTTGGGCTACAAGCCAAGAAGACCGCGCCAGAATATCGTCATCTGATATACTGCGGGTACGCCAAAGATCAGCATGAAGGGGAAGGTGATGCCGAGCGAACTCGTCAGATAAATGCCCGGATTGGCGGACGGGAATGTGGCGCGCACGGCTGCGGGCGCATCGATATAGGAGGCCGAGGCCGCGACTGCGCCGATGACAAACGCTGAGCCGAGCGACAAGCCGGCCCAGGTCGCCAGAAACGAACCGAGCGCGCCATTGAGCATTGGCACCACGACGCCAAACACCGCCATCATCGGCCCGACCTTGGCGAATTCGCGCAACTGCTTGGCCGCGGTCATGCCCATCTCGAGCAGGAACAGAACCAGCACCCCGCGGAACAGATCGACGAAGAACGGTTCGATCCGCTCAAAATTCTTCTCCCCGATGGCCCCGCCGATCAGCAGTCCCCCGCCGAGCAGCACGAGCCCGCGCCCGCGCAGCGTCTCCATCAGAATGGCGCCAAGCCTGCCGCCGTTCTTTTCCGCCCGGCTGAGTGCGAACCGGCCATAGAATAACGCAACCAGGATCGCCAGTTCCAGCAGGGCGATAAGGCCGGTCACATAGCCTTCCATGGGCGTTCCGTTGCCTTCTGCAAACGTGCGCGCAACCACAAAGGTGACCGACGATACCGAGCCATAGAGCGCGGCGATCCCGGCCGCATTGGGCGTATCCAGCCGCAGCACGATCTTGGCGATGAGGAAGGCGATCAGCGGCAGCACGATGATCAGGAATGCGACAACGCCGAGCCCATTGGCGATTTCAGCGAAGGTGACGCCAGCGAGTTCCTGCCCGCCCTGCAAACCGATCGAGAACAACAGGAAGATGGCGAAGATCTTTATGACCGGTTCAGGGATTTCAAGGTCAGATCGGATCAAGGTCGCCGCCATTCCAAGCAGGAACGCCAGCGTGATCGGAGAAATGAGATTTTGTAACAGCACGTCAATTGGCATGGAGGCCCCCGTCATGAACGAGCCCTCCGCATATTGGCGCGCCGGCCAAAGCGGAAACCGGAAAAGTCGATCATATTGATCTGAAAATCGGTGCAATCGCGAGCCCCGCACGGCGGTGCGCAGGACCGAACAGAGAGTGCAGGGGCGGCCTCATCCGACAAAAAGCGATGGGGTGCGCTTGACCGGCGCAGGATTGACCGGCGCAGGCGGTGCGCCACAATGGAAACATGTATGATGTCGACACGGCCTTTTTACGCACTTTTGTTGCGCTGGCGCAGACCCGCAGCTTTTCCCGAACGGCCGCCCTTGTCGGGCGGTCCCAATCGGCGGTCTCAGGCCAGATCAAGAAGCTGGAGGAGACGTTCGGGCAGGCGCTCCTCGACCGCGACACCCGCAATGTGCGCCTTACCGAAGCCGGCGAGAAGCTGCTCGGCTATGCCCGGGACATGATCGCCACCGCGGACGCGATGCTGGCGCGGTTCCGCACCGTTGAGATCACGGGCGAAGTGCGGTTCGGCTCGCCGGAGGATTTTGCAACCGCGCATCTGCCGGAAATACTGGCTGCGTTTTCCGACGCTCATCCCGGGGTGCAACTGCACGTCTCCTGCGCCTTGACGCTGACCCTGATCGCGGAGTTTGAGGCTGGCGGCCATGACCTTGTGATCGTCAAACAGCCCATGGGCGCCCATCATCCCGGCGCGCGCGCGCTGTGGCGCGAGCAATTGGTCTGGGTGGGGCCAGCCGACGAGCGCCTGCCGGGCGCCTATGAGGAAGCCTTAAGCTGGTTTGGCGAGCGCAGCCGCCCCCTGCCGCTGGTATTGTCGCCGGCGCCGTGCGTGTATCGCAGCCGCGCACTTGACTCGCTGGAAGCGTTACGCGCGCCGTGGACCAGCGTTTATACAAGCCCGAGCCAGGCCGGCTGCGCCGCGGCAGTGCGCGCCGGGCTTGGCTACGCGGTCATGCCGCAGGATCTGATTCCGCCGGGTCTGCGGGCGCTGCAGAACTGGCCCGCCCTGGCCGCGGCGGACTTGTGCCTGTTGCAGCCGAACCGGCCAAGCCCGGCGGCGGCGGCGCTGGCGCAGTTCATTGAATTGCGGATCGCGCAAGAGGCCGTATTGCCTCAGGAAGAATTGTGACCCTGGGGATTGGCATGATCATCCAGTGAATAGCAATGCGCTTGCGGCATTTCTGGCGGTGACGACGCGGAAGGCCGGCGAAGCCCGGCTGGAGAAGCGCCACCGCTGCAGCTGGCGACTGGTCCAAGCGCCGCGAGGCCCCTGGTATGGAGAAATCGCGCGCTATTGGCCCTTAGCTTCTTAAGCCGCCGTTGCACGATCGAGTGCTGCCTCTGATCGAATGTCGCGGGGTCGGTTGACGAAGATTAGTCCAGTAAGGGCAACAATCCAACGCGGCGCGAGTAACTGGCCGCCAAGCGCAGGAACCGCATCCAGGCTCATGCCCATAAGCCAAAGCCCGGGAAGCGCGAACAACACGACGCCAAGGATGGGCAACCATGTCGGGATAGCTTCATTCATGTTTTTTCCATGCGTGTCGGTCGTTTGATGGCGTACTCTGGGTGGTCGGGAAGAAAAGTCACGCGCGCCTGCCCCCTGAAGGATGCGGGCCCCGCACTGATGCGCCACCCCAGAGCCGCGGCGACGTCGATCATGATGCCTTCTGGGGCGTGCACTTCGGCGATCATTCGGTCGCCATCCATCTTCAAGTCAACACCGATCGGACCGTGAAGGGTTGGAACTGCGCCGCGGGCCCAGTCCAGGCCAGCTAGGTTCGGCGAGAAGCGCGCCCGCGTATACCCTGGTGCGCTTGGTCGCACGCCGAGCATGCGCGTGGTTAATTGCCATGTCGGTGAAGCCGAGAAGCCATGACAGAGGCTGGCGGTCGGCTCGAGACTTTCCCACAGCGTCGAAGAGCCCTTGCGGATCATGGGCCCGAGCTTGTCGCACATAAGCTCGAGCGCGCGCGCGAACAGACCATTTTCGGCCAGGGCGCTGTAGACGAAGTGTGCGTAGAACGTGTTGGCCAAGACCACGTCGTGCTCTTCATCGAATTCGACGGCGTGATTGGTGATCGGCGGCCCTGGCGTAAACACGAGACGTTCGGGATCGCTGACGTATCGCAGGGCGCGCGCCAGTCGCGGCATAGGCGCTTGGCCCCAGAGCGCCATCGCGGCATTGCCATGCTGCGACACGCGCCGATCTTGCCGCCCGGTGCGGGGATCGACGCCGTCGACAAACACGCCGCGCCCCTCATCCCAGTGGCGCGCATTCAGTGCGCTGCACACCTCAAAAGCGCGGGCTCGCAATCGGCGCGCCGGTCCCGCGCAATCGATGGCCTCTGCGAGATCAGCTGCGACACCGAGCGCGCCGGCGTATTGCGCATTGAGCGTCAAGGCCTCGCCGGTTCGACCGAGCGAGGCCCAATCCATAAAGTGCCAGTAAGGCATGTCGGCGACGAGGCCCGCCGGGGACAGATGCCGCTCGAACCAAGCGATCGCGCGCTCAATCGCGGGGAAGTTTTCCGCAATCGTGGCGACATCGCCGGTATAGGCCAGATGGTCGCCTGCGTTGACGATCCACTGCAACGTCCAGTCCGGGATCAACAGCCCATCGCGAGCGTGATCGCCGGGCGCGAACATTTGGGTCAAACCGTCTGGCCGCTGGCTTTGCGCAGCTTGGCGCAAATAGGCTGCGTTCAACGGCGCGACCGTAGGACCGAACGCGGCGTGGCCAACGAGATTTTCGACGGTCGCATCGCCGAGCCACTGGCGTTGTTCGCGGCTTGGGCAATCCTCCCAGCCGTCATGCATGCACAATTGCAACGTATAGGCGCCGGTCTCCCAAAGCTGCGACAGCAGCGCGTCGGAGCAGGCAAACGCTCCGTCGCGCTCGATGGGATAGTGCGTGAATGTCACGCCAGGCCTCGCCAGGCGCAAGCCTGTGCCCGCATCGCGCACGGTGATCTGCATCCAGCGCACCGCCGACCATTCGAAGCGCTCGAACGTCTGAAGCCCGGGTCGCGCGATGTAGCGGGCGACATGGGCGTCGTGGCCGAGCAGACGGTGCGGCGTGATCCGCGCGTCGGGGGCTGGACCGGCGTCGTCCCATTCGCCCGGCAGACCTTCGGCGACGGCGATCTCGACGATTTCACCGCCCTTGGCGTCGAGCGTGACCGTGGGATATCCCGTGAGCAAGCGTCCGAAGTCCAAGAGGATCGCCAAGTCTCGCCCTGGCGCGGTGCGAACGTCGACGCCATCATCCCCGATCAATGACGCGGCGTCGACGGCGCAAGGGGCGTCGGTGAACGCTTCACGATAGCAGCGACGATGCACGGGAAGGTCAGGCTGCGGTGCGAGGCCTTTCACCCAGCGCACTGTAACGGGCGGCTCGAATGTCTCGACGAGGTGAGGAATATCGCGAGGCAGCAAAGTGGGAAACGGTCGCGTCTCCATGCCCCCGAAGAAACCTTCGGGCCCACCGCCGCCGGCGTAGAGGGCGCGGGCAGGCTTCCACGCGGAATCGTCGAAGCCTGGAGTATGCCAATCCGGCGCCAGTGCGCGGGCGTCGAGCACTTCAATAAACCCAAGGCCGTTGTTCATTCGCGCCGTATCTTGCTCCCAAGCTCGACTTTCGAGGCAGCGCCATTCTGGGCCGGAATCCAGCGGAACAGAACCGGCGTCACCCTCCAGCCAGAACGCGCCGTCACCGAACGTCGGCGCCCACATGCCCTTGACTGTCTCGTACCAGGCCGTGTCGACGCCATAGATATGCACCAGGGCGGCGATGACGTTGGCGCCAGAGACGAGATGTGGCGCTATGTCGTATGTATCGTAGCGCTGAAACAGCGGGCTGCATCGCATGGGGCCGCGCCCGACGCGAACGCTGTTCACGAACAACTGATAGCGCCCGTCGACCGTGCAGCGAACCAGCGCCTCGGCCGGCGCGGCGTCGAGCGTGATCACACGCCGAAACAGCATCCACCGGTTCGGCGGCTCCGTTCTAGGCGGGGCGCCGCCCATCTGCGCGCGAAACCCCATGGGATCAATCGGCTGGTCGGGTGACCAGACAAATGGCGCTCTCGGTTTCATGATGTCCTCAGGCGATTCCCGCCGCTCGGGCGACTGGACGGCATTTTGACAAACCCTTGCAGGAATGGCCACCAACGGCGATCTCGGGCCCGACATACCAGCGGCCGCGGACGCCAGCATTCACATTTCATTCGCGCCGGTCTGCGCCACTGTCATTCTTGGCGATAAACCCACCCCCGGTCTCGATGATGTTTCGCTGCGGCAATGTCCGGCGCCGGATTGGAATGGCGAGACGCCACAAAGTCACAAGTTGGGGCATTTTTCGGCGATTTTTCGCCGGTTTGACGGACCAGAGTGATCCAGTAAACTGACACTTGATCGCTGGCGTTGTCTGGCACTCGGCGTGCCGAAGCTGGCGTTGGCGTCAGGGAGACAATGCCGGCCTCCCTACCAAGTTGGACCGGCTGCCGATCTGATAGGCGCAACGGTCATGCATCCTGGCGGAACTCGATGCCCTCGAAGTCGCCGGAGGTACGCCAGCCCTCGATGTAGTTGAAGTAAGCGACTGCACCGGCAGGATAGCCGACGAAGAAACGCGCCTGCGGACCGGGGTCGCGACCCTCGTTGTTGTAGTAGCCGGGCGTGCAGTCCGGAGAACCGAGCATCAGCCCCACGCCGGAAAGCAGCAGATTAACCCAATCGTCCTCCGCCTGCTTGCTGACCTCGACGACCTTCGCGCCCTTCGCCTCGGCGTGGCTGACGATCAGTGAGATCGTGCGCGCGGCGTCCACCAGGTTGTGCGGATAGTTGGAGATGAGATTGGCGGCCTGCGTGGCCTGCACCAGGAAGGCGTTGGGGAAGTTGTGCACGTGCATGCCATGCTTGGTGCGCATGCCGTCGGCCCAGTACTGCGCGAGCGTAACGCCGTCACGGCCCTTCGGATCGAAGCCGGTGCGGCGCTCCAGCGGCGTGCCCACCTCGAATCCCGAGGCGTATACGATGCAATCGACCTCATACTCCACGCCGTTCACGACGACGCCCTTTTCCGTGATGCGCTCCACGCCCTGGCCGTCAGTGTCGATCAGGTGTGCGCCGGGCTCGTTGAACGCCTGCAGGTACTGGTCGTGGAAGCACGGCCGCTTGCAGAGCTGGCGGTACCAGGCCTTCAGCTTCTCGGCGGTGTCAGTGTCCTCAACGACCGTTTCCGCGCGCAGGCGGATTTCCTCCATCTTCTCGTGGTCGGCATCCTCGTAGGCCGCGAGCATGCCGGCAGGGGTCCGCTGTTCGGGCGGCAACTGCATGATGCGGTTGCGGATGCGCTTGGCGAGATCGGTCCAACCGTCCTGCACGAGATCTTCCGGCGCCATGGCGATGCCGGCCTGGTTCTGCGTGAAGTTCTCCAGCCAGCGCTGCTGCCAGCCCGGCGTCGCGATGGAGGAGAACCACGCGGGATCTATTGGCCGGTTGTCGCGCACGTCGATGGACGAGGGCGTGCGCTGGAAAACGAAGAGCGCCTTGGCGGCGCGCGCGAGGTGGGGGACGACCTGCACGGCGGTCGCGCCGGTGCCGATGATGGCCACGCGCTTGTCCTTGAGCTTGTCGAGTGGCGCGCCATTGGGATCGCCGCCGGTGTACTCATAGTCCCAGCGGCTGGTGTGGAAGGCGTGGCCCTTGAAGTCCGTAATGCCGGGAATGCCCGGCAGCTTGGGCGTGTTCAGCGGGCCGGTGCCGAGGCCGATGTACTTGGCGGTGAAGTCGTCGTCGCGGTTGGTGCGGATGCGCCACACACTCCTCGCGTCGTCCCAGGAAAGATCCTCGATCACGGTGTGGAAGAGCGCACTCTCGTAGAGGCCGTAATGGCGCCCGATACGTTGGCACTGCTGCAGGATTTCCGGCGCATGCGCGTACTTCTCACTCGGCATGTGGCCGGTTTCTTCGAGCAGCGGCATGTATATCATCGAGGCCGTGTCACACTGGGCGCCGGGATAGCGGTTCCAGTACCAGGTGCCGCCGAAGTCGCCGCCCCTCTCGATGATGCGGACGTCCGTGACGCCGGCCTCACAGAGCCGGGCGCCGGTGACGAGGCCGGCGAAACCGCCGCCGACGAAAGCAAAGGTGACGTGGTCGGTCTTCGGCGCGCGCGGGGCGACGGGCGTGTACGGGTCGTCGAGGTAGTGGTCGAACACACCGGCGATCTGGACGTACTGATCGTTGCCGTCGGCGCGAAGGCGCTTGTCGCGCTCGGCCCTGTACCTGGCGCGGATCGCGTCCTTGTCGATCGGCCTGCGCTGGGTCTGCGTCGCGTCCTCCGCCATTGCCGTCCCTCTCATTTTCGTCCTGCGCCGTGTTCGGCGATTGGCGGGGAGCATAGCGCGTTGAGCTTGCCTTCACAGCCGTGCCGCTAGGGCGCCGGGCCCCACAAACTGATCGTGGCCGCCGTGGCGTCGGCGACTGTATGCTGGTCGCGCTGCCGGGGCCTGGCCGGCCGCTCGTCATATTGAGGCGGCCCGAGCCGGAATGGCCCGTTTTGCCGTTCAGCGAGGAGTATAGGAAGAGCTGCTTGACGTTCGAACTCGAGGCAACGTCTAGCCAAGCCTATCTGCTCTCGTCGTTCAGTCTGACCTACGCATCGCCGGGTTTTGCGCTGCACGCTCCATAAGCGGGTGTCCAGGGATGCTCGACAACGTTGCCCGCAGTTCAAGCGCCGGTGAGTCCCGGGCGGAGACGCTGCGCCAGGCGGCGGTGGGCGAGACGGACTATGAAATCACGGCAGCCCGCGACCTTCTGGCGCTCTTGGATTTCGATGGACTTCTGGTGACCGGCGACGCGCTGCATTGCCAATCCGAAACCGCCCAGGTGATCGCCGGCAAGGGCGGCGACTGGCTGTTTGCCCTGAAGGCCAACCGTCCGGCTCTGCACGCCGCAGTCGCGGCGTTTTTTGCTGATCCTGAAAGCGATTTGAGCCCCGCGCATGCGACCACCGACGCCAACCATGGCCGCATCGAAGGACGCCGCCATCACGTCACGCACGACATCGATTGGTTGTTTTCGGATCGGCGCTACACCGACGAACCGCGCCTGCCGGGGCTGCAAACAATCGCGATGGTCGAAGCCGAAGTGGAACGTGACGGCAAAATCAC
>JBEIHY010000121.1:0-8567 GCA_040381035.1 Hyphomonadaceae bacterium
CGATCGAGGCGACGGCGGAGCCGGCCCTTGGCGGGTCGCTGTCCATCGGCGCGCTTGCCGGACAGATCTACGCGCTGGCCTCGTCGATTTCGACCGCCGCCGGCGCCTACGCCCAGGCCTTTCGCCTTGCGGGCCAGCCCGCGCCGGTTGTCGCCGCCGCCGTCACCTCCGCCGCCGGGTCGCTGGGCGATCTTGTTGCATTGCGTGGGCTGGTTCGCCTGACGCCGGCGCAAACCGCCGTGGTCGACCCGCTGCTCGACGCAGCGGAGCTTTCGCTTGCCGTCCTGCCGTCCGACCCCGCCGCTTTTGGCGCGGCGCTGTCTCTCGCCGCCATCGCCCTCGGCGATCAGGCTGACCCGGCGCTGTTGCTCGCAACGCTCGATTCCCTTGGACCGCCGCTTGAGCCCACGCCCGCCGCCGTCAGCACCGGCACGGCGCAGGTCATCGCGCTTAACGACGCGGTCGCCGTGGCGCTGACCGCCTCAATGCGGGCGCTGGCGCTGGGCGAGGCCATGGCCCGCCGGACCTATCGCGACCGGGCCGAAGCGACGCTGGCGCGGCTTCTCGCCGCCGCTGTGTTCGAGGACGCGCTGAAGCGCATCGGGCGCGAGGGTCTCGACCTTGCGCGCGACCTGTCCGCCCTGCGCGGCGTCATCGCCGAACTGGTGACGCGGCAGTCGACTGACCTTGCCCCGGTTCTCACCGTTTCCGCGCCCGCGCGGTTGCCCTCGTTGTGGTGGGCGTGGCGGCTCTACGCCTCGCCGGCCCGCGCGGCGGAACTCGCCGATCGCGCCCGCGTGGCGCATCCCTCCTTCATGCCAGAAACCTTCGAAGCGCTGGCCGCCTGATGGCTTACGAAATCGTCACGCTTGAGGCCGGCGGGCTCGAGTTCCGCCCGGTCACCATCGCGATCACCGTCGCCATGGACGAGGCGGCGCGCTCCTTCGAGGCGAAGATCAAGCATCCCTCGCTCGGGCAGGCCGATCTGCTCAGGATGCTGAACGGCTCGCCAAAATGCACGATCCGTGCACGCAAGTCGGACGGCGCAACATATGAGCCGTTCGGCGGCGGCGGCGACCTGATGCTGACCGGCCATGTCGAGAAGCGCTCGCCGCGCCTGCAGGGCGAAGAAAAGGAACTGTCCGTCTCGGGCCGCTCGAAGACGGGCGATCTCGTCGACTCGGCGGCGAAGGACAAGAAGAAAAAAGGCGAATTCCGCGACCAGAAAGCGACCGAGGTTTTTGGCAACCTGACCGAGCCGTTCGGGCTCAAGGTCGAGACCGAAGGGTTCACGGCGAAGGCGCGGGAAATCTTCCGGCTTCGCCCCGGCGAGACGGTGTTCACCGCCATGGAGCGCTGGTCGCGCGCCGAGGGGTTCACGGTTTTCGATACGCCGCAGGGCAATGTGAAATTGCAGCGCGGGAGCACCAAACGCCATGCCGGCGAAATCCGTGACGGCAAGGGGCTGTTGCCTGTGCTGATCGACGCCTCGGCGGTGCATGACGATTCGAAGCGCCACGACAAGGTCGAGGTCAAGGCCCAGGCCCCGGACGGCTACGCGCAGGACAAGCTCGAGATCAAGGACGAGGCGAGCGACGACGGCGTCAAGCGCTATCGTCCCCGCGTCATCGTGCCGCCGGAACAGGTTTTGAAAAAGGATGCGCGCGACCGGGCCAAATGGCACCGCGACCGCGCCGCCGGCGCGGCGACGACGGCGGAGGCCAACGTCAAGGGCTGGCGCGATTCAGGCGGGACGCTGTGGACGCCCGGCTGGACGGTTTATGTCGAGATCGCCGACCTCGGGCTGGCGCAGGACATGCTGATCAAGTCGGCGACGTTTGAACAGTCCGACGCCGAAAGCGGCGGAACCGTCGCCAAACTCTCGCTGGTCGACCCCCGCGCCTTCGGCGGCAAGGGGGGCAAGGGCGGCAAATCCGGCCCGCAATGGAATCTTGGCAGGGCGGGCGCGGACGATGCGTGAATTCTGGCACGCCCCGGCGGTCACGCGGGCGAGGGTCAAGGCGGTCGACGATTCCGGCGATCACCAGACCATCGACTTCACCGGCCACGACGGCGAGGAATACACCAAGGTCCTGCGCCTGCAGAACCATGGCTTCACCTCGAACCCGCCGGAAGACAGTTACGGCTATTTCCTGCGCATGGGCGAATCCGACCGGCTCGTCGCGCTGGGGTTCGAGAACAAGAACCGGCCCAAGGATCTGCCGCGCGGGGCCAAGGCGATCTATGGCGCCGACGGGCAGGTGCTGAAGTATCTGCCGGCCAAGTCCGATTTCGACGGCGGCGGAAAACATTTCCGCCAGCGCAATGTCGAGAAGGTGCGCCTCGACGCCAACAAGGAATACTGGATTTACGTGCCTCCCGGCGCGTCCGCCTACATCGGCGCCGGGCCGCCGTGGTCAAAGGTGATCACCGAGGCAGGCCCGTCGCCGCAGCTTTACGCCTCGATGCAGAACGGCGGCCCGGCGCAGCCTGAGGGGGTCGACTGATGGCCTATCCCGTCACGATCCACCGCAAGGCGGCGCAGCAGCCGGCGCTGCCCTGGTCGACCTTCTGGTCGCGGGCCGAAGGCCTCGGCGACTGGAAGCTCGAGGCCGCCAACGACCCGCTCAATCCGGGCGGACTTTCCGACGACAGCCAGATCGCCACGGCGATCATCGTCTCGCTGTTCACGGACCGCCTCGCGCCCGAGGGCTGGCGGCCCGATGTCGCCGACCGGCGCGGCTGGTGGGGCGACGGCGTCGCGCCGGAAGGCGAGGCGCTCGAGCCGCTGGGCTCGCATCTCTGGCTTCTGCGTAACGAGGTCGCCACGCCGCGCATCGCGGATCTGGCGCGGGTCTATGCCGAAGAGGCGCTGGCCTGGCTGGTCAGCGAGCGCGTCGCGGCGGCGGTCACGGTCGAAACGGGACTGATCGAGGATCCCCGCCGCGGGGTCTGGCTGCGCGTCATGGTCGCCGGTCGCGACGGCGCGCAGGTTTACGACCGCCGCTTCCAACGTATCTGGGATGAAATCCGATGAGCTGGCAGACCCCGACGCTTGATGCGCTCATCACCGGGCAGATCCGCGCCTTCGCGTCGGAAATGCCCGGCGCCGATGCGTCGCTCGCCCGCTCCAATCTCAGGCCGGTCGCCAAGGTCATCGGCGGCGGGCTCTTTGAACTGCATCGCTTCGCGGCATGGACGGCGGACCAGAAGTTTGTTTTGACCTGCGACGCGGAATTCCTTGACCGCCACGGCGCGGAAATGAAGCCCGCCGTCCCGCGCAAGGCCGCGTCGAAGGCTGCCGGGCAGGTCACCGTCACGGCCTCGACGGCGATCACGCTGGCCACCGGCGCGGTGCTGGCGCGCTCCGATGGCGCGACCTTCACGGTCGACGCGGGCGTCGTGCTTTCCGGCGCGGGAACCGCGACCGTTTCCGCCACGGCGGCGCTCGCCGGCGGCGACGGCAACACGGACGCTGCGGCTGTTCTGACCTGTTCCTCGGGGCTCACCGGCTCCGCAACCTTCGCCGTGACGTCTGGCGGCCTTGGCGGCGGGGCGGACATCGAGGCGGACGAGCCCTACCGCGCCCGATTGCTGTTCGCGAAAGCCTATCCCGAGCATGGCGGCGCGCCGGGCGACTGGCTGCGCTACACGCTGGCCATCACGGGTGTGACGCGCGCCTTCATCGATCCGCTGGCCCATGGCCGCGGCACGGTTGTCGTCTATCCGTTTTTCGACCTGACCCGTGCGAACGGGATCGGGCTCGAGTCCGACCGTCTCGCCGTGGTCAACGCGCTGGCGACAGCCCGCCCCGGCGCGGGCCTGCCCGTCGTGCGCCTGCCCGAGGCGGTCAGCGTCGCCATGACGATCACGGGGCTGTCGCCCGCCACGCCTGAAGTGCAGAGCGCCGTCGCCGCCGAAATCGCCGCGACCTTCGCGCGACAGTCGCGCGTCGCCGGGCTTTCGCCGGCGCATCCTTCCATGCCCTTTCTCGCCATTCCTGCGTCTTTCTCGCGCTCGTGGATCTGGCAGGCCATCGCCAACGCCTCGGGCGAGGAACGCCATTCCGTGTCGACCCCCTCGGCCGACGTCGCGTTGACGGAAGGCCAGACCGCCGTTCCCGGCGCGATCACCTTCGCCTGAGGCCGCGATGCAGACCTGCCCCACTGACGCCGACGTCGCCTCGGCGCTCGCCGCCCTGCGCCCGCGCGGCGACGCCTGGCGCAACGGCGGATTCGACGGCCTGCAGGGTTCGACGATGGTCCGGTTTTTCTCGGCCCTTGGCGTCGGCATGGGGCCGACGCATCGCCGCTTCTGCGCCCTGACCGACGAATTCTTCTGCTCCAGCGCGTTCGAGACCATCGACCTGTGGAAGCTGGAATACGGCGTTCCTGACGGCTGCGATCCTTACGCCGACGTCTGCGAGAAGGTGAACGCGGTCGGCGACACGACGACCGCCTACGCCATCGCCGCCGCCGCGTCGCGCGGCTGGTCCATCGGCATCGCCGAGGAATGGATCACCAACGTCGAGGATTGCACCGTCGGCCTCGGGCTGATGGGGACGGCCATCTTTGGCGCCGAGAACGGCGTGAAGTGGATTGTAACAATTGATCTCACCGCCTCGATCGCCTTCACGGTGAAGGCGGGCGTAGAGCCGCTGTTCGGGCTGATGCTCGCTGGCGACACGTTCGACTGTCCGCCCGACATCGAGCCGCTCAAGTGCTTGATCCGGCGCATAGCTCCCGCTCATGCGGACCTTGAATTCCTGACCATCAACGGGTGATCCTGACATGACCGACCTCTTTGGCCCCGGCGCTTATGGCGCAGCGCGTGCCGCCGCTTCCCGTCCGTCGTTTACGCCTGCGAACGGCGGTGGCGATCCCGATACTTTCGCGAAGGATTGCTCGAGCCAGACCGCTCGCGACGGCACCGAATGGCGCGCGTCTCTTCTCAATGCCCTGATCATTCAAATGCGCGGCGCGGTGCGCAAGTCTGGCGCGCCGGAAAGCAATCTTGACGACAGCTTGCTCGCCCGCGCGCTGCGCGGCAAGAACCTGCGTTACGCCGTCGCCGGTGGCACCGCCGACGCCATGACCGCGACGCTCGATCCTGCGCCTACCGCCGGCGAGATCGGGGCCGGCTTCTATCTCTGGGTCCTGTCTCCGGGGGCCAACGCGGGCGGCTCGCCGACCATCGCGATCAATGGCGCAGCGGCGCTCAACATCGTCGACCAGAACGGCGGCGGGCTTCGCGCGGGAGACACGCGCGGCGTCATCCTCCTGCACATGGACGGCACCAGCGCGCGGCTGATCAACATCGACGCGATCATGCGCGCCGAGCGGCAGAACCTTGCGACCTACGGCGGGTTCACGCCGTCAATCTCCGACACCGCCCTGATGACCCGCGCGGTGCGTGGTGGCGTGCTGACCTATTTCGGCACGGGTGGTTCCTCGACGGCCTACACCGTGACGCAATTGCTGGCTTTCACCGGGCTGTCGGAACTCAAGGCGGGGTTCACACTGTCCCTGCTGGTCCACACGCCCAACACGACGGCGAGCCCAACTCTCAACGTCGATGCTGTTGGGGCCAAGAACCTTCTTGACAGCGACGGGAACAGCCTGGCGATCGGCGATTTTCAGGGCATGTGCAAGGTCGTCTATGACGGCACGAGCTTTCGTGTCACGACGTTCTCGCGCCTCGGTATCCGGCGTCTCGCCAAGGCGACGACGACGGTGGTGTTTTCCGGCGCTGGCACGACGAACTGGACGGTCCCAGCGGGCGTCTACCAGATCAACGCGCGGGCCATTTCCGCAGGCGGCGGCGGCGGCGGTTCGCCGGGCGGCGGCTATGGCTCGGGCGGCGGGGGCGGCGCAGACGCCTTCAAGTCGATTGCCGTTACGCCCGGCGACGTCATCGCCATGACGCGCGGCGCCGGCGGAGCGGGCGGCACTGGTCCGGGAGTGGACGGGGCCGACGGCGGAGCGACCTCGGTTGGCGCTCACATGAGCGTGACGGGTGGCGGCAAGGGGCTGTCCAACAACTCTGGCGGTGGTTCGTCCGGATCAGCAACCGGCGCCGACTGGTTTTCCAACAACCAGGGCGGCGGCCTCGGCGCGGCGGGCACCGGCGGCCCTGGCGGCGGCGGTTCATTCGGCGGCGGCGGAATCCCGACGGCAACCAACGGTGGTGCAGGCACGACCACCGGCAGCGGCGGAGCAGGCGGCTACAACGGCTATGCCGGCGGCGCTGGCGCGGCCGGCGTCATCATCATCCAGTATTGATCGGACACACCATGAAGGTTCTTATCCTGACTGCCGCTTTCGATCAGGTCGAGCGCGTCGAAACTTTGCCGGACACATTCGGATCCGGTGGCGACATCAGGCCCGCGGTGCTGGGTGATTTTCTGCATCCGGACATCGTTGCGCGGTCGGTGGTCTACGCTGGCGAACTGTCCGTTGACTCAGGTTGGGGTTGGGATGGTGAGAAGCCTGTTGCTCCCGCGCCCACCGCTCCACAACCGCGCCGCGCGACGGCGAAGCAGCTGCGCTATGCGCTAAGTCAGATGGGTAAGCGGGCGGACTGGACCTCGGCGGTTGCTGCTTCATCGAGCGAGACACAGGACTGGTGGGAGTTCGAGCCGGACCCGATCGAAACCGCGATCAAGCTGAAAAAGCTCGCGGTCAAGGCCGGCGTCAATCTCGTCGCGCTATACGACCTCGCCGTCACGTTGTGATCAGCAGCAATTCAAACACATGAGGCACCCATGTCAGTGCAAATGGACAGCAACAGCGACGGCACCCTGCTGACGCTGGATGGCAAGGTTATCGTCGAGCAATCGGGCGCTCCCGATGCATCGGGCATGTATGTCTGGACGGTCTACGTCATCGAGACGGACGAGGCTGGCGTCAGCCGCTGGCAACCGAAATTCACCGGCCTGCGCGATTCCGCAATGGCTCAAGCCCTTTCTTATCTCTGAGTGGAGCGCGCACCATGCCCGGCACCATTGGCTCCCGCGTTGCAGACGCGGGTCTCAACGCTCTCGACACCGAAGCGACGCATATTTACGTCTGCTCGGCGAATCCGACGACCCACACCGAGGCGACCAGCACCTATGCACTGGGCAACAAGAATTTCGGCGCCGGCGCGGCTTTCGGAGCGCCCGCCAACGCATCCCCCGATGGGCGCAAGGTTTCTTCTGTCGCGATCACCGACGGCTCCGTGACTGCCACGGGCACCGCCTCGCATTTCGCTGTGACCGACAGCGTCAATTCTAGGTTGCTTCTGTCCGGCTCCCTTTCGGCGACGCAGGCGGTGACCAGCGGCAATACGTTCTCCTTGCCGTCGTTTGACTTCCGGTTCCCCGCCGCCGCAAGCTGATCGGGCAAAGCCGTGGCGATCACGCAGTTCGACCTCGACACGCTGACCGGCGGGACGGACGATTCCAGCACCTACCCGGCCGCCGCCGCCGCCACGATCATGCTGGGGCGTCCCGCCTGATCACGACTGGCGGCGTGGGCAGGATCGACAGGATCGAGTTTGTCGTTTCCGGCTGGAACGGCACCGAGATCATCGACATGGTCCCCGCGAACCTTTCCAGCTTTAATGCTTCGGGCGGCGTGGCGACGTGGTCGGCGGGCACATACACCCTGACCCAGGCCAACCGCGGCGACGGCAACTGGCAGACGGTGTTGAACGCCGTCCGCTATTATGACGCCGCCGCCGTCTCGGGCACGACGCGCACGATCACCGTCACGGCCTACGACAACGACAACAGCCTGAGCGCGGCGCGCACCGAGACGATCACCGTCACGGCGGGCGTCACGACGCACAGCCTGACGGCTGGTAGCCTGACCGCGAGCAGCATTGTCGGCGCGCCGGCTCTGGCGCAGGTCCATGCGCTCTCTTCGGCGGCGCTGGCGGCGTCTTCGGCGGTTGCCGCGCCGGCTCTGGCGCAGGTTCACGTTGTTGCTTCAGCGGCGCTGGCGGCGACGCCGACGATCGCCGCTCCGACTCTTGCGCAGGTTCACGGGCTTGCGCCGGCGAGCCTGGGCGGCTCCGGCGTCTCGGGCGCTCCTGTTCTTGCCGAGACCAACGCCCTTGCCGCCGCTGGCCTTGTCGGCTCGGCGGTTCTGCCTTCGCCTGTGTTTGGTCAGGCCCACGTCGTTGCTTCTGCGGCTCTGGCGGCGACGCCGACGATCGCCGCTCCGACTCTTGCGCAGGTTCACGGACTTACGCCGGCAAGTCTGACCGGCTCCGGCGTTGTCGCCTCTCCGGCTCTCGTCACGCCCAGCGCGCTTGCTGCAGTCGCGCTTGTCGGCTCTTCAGTAGTGGCGTCGCCGGCGCTTGCTCAGGTCCACGCCTTTGTTTCTCCGGCTCTGGCGGTGGCGGCGGTGCTTGCCGCGCCAGCGGTCAGGCAGGCCCACGCCCTTGTGAGCGCGGCGCATGCCGCCCTGCCGGCGGTTGCCTCGCCGACGCTGGCGCAAATCCATGCGCTGATGTCGGCCAGCCTTGCGTCTGGCGAAGCGATTCTTGTTTCGCCCGTCATTGGTCAGGGTCACGCCCTGACG
>JBEIHY010000122.1:0-8518 GCA_040381035.1 Hyphomonadaceae bacterium
CACGCTCACCAGCGTCGCCAACAAGATCTCGTCCAAAGGATATGTGACCATGCCGGCCACCCGATGGTCGAGAACCGCTTTCATCTCACTCAAAAAACCCAAAGCCATCCCACTCTCCCGGATCTCCTCCGGTCGAATCGGCGTCGGTTGAGGTTGCGTTAGCGATTAAGGGTTCCGCCGTGGGGGGCGACAAATGTTCACCTTAACCCACCCCGAGCCAGCGGGCCAGAACGGCCGTTGGCTCCGGCAAGCCGGCGAAGGCGGTTGCCCCCCAGATCACCCCGCCAAGCCCGGGCAAAAGCGCAAACCAATAAAGCCACCGCACCTTGGCCAGCGCCGCCACCGCTAGGATTGTGACCCCGATCGCGACCAAAGCGTCGGCCAGATCGAACCGATCATCCAAATCGTTCAGCTGGGCGAAGGTGGCTTCCGCAGCCTTGGCCCGGGCCTCGACTTCGTCCTTGCGGGCGCGGACCGCGGCGACCGCCTTTTCCTGGGTTGTGATCTCTCCAGCCAGCAGCGCGGCTTCCGCCGGGGCGGCTGTGCTCTGCAGGCGTTGCAGGTGAGCGAGTTCATAGGTGGCCATGTCTTCGCGCACCCGAACCGCCTGATACCAGGCCCAGGAATTGTTGCGTTCGGCCTGCGCCTGTTCGCGCGCATCCCCGACATTGCCGCTTTGGATCGCCATCAGCGCGGCAAAGCTGGCCAGCAACGCGACCGTCAAGGCCACCCGATTGTTGAAGTGATCTTCCGGCGGTGCGGCGAGTTCTTGGGCGTCAACCATGAAACCTTCTTGCGATGAGCGCGTCGACCATGGCGGCGCCGGCCCTCTCACGCAAGAAGCGTGATCGCCGCCGCCGGCGCTGGAGATCAAACTCTTTCCGGCGCGGCGACGCCCTCGCCGCCGAGATCGTTCGGCGCAGCGTACGGCGGGAGCGCAGCCGCTCCGACTTTTTCGTCATCCCATAACGCACCCCAACAGGTTGAATTTACGCCGCGCGCCGCCCACATCCAGGCCCAGAAAAAGGAGCCGCCTCATGATCGTCATCACCACATCCACCCTCGAAGGCCGCCCCGTGAAAGCCTATCTCGGCGTTGTCAGCGGCGAGGCCGTGATCGGGGCAAACATTTTTCGCGATCTATTTGCCGGTATCCGCGATGTGATTGGCGGCAGATCTGGAAGTTACGAGCAGGTCTTTAAAGAGGCCCGTGAAACGGCTCTGGAAGAAATGGCCAATGAAGCCAAGAAACTCGGGGCCGATGCTGTGATTGGTGTTGATATTGATTATGAGGCCGGTCTTGGCCAAGGCACGATGATGATGGTTGCCTGCACCGGCACGGCCGTTAAGCTTGGTTAAGAATTTGGCCGCGCCCAACTTGTAGATGTTTGCACTTCGCTAACGAGACACAGCCTGCGACTCTCATCATAAGGGGGAGCTGCAGGGGGCGGCTTTGCCTTGCGGGCGAACCGCCAACTGCACAACGCATCAGGCCCAAGCGGTGCGGTCTCCCCCGCGCCGACCAGCCCGACAGGATTGTATGAGCACCGAGAACTCCTCCGCCGCCAAATGGCTTGCTCGTTTTGTGTTGCCGGCCTCTGCGGCCTTTACCGCTGTCTATACCGGCAGCTTCACATTTGCCGTGGCCACAACGGCCCGCGAATCCGGCGCTCGCGACCCGTCCGATTTCGTCTCCTCGGGCGAGATCAAGCCGGGCTGGCTCTATGAGGTGAACGAGCGCAGTTGGCCGCGCACCTACACGCTCGACGTGAAAGGCATCAAGCCGGGCGCCGGCGCGATCTGCGCGGTGGAAGTGAAGGGCTATCCCAAGCCAATCATGGCGGCGCCGGGGCCAGGCACGCGCTTGCGCGTGGTGTTTGACGGCCCCCTCGAAGGTATCAGCGCCTCGATGCTGGAAGTGGATCTGATGCAGGGTACGGCGGTGAAGTGCGCCGCGCGCGTCACCAATGGCGTGGTGCTGGACGCGATCCCGGAGGCGCCCGTGCTGGGCCACGGCCCAGCGCTTGCTGCCGATCCGGAAGCGGAGATTCGCGTCGGCCTTGCGCCTAATCCAAGCTGAATGGCGCGCCCAGCGCTCACGCTGATCGCAGCGCGCGGGCGCAATGGCGTGATCGGGCTGGCCGGCGGATTGTCCTGGCGGCTGGCCACCGATCTTGCGCTGTTTCGCCAACGCACCCTTGGCAAGCCGGTTGCGATGGGGCGCAAAACCTTTGCCGCAATCGGACAAGCCTTGCCGGGGCGGACCAACTTGGTGTGGACGCGCAACACCGCTTTGGGCCTGCCGGGCGTGTGGCTGTTTTCCGATCTCGCCGTATTGCTTGGCGCTGGCCGGGCGATTGCGGCCGCCGCTGGCGCGGATGAAGTGTGCGTGATCGGCGGCGCTGATCTGTTTGCCGCCTGCATCGCGATGGCGGATCGGCTGGTTGTCAGCGAAGTTGACGCAGCGCCCGCCGGGGATGTGCGCTTTCCACCTTTCAACGAGGCTGATTTCGTCGAGATCAGCGCGACCGACTTTCCCGCCGGCCCGCGCGATGACCACGCTTTTTGCTGGCGTGAATTGCGCCGCCGCGTGTGAGCGCCTACGCTCGCGAAAAACACGAGGGAGGAGCGCTGTGGACTTTGAAATCATCGCCGAAGGGCTCATGTTTCCCGAAGGCCCGATCGTCATGCCGGACGGTTCGGTGATCCTCGTGGAGATCAAGCGCCAAACGCTCACCCGGGTGTGGAAGGGCCGCAGCGAAATCATCGCCCAGCTTGGCGGCGGGCCAAATGGCGCGGCGTTCGGGCCAGACGGCGCGGTTTATGTCTGCAACAATGGCGGCTTCGTGTGGGGCGAAATGATGGGGATGACGATCCCCGGCCACTGCCCGCCCGATTACACCACCGGCCGGATTGAGCGCATCGATCTCGCCACCGGCAAGTTTGAGCGCGTCTATGATCGCTGCGATGATCACGCCTTGCGCGGGCCGAACGACATCGTCTTCGACAAGGCCGGCATGATGTGGTTTTCCGACCATGGTAAAACCTTCGCGCGCTCGCGCGATCTGTGCAGCTTTTATCATGCCGCGCCGAATGGTTCCTCGATCACCGAAGCCGCCGGCCATATGACGTCTCTCAATGGCATCGGCCTGTCGCCGGATGAAACCAAGGTCTATCTCGCCGACACCATGACCGGCCGGCTGTGGGAGTTTGATATTCTCGGCCCTGGCAAGGTTGGCCCGGACAATCCCGGCCAGGCGGGCCGCTGCATCGCCACCATGCCCGGCTATCAGCTGTTTGACAGCCTGGCGGTGGAAGCGTCCGGACGCGTCTGCGTCGCCACCATCATCAATGGCGGGATCACCACGATTGACCCCGCCACCGGCGCGTTCGAGCATATCGCGCTGCCCGATCTCTTGGTAACAAACATCGCCTTTGGCGGCGCTGACATGATGGACGCCTATATCACATTGTCCGGAACCGGACGATTGGTGAAAATGCGCTGGCCGCGCCCGGGCTTGAAACTCAATTTTGCGCCCTATTGAAAGACATCTGATGATTACCCTGCATCACCTCAACAATTCCCGCTCGCAGCGCATTCTGTGGCTGCTTGAAGAAATCGGCGCGCCGTATCAGATCGTGGCCCACCAGCGTGACGCTACGACGCGGCTCGCCCCGCCATCGCTGAAGGCGATCCACCCACTCGGCAAAAGTCCGGTGATTGTCGATGATGCAGGCCCACTGAAGGGCCGGCCGATCATCGAAAGCGGCGCCATCATTGAGTATCTGATTGACGCCTACGCCCCCACGCTGAAGCCCGCCGCCGGCACGCCCGCAGCGCTCAGCTATCTGCAATGGATGCATTTCGCCGAAGGCTCAGCGATGTTGCCGCTATTGCTCAAGCTTTACGTGTCGATGCTCGGCGAAAATGGCGCGCCATTGAACTGGCGTATCGACAGTGAGATCGCCAATCACTTGGGATACATGGAAACCGCGATCGGCCCGAGCGGTTGGGCGTGCGCAGACCGCTTCACCGGCGCTGACGTCCAACTCAGCTTCGTACTGGAAGCCGCCGGCGCGGGCTTGGCGCAATATCCGGGTTTGAGCGCCTATCTTGCCAAGCTGCAGGCGCGCGAAGCTTACAAGCGCGCGCTTGAGAAGGGTGGGCCCTATACGATTGGGCGCTAAGAGATCTCCGCGCCTGGACGGTCGAGCCGCCACCAAAAGGCTCGGCCGCGAGTGATGTCGAGTTCAAAACCGAGCCGGCGCAGCGTGCGGATCGAGGCGATGTTTTTCATGTCGCAGCCGCCGATCAGGGTGTCGATCGCGGCCTCCTGCCACAGTTCATCAATCAGCGCCGTCATCGCCTCCACGGCAAAGCCCAGGCGGCGATAGGCGGGCAGGATGGCGTAGCCGATCTCAACAACCGCCTGATCGACCGCCTCAAACCGCACATCGCCGATCACCCGCTTTTCGGTGCGATGCACCACCAATGCGCGCTGGGTTTTGAAGTCGATGAAGCGCCCGATTTTGCTGCGCGGCAGCAGCAGGCGATAGGAGCTTGAAATCCACTCGTCTGGCGCTTCGGCCAGGATATGTTCAGATAGGCTCTGTGGCCCGCGCTCAGCGGCGGCCATCAGGCCGGCGGTGACGGGCTCCAACCGCAAACGCGGCGTCAAGATCGGATCGGTGATCGCCATATCGCGCCACGCTAGCGCAGATCGCGCCGGGAATATGGCAGGGCGCGCTTTTTTGGCGTGTGTGGCTTCAGCGTTTCGCCTTCCAGGCGGCGATCGCGCGCGCCAGATGGGCGCGGCGAAATCCCCTGCCGGAGAGCAGGCGCTTGAAATCAGCTGCATTGTCAAAGTGCTGCAGCTGGATATGGTAGTAATTGACATATTCCAGTGCAGCCAGTGCTGCGAGCACGGCCGCCGCGATCGCGTCCGGCCCCCACAGATCGCCCCAAGTGGTCAGGCGCCAGATCACCGCGCCGCAGGCCGCAAGGCTCAGCAGCAGCATTGGCGCCTGAAGCCGGGCAAGGATTGGCGTCCAATATCGTGCGAGTTGCGGCTTACCTTCGAGGCTCGCCAATTCCATCCGCCAGGCAAGTGCGCCGATCACCAAGAGCGCCGCGCTGACTAATGCGGCTAAAACGGTCGGCCAGCCGATCGATGCGCCAAAGTACAAGATCAGCCCGAACGCCGCGCCGGGAACCAGCACGGCATTGCCAAGCTCCATCCGCCAATAGGGCCCGAGACGACGGATCAGCTTTTCCCGGCTCAATACGCGCAGGCCTCAAACAGTTTGGCCATGTCGCCGCGCCATTCGGTGCGCCAGCGCTCCAGCAGGCGGTCGGCCGCGGTGACGCCGGTTTCGGCGATGTCTTCCAACTCGGCGAGAAAGCCGGTTTCGTCGTCGCCGCTGGCGTTCAGTTTGGCCCGCGCCTTGAGGCCAGAACGCGCGATGGCGACGGCCTGACGGGCGACGTCCTGGGCCGACAAGCCCTTGATCGGCGCCTTCAGACCCAGCGTCGGCACAGACCGGCGCAAGGCCTCGCGATCTTCGTCCGTCCAGCACTGCACCAGCGCATAGGCTGCGTCCAAGGCGTCGTCGTCATAGAAGATGCCGGTCCAGAAGGCCGGCAGCGCGCACAGGCGGCTCCACGGACCGGCATCGGCGCCGCGCATTTCGAGATAGGTTTTCAGCCGCACTTCCGGGAACAGCGTGGTGAGATGATCTTCCCAGTCTTTCATGGTCGGCTTCTCGCCGGGAAGGATCGACAGTTTCCCGGCCAGGAAATCGCGGAAGCTCAAGCCGGCGGCGTCGAGATATTTGCCGTCGCGATAGACAAAATACATCGGCGTATCGAGCGCCCAATCGACGTACCGCTCATAGCCAAAGCCGTCTTCAAAGGCGAAGGGCAGCATGCCGGTGCGGTCAGGGTCGGTGTCGCTCCACACATGGGCGCGGTAGCTGAGATAGCCATTGGTGCGCCCTTCCGCGAACGGCGAATTGGCAAACAAGGCGGTGGCGATCGGTTGCAACGCCAAAGACACGCGCATCTTTTTGCGCATGTCGGCCTCGCTGGAGAAATCGAGATTGGTCTGCACCGTGCAACTGCGGAACATCATTTGCCGCCCCAGCCGCCCGACGCGCGCCATATAATCGCGCATGATCTTGTAGCGCCCCTTCGGCATGATCGGGGTTTCTTCCAGGCTCCATTTCGGGGAAAAGCCGAGCCCGAGAAACGCGATGCCGAGCGAGCCCGCCACATCGCGCAGCTGCGCCAGATGCACGCCGACTTCCGAACAGGTCTGGTGGATATGCTCCAGCGGCGCGCCGGAAAGCTCAAACTGGCCGCCCGGCTCCAGGCTGATCGAGGCGCCGGCGGCTTTCAGCGCGATGATATGTTCGCCCTCCATCACCCGCTCATAGCCATAGCCGCTGGCGAGCCCTTCGAGCAGCGCGCGGATGCCGCGATCGCCTTCATAGGGCACGGGGCGAAGGCCATCGGTGTAGAAGCCGAACTTTTCATGTTCGGTGCCGATGCGCCAATCGGCCTTGGGCTTTTCGCCGCTGGCGAGGTGCTCAACCAGCTGGGTCTTGTTTTCGATGAACGGGGATTTTGTTTTTATCGGCATATGGCACCCTATCACGGCAGTGTGACATGGGCGCCCGCGACAAAAAGCTCAAGCGAATTAAAGTTAAGGGAGTCGTCGCCCGTTAACGGCGCGCCAGCTTTGCGTTGCGCAAACGGTAGTATAGCCCGTTCTCGTCCTTCTCGATCAGCTCGAATTTGCCCTCGATCACGAAGGCGTCGTAGCTGTGGGGCACACCGCCGGGGCTTAGTACTTCGATGAAGTATTGAGAGCCAACATCCAGGCAATAGGGGCAGCTCGGCGGATAGGCCATCAGCAGGAAACGCCGCTGCGTGCGGCTTTCCTCCAACGGCATCATATAGCCGTTCACCCGGATCACCTTGCCGTCATAGGTGCGCACTTCCGGGGAAAAGCGCGGCAGCACCCAGGTCAAGCCGTCGATGGTCTTTTCATAGCTTTGGGTCGTTCCCAGTACCCACCAAGGCACACTGTCGCCGACTGGCTGGGCGGAGCGATAGCCGTGCTGGTCCAGGGGCATGGCGCGGGCGCCGGCGCCTGGCGCGGGCTGCGCTTCGATGGCCATGGCGGGCAGGGTGGCGATTGGCGCGGCGGCGGCAGCGGCCAGAAGATGGCGTCTGGTGATCATGGCGTCCAAATTGTCTGAAGCCACGGCGGTTTCAAGGCGCCTCCGCCAGGGTTTTGGCGATATCGGTGCGATAGGCCGCGATTGCCGGCGCCAGGGCGGCGAGCGCCCCGGCCAGCACCCCGCCGGCCAGGATCACCCATTCGCCGGGATGCCATGACAGCCCGGTGACGCCAAAATCGCGCGCTTGTTCGGAGGTCGCGGCGAGAAGGTTCAACAGCCCGTGCCCGCCAGCAAGCCCGAGCGCCACGCCGGCCACCCCAATCGCCAATCCCTGGCCAAGCAGCACCGTGAACACATCCCCGCGCGTGGCCCCCATGGCGCGCAGCAGCGCCACCTCGCCGCGCCGGGCATTGAGCGCGGCGAGCAGCGTGGCAAACACCGAGGCGATGGCGGCCGCGATCAAGATGACTGCGAACACCCGGATCAAGTCGATGCCGGTTCCGATCAGGGCAAATAGCCGGGTTGCTTCTTCGGCCGGGCGCGCGGCGAGCAGATCGGTCGATTGGTTGATCTGGCGCTTCAGCCGCGGCGCCCCGATCGGTGAGCGGGTGACGACCAGGACGGCGGTGACTTCACGGTCGTCAAGGTGATTGTGGGCCTCGTCCTCGGCGTGATCGTGATTGTGGGTGTTATTGTGGGCGTGATTGTGGGCGTGGTCGTGTTCATCGGCCTTGGCGACAGCCGGCCCTTGCACGCCCCCGATCCGCGCATCCATTGGCCCGACCGGGGTATGCGCCTGCCAGACGCTTTCTAGCGATGTCAGCACCAGCCGATCAACCACTGCCCCCGTCGGCGCCAGCACGCCAACCACGGTGTAGGGGTGTTCGGCGTGCTCGGCGCCGCCTTCGCCCAGGCCATGGGCGCCGACAAACATGTCGCCTACCTTCAATGTCAGGCGCGCGGCGGTTTGCGCGCCCAGCACGGCCTCAAACGGCGCCGCGTAAGCCCGGCCTTCGCCGATCTTGGCGCCGTAGAAGCCGATGATCTCGGCCGGCGCGCCGACAATGCGGTGGCCGCGCAGCGCATCGCCGAGCCCGACCGGGATCGCCTTTTTCACCAGCGGGTCATTGGCGATCCGCGCGGCGTCGGCTTGGGTGATATTGCCGGTCGGCGCATCGGCGTGGAACACCGCTGACAGAACGAGCTGCAAGGGGCTGCCCTTGGCGCCGACAACCAGATCAACGCCCCGCGCATCGCGCGCCAGGCGATCATTGGCTTGCGCCGAAAACAGCAGCAAAGCGGTCGCCGCAGCGATCCCGATGGCCAGCATCAAC
>JBEIHY010000123.1:0-8328 GCA_040381035.1 Hyphomonadaceae bacterium
CCGTTGATTGAGACGCATGCGCCGAAAATAGCGACGGGCCTTGTCGCCACCTTCAGGGAACTGGACCGGAAGCGCATGAAGCGCTTCGCCGACCTCATCGCGCACAATATCGAGACACTATTTGGAGCACTTTCTCTCGCTATTCCGACTGCAGCGAAGGACCGGGATGCCTTCATCGAGCGCGGCGGTGGGTGGGCGACCAGCTGAACGACCCATTCGGTTCGCGTTCAACACTCGTCCTAAATCAGGTCCGTTATGCCAGACGCCGCCAGGGCCCGGCTTGTCTCTTCCTGCCCCTGAACAGCCGGCAGCCCCTCATTGGCCGCCGCGCCTGGTCGGCGTCGCTCGGCACCTCCACGCGGAGCTCAGCAGGTGGCTTTCCGTTCTGCGTCGTTTCGAGGCCCACTGCCGGAGTAGGGAACAGTGGCGCTGCCTGGGCATGCCGGCGCCGGTCATCAGAAACCGCTACTTCCCGTTTGGCCCAAAGGTCCGCCCCCGCGTCCCCGCATTGCCGGCGCGCCTTCCAGAGCGGTTGATCTCCGTCTTGCACTTGCCGGTTTCATCATGCCGTTTGTCCTGACCCGCTCCACCCGTCGTCCACCCCCGCGAGGCGCTTTCTCGCTCATCGCCCTGAGAGAGCAACCGTCGTCCGGCTTGCTATGGCCCGAGGCTTCGGCGCGAATGCGCGCCTGCAGGCCGCGCCAAGCCATTGCAAGCCGCCGCTCGCGCTGACTTTGCCGGCTGCTTTTTGGCGGGCGTCGCGAACGCGACCCCGGCGGGATGGGCCCTCCGGGTTCGGAGCAAAGATCATGGACAAGGCGTCTTTCGAAATCATCGGCAATGTCGGCAGCATGGAGATCAAGGACATCAAAGGCGGCAAGAAGCTGGCGGTGCTCTCGGTGGCGACCAGCGAGCGCTGGAAACGCGATGACGGAACTTGGGCAGAGAAGACCGCATGGCACCGCGTCGCCGTTTTCCCCGGCCCAAAGGTCGAGCGCATCGAAGCGCAGGTGCAGAAAGGCACGCGCGTGCGCCTCGTCGGCGACATCCGCCCCACCCGCTACGACGACGCCAAGGGCGTTACCCGGTACTCGATCGAGTTCGTCGTCGGCCCGTTCGGCGATGTCGAGGTGCTGGCCCGCGCTAAGCCACGGGAGGCGGAAGCCCAAGAGCCGCCGGCGAAGCCGAAGCGCGGGAAAGCCGCCACAGCGGCACATGCGGAGGCGGCGGCCTAACCGACCCCGGCGCCCTGGCCTTCCGGCCGGGGCGTCGATCCGTTGCGGAATGTCGGCTTTCGGTTTCGGCTGGCGGCGGCCGCCGAATTCACAAGATGGGGCACTTTCGACCGATGTGACAGAACCGTTTGCCTGCGACAAGCGGACAGCCAAGCGTCGAGGTCATCATCCTCCGAGCCCAGAAACATCACGCATTGAAAAGCGCGCCCTCAGCTGCGGGTCGCCAGCTTTCACATCCCCTGTGCGCTGCGACCGAGGAAACGGCCCCCCCCATCCACCCTGTGCACCGCCTTGTCTGCCCACAGCGCATTCGCTTATCCATAGGTGACCGGCTTTTCGATCGCGACTTTCGCGGCTTCCTGCGCGACAACGATCTCGGCGCGGGTTGCATCGCGCTCTTCCAGAGGATCGTGCCCGCTTGAGGCTGTTTCGCGCATAGCCGCCGCCCGCTCACGCGCCGGCGCCAGCGACACCTCGGGGAACTTGCCTAGCCCGGCCTCCCGCCAGCGTCCGCCGGCGCCCTTGAAGCGGACAAGCCACGATTTCGATAGCGCGCCTTTTTTGTCGGGGTCACCGAAAGATAAAGGCCCTCGCCGTCCGCTATGCGGCCAGATTTTGCGCTTCTCGCGACTGTCAGTGCGGTCAGTTTTCCCACGTCTTGGCTCCTTGCTAAAGCCAAGTCCGCATTCCCTTCCCACATCCTTCCCACATGGAGTGGCTCGTAAGGCGGCGAACAAATGCGAACAAGCAAGAGCAATGCCAGAGGTATAATTCAAGGAGGCCTTGGGATATCCTCAATTGTGTCCGAATGGCGGCGAACGAGAACAAACAAGTAACTGGTGGAAGGGGCTGGATTCGAACCAGCGTACGCTCTCGCGGGCAGATTTACAGTCTGCTGCCTTTAGCCACTCGGCCACCCTTCCACGGACTTGTCACCGCTGCCGGCGGCCCCTAAGCCGGGCCGGTCAACTGCGGAGCCGCGTCTTATAGTGAGCAAGCCCCCCCCGCTCAAGGGCCGATTTGTGCGTGATCGCAGTTTCAGCGACCGCGGGCCATCCCAACGTCCCGAGCCGCAGCCGAAGCGTGGCCGCCGCACGGACGAAGACGACCCAGACGATTTCGGGCCCACTTGGGTGTGGGGCATCCATGCCGCCTTGGCGTGCCTTGCCAATCCCGCCCGCAAGATCGAGCGGGTGCTGGCGTCGCGTAACGCCGCCCAGCGCTTGCCCGAAGGCGCGCCGCCCGATGGCGTCGAGTTGCAGATGCACGACCCTGCCTCGATGGACGGCATGTTGCCGCAGGGCGCGGTGCATCAAGGCCTCGCCGTGCGCGCCTGGCCGCTGGAGCCTTGGGAGCTCTCCAAGCTCGCAACCCCGCCGGACGGCCGCCCGGTTCTGGTGCTCGATCAGATCACCGATCCGCAAAATGTCGGCGCGCTGTTTCGCTCCGCCGCAGCATTCGGCGCCCGCGGCCTGGTGATGCAGGATCGCAAGTCGCCGCCACTGAGCGGGGCGCTGGCGAAAGCCGCCGCCGGCGCGATCGAAACCGTGCCGCACGCGCGCGTCGCCAATATTGCGCGCACCATCGAGGGGCTGAAGAATTGGGGCTATGTCACGGTTGGCCTGGAAGGTGAGGCCGATCTCAGCCTTGCTGATGCGCTGAAGGACAAACGCCCCGCCGCGCTTGTGCTCGGCGCCGAAGGCAAGGGCCTGCGCGAGCTGGTCGGCGAAACCTGCGAACGGCGCGCGCGTATCCCCATTGCGCCCGGCATTGACAGCCTCAATGTCTCGGTCGCGGGCGCGATTGCGCTTTATGAAACGGCCCGCAAGAGCTGAGGACGCACCATGATCCCGCACGCGCCGCGCACGCAGCTTGCCACGCACGAGGTCGAGAACCAGCCGCGCCCATTGGGCGATTTGCAGTTGTGGCGTGATGATCTGCTCTTGCAGGCCTATGCCGGGCGCACTTTGGGCAGCGCTGGGCGCGATCTGCACGAAGCGCATCTGGCCGCATTCGGCGCGTCCATCGGGCGTGAAGCAGTGCGCGATATGGGCCGCCTCGCCAACGAAAACCCGCCGAAATTGATGGCGTTTGATCGCTATGGCCAGCGCATTGACGAGGTGGAGTTTCACCCCGCCTATCATGAACTCATGCGGCTCGGGCTGGAGGCCGGCGTGGCGAGCCGCGCCTGGACGCATCCTGCCGGCGGCCATGTCGCCCACAGCGCCTTGATGATTTTGATGGGTTGGGCTGATTTCGGCGTCACGTGCCCGATGTCAATGACCTACGCGGTTGTACCGGCGCTGCGCCACGCCGATTGGGCAAGCGATTGGAACGCAGGCGCCACAGCCGGGCGCTATGATCCCTATGCTCGTCCGTATACAGAAAAAGCCGGCCTGACGCTCGGCATGGCGATGACCGAAAAGCAAGGCGGCAGCGATGTGCGCGCCAACGCCACCCGCGCCCACGCCATCGGCGCCGATGAGGTCGAACTCACCGGGCACAAATGGTTCTGCTCTGCGCCGATGAGCGACGGGTTCTTAACGCTTGCCCAGGAAGCGGCGGGCTTGAGTTGCTTTCTGGTTCCGCGCTGGCGCCCCGATGGGTCGCGCAATGCGATGGAAATCCAGCGCCTGAAAGACAAATTAGGCGACCACTCCAACGCCTCATCCGAAATTGAATATCGCGATGCCTATGCCCGGCGCGTCGGCGAAGCCGGCCGCGGCGTGAAAACCATCATCGAGATGGTCAACCATACCCGCCTCGATTGCCTGGTGGCGTCCGCCGGCCATATGCGAATGGCGACCGCACTGGCGATCCATCATTGCGATGGCCGCTCCGCGTTCCAAAAAGGGCTGATCGACCAGCCGGCGATGACCGGCGTGCTCGCCGATCTGGCGCTGGAAAGCGAAGCCGCAATGGCGCTGGCGTTCAGCGTGGCGGCCGATTTCGACGCCGCCGCCGCCGGCGATGAGGCCGCCGGCTTGCGCGCACGGGTAGCAACGCCGGTGGCGAAATACTGGCTCTGCAAGCGCAGCCCGCATGTCGCCTTTGAAGCCATGGAATGCCATGGCGGCGCCGGCTATGTGGAAGAAAGCGGCCTGCCGCGCCTGTTCCGGCAATCGCCGCTAAATGCGATCTGGGAAGGCAGCGGCAATGTCATTGCGCTCGATCTGTTGCGCGCGCTGCAAACCAAACCCGTGCGGGAGGCAATGCTCGCCATGCTTGCCGAACTGCCCGTGCGCGAGCCGGGCGTGAATAGCCTGCTCGGCGACATCGAAGAGATCGCCCGCGACGCGCGCGGCGAACCCGACGCCCGCGCTTTGATTGAGCTGCTTGCCCTGGCATTCTCCTTGCGCGCTTTAATCGCGCTTGGCGCGCCAGCTTTGGTGGTAGAGGCGTTCATCCGCACACGGATTATACGCACCCGGCGCCATTTCGGCGCTGTGCGCCTGGATGAGGCGCAGAAGCTGCTGATTGGGCGGGCGCGGATCGCGGCTTAAGCCGGGTTCAGCCGTTTCATCATTTCGAGCGAGTCGTAAGACACACCATCAACCCGGTGGCTGTCAGGCTCCAGCCCATAGGCCGCGAAGCCGCATTTCTCATAAAAGCGCACCGCACGCGCGTTCTGCGATGTGGCGAGAAGCTTCAAAATCCCCAAGCCCGCCGCGCACGCCCGCGCCTCGATCGCGGCGATCAACAGCCCGCCCGCCGGCGTGCCACGCGCCTCGGGCGCAACATACATGCCGTGAATCCAGCCATTGTGCTTGAGCTTCATCATGGCCGGGATGCGCAAGATGGCGCACGCCACCAGCGCGCCGTCGCGCTCCACGCCGAACCATTCCACGGCCTGAAAGTTGCGCGCCCACTCTTCGCGCGAGAGCGCGGCTTCATTTTCGTAAGCCGCGCCGAAGTCGCGCGGATGCGCCTGCAGGCCACGCAGCCGCAAGGCGCGCGCCGCATCAACATCGGCAAGGGTCAGTTGACGCGCCTGCATCAGTCTGCCCCGAACCGTTCGCCCCAGGCGGCGACCTCGGCGTCTTCGATCTTCTTGAACAGAACGTCTGGCGGCGTGATCGTTGCGCCAGGCCCGAGGATCTCGAGCACGCCGTGATCGTCCGGGTTTGGCCATTGACGCTGGGCCGCGGGTACGGCCAAAGCGTCCAGCACTTTGGCGGCGGCGTCGGGGATGAAGGGCTGCGCCACGACCGCGAGCAGCGCGACGAGGTTCAGGCCGATCCGCACGCCGCGGGCGGCGGCGTCTGCGTCCGTCTTGATCGCGGTCCACGGCGCGGCGAGTTGGAGATATTCATTGCCAAGCACCCACAGCGCGCGGGTCTCGGCCGCGGCCTTGCGGAACTCCATCTGATCGTGAAACTCGGTCAGCGCCGTCAAGCGCGCGGCGACATCGGCGCGCAGCTTGGTTTCTAGGGCTGTATCTTCGCCGCCTGCGGGGACGCGCGCCTCGAACTTCGCCGCCGCGAAGCGCGTGATGCGATTGACCAGATTGCCGAACACATTGGCGAGGTCTGAGTTGCAAGCAGTTTGCAGCTCTTCCAGGGTGAAGGCCGCATCCGCCGATTCCGGCGCGTTGCTCATCAAGCGCCAGCGCCAATAATCCGAAGGCAACAGCTCCAGCGCCGAATCCATGAAGATGCCGCGCTTGTCGCTGGTCGAGAATTTTCCGCCATACCAAGTAACCCAGTTGAAGGCTTTCAGCCGATCGACCAGCTTCCACGGCTCGCCCGAGCCGATGATGGTGACGGGGAAACTCACCGTGTGGAAGGCGACATTGTCCTTGCCCATGAATTGCACATAGGTGACGTCCTCGGCGCCCTTATCGGTGCGCCACCAGCGTTCCCAGTTGTCGCCATTCGCCTGCGCCCACTCCAGCGTGGCGCCGATATAACCAATCGGCGCATCGAACCAGACATAGAAGACCTTCTCATCGAAGCCCGGCCGCGGCGCGCCGTCTTTCGTGACCTTGATGCCCCAGCTCAAATCGCGGGTGATCGAGCGATCAATCAAACCTTCGTCGAGCCATTTGTACGCGATCGAGCGCGCCAGATGCGGCCATTCGGTTGAAGCATCGACCCAGGCGCGAATGCGATCCTGCATCACGCCTTGTTTCAAGAACAGATGCTTTGTCGCGCGCGGCTCAACCCGGGTTGAGCCGGAGATTTTCGAGCGCGGATGGATCAGTTGCACTGGATCAAGCAGCGAGCTGCAATTGTCGCACTGGTCGCCGCGGGCCTTTTCGTAGCCGCAGACGGGGCAAGTGCCCTCGACATAGCGATCCGGCAGGAAGCGCTTGTCGTCGATCGAATAGACTTGATTGCTTTCGCGCTCTTCGATCAGGCCGGCGGCTTCCAGGCGCTCGCAGAAATGCTGCGTCAGATCGTGGTTCGGTTTGTTGGAGGTGCGCCCGAACCAATCGAAAGACAGCGCAAAACCGTCGCCCAGCTTTTTCTGGATGGCGTAATAGCGGTCGCAATAGTCTTGTGTGGAAATCCCCAACTCGGCGGCGGCAAGCTCGGCCGGGGTGCCGTGCTCGTCGGTGGCGCAGATGAACAGCACCTCATGGCCCTGCAGCCGGCGAAAGCGGGCATGGACATCGGCCGGCAATTGCGAGCCGGCGAGATTGCCGAGATGCTTGACGCCATTGATATAGGGCAGCGCGGAGGTGATCAGAAAACGAGCCATGCGCGCGGGGAAAGCATGATCCTCCCTCGCACGCAAGCCGGCGTCGGTCAGGAACCGCGCACGATCGCCTCATAGGCTTCCCGCATCCAGCGGCCATATTTGTCGACTTGGCCAGTTCCGTTATAGACGGATGCAAAGCCCTCCCAGTCCTTGCGCTGCAGCTCATCGACGATTTTGTTGGCGCGGCAAAAGGCCTCAAATGCAATCATTTGCCGGACATGACTTTGCGAAATGTCAGCCACGAAGGCGGAGGCTGAGTCAAAGCCGCAGAGCTTGTGGTTGAAGCCCATAACCTGGAACATTCCCCAGCTCGCGGAAGCCAAAGCCGCTTCCGGATCGAGCGCGTAAGCGTCCGACAACTGCTTCCAGCGCTCAGCCTGGGTTTTCGGATAGGGCCGCTCCTTCCAGTTGCGATAGCTCAAGGTCGGGTTGGAGGCATCAAACCGGCGATTGGTCTGGCGCGAGAAGATGTGCGGCTCAAATAGGATCAGCGGCTTGCCATCGGGCGTAAAGCCAGTGCGTCCGCCGGCTTCGACCTGCACGACCGCGCGAATCGCAGCGACTTCGACATTCAGGCGCTGGGCGGCGGCCTGATAATCAGAAGCGCTGAGTTCGCGGGCGTCGCGGGCGTGTAGCGAATCCAGGAAGCTGCCGCCGGCTTGGCGCTTGATCGCGGAATAGGCGCTGGCGAGCTGGTTGGCGTAGCCTTCCGCCCCTGACTGGCCGTTATAGATGCGTGCAAAGCCGGCCCAATCGCGGTTGCGCAATTCATCAGCCAATTCCTTAGAGCGCACGGTGGCTTCAAACGCCGCCAATTGCTTGGCTTCAGACTGCGAGAGATCATTCACCAGCGCATAGACATTGGCGTAACCGGCCGCGACATGGTCTTTGCCGCCGGTCTGGAACAGGCCCCAGCTGGTGGCCTTTAGGGCTGCATCCGGATCGAGCGCATAGGCTTGCGCGAGCAGCCCCCAACGCTCGCTTTGGGTGCGACCGAGGCTGCCGGGGCGGGCGGTTTCTTGCGAAACCTGCGTATGGGTGCGGTCATATCTTCCGGCGGTGAGCTCAGAGAACACCACCGGCTCAAACAGGATCAGCGGCCGGCCATCAGCGGCAAAGCCTGCGCCGGCGCTTTCGATCTGAACCACGGCGCGAATGGCCGCCGGCTCAACGCCGAGGCGCGTCGCTACAGCGTCAATCTGGCCAAGCGTGAGCCGCACCGGATCACGGACCTTCAAACTGTCGAGTGAAAACCCGCCTGTGGTCGGCGGCGCAACAGGCGGTGGGGCCGGCGGCGCAACCGGCGGTGGGGCCGGCGGCGCAACGGGCGGTGGGGCCAGCGGCGCAACCGGCGGTGCGGCCGGCGGCGCAACGGGCGGTGGGGCCGGCG
>JBEIHY010000124.1:0-8276 GCA_040381035.1 Hyphomonadaceae bacterium
CGGTGGAGGAGACAGGCAAAAACTCGGTCATGCCCTCCACAAAGCCCATCATCACGGCTCGAAGAATGTCGATCAGGGTCATCGCGGGGGTCCTGGGGCAGCCTGGAGCGGATCAGAGCAGGGTCTGTGCCACAGCTGCCTCAGTCTGCGCCACGGATTGCCGCAGTGCGGCAATTTTCTCATTAATGGCAGTAATTATGACATAATGGCCGATTTTTCGCTTGCGACGTCAATCGCGGGTCGTTAGCGAGCATGTGGTGTGTGATTGAAGGGGCTGCGCCGTCATGGCTGAGCGCATGTTGCAATTTGTCCGGGTCGACCAGAGTGGCCCGAAAAAACGTGTGGCTGACGAACGCCGCCAGGACTTTCACGAGATTTACGCCGACCTGATCCACGCCAAAGCGGCTGAGCAGGCTGGGCGTTGTTCGCAATGTGGCGTGCCTTTTTGTCAGTCATCCTGTCCTTTACAGAATAACATCCCCGATTGGCTCAAGCTGACCGCCGAAGGCCGCCTGCAGGAAGCTTATGAGGTGTCGGCGGCGACCAATTTCATGCCCGAAGTGTGCGGCCGCATCTGCCCGCAAGACCGGCTGTGCGAAGGCAATTGCGTGATCGAGCAGTCCGGCCACGATACAGTCACAATTGGGGCGGTGGAGAAGTATCTGACCGAAACCGCCTTCGCCAAAGGCTGGGTGGAGCCGATCCGCCCGCCGCGCGAGCGCGTCGAAAGCGTCGGCGTGATCGGGGCCGGCCCCGCGGGGCTCGCCGCGGCCGAAGCGCTGCGGCTGAAGGGCTATCAGGTCAAAGTCTATGATCGCTACGACCGCATTGGCGGTTTGCTGATTTATGGCATCCCGAATTTCAAACTGGAGAAATCGGTCGTGGAGCGGCGCGCCCAGCGGCTGATCGAGGGTGGGGTGACTTTCCAGCTCAACACCGAAATCGGCAAGGACATCGCATTTGACGATCTGCGCGCGCGCCATGCGGCCGTGCTGGTCGCCACCGGCGTTTATGCCGCGCGCCAAATGACCGCGCCGAACAGTGCGGCCAAGGGTGTCGTTCAGGCGCTCGACTTTCTCACCCTGGCCAATCGCGCCGGTCTCGGCGACGGGCCTGCGCCCGCCGGCCTCGACGCCAAGGGCAAGCGCGTAATCGTCATCGGCGGCGGCGATACGGCGATGGATTGCGTGCGCACTGCCGTGCGCCAGGGCGCCAAATCCGTCACCTGCCTCTATCGCCGCGACCGGGCCAATATGCCGGGCTCGCGCACCGAAGTGGCGAACGCCGAAGAAGAGGGCGTGAGGTTTGAATGGCTCGCCGCGCCGAAGGCGATTCTGGGCGGCGCCAAGAAAGCCACCGGCGTGCGTGCAGCGCGCATGCGCTTGGGCGCGCCAGACGCCGCCGGCCGTCAAGCCCCGGAAGAAGCGCCCGACAGTGATTTTGATCTTCCGGCCGATCTCATCATCCAAGCGATGGGTTTTGATGCCGAAGATTTGCCAAAACTGTGGGATGCGCGCGAATTGCCGGTGACGCGGTTCGGCACGGTGCGCGTTGACTACCGCACCATGATGACCGCGCTGCCCGGCGTGTTCGCCGCCGGCGACATTGTGCGCGGCGCTTCGCTTGTTGTGTGGGCGATCCGCGAAGGTCGCGATGCGGCCGATGCGATCCACGCATATGTCCGCGCCCAGGCCGAGGCCGCAGCAATGGCAGCGCAGTGAACGATGAAAATCTACGGCGATCTCAACTCCGGCAATTGCCTCAAGGTGAAGTATATCGCCGATTGGCGCGGCCTGCCTTACGCATGGGTCGATATAGACCTCATGAAGGGCGAAAGCCGCACGGCAGACTTCATGTCCTTAAATCCCCAGGGCCAGGTTCCGGTTGTGCGTTTGGATGATGGCCGTGCGCTTGCACAGTCCAATGCGATTTTGCGTTTCTTCGCGCAGGGCTCGCCGCTGTTGCCGAGCGATCCGTTTGCCCAAGCCAAGATTGATGAGTGGCTGTTTTGGGAACAGTATTCACATGAGCCCTATGTCGCTGTCGCACGGTTTCAGATGTTGTATTTGGGTCGCACCGCTGAAGGGCGCGACGAGAAGATCGTCAGCCGGGGCGAGGCGGCCTTGGATTATATGGAACAACGCCTCACCGGGCAGGAATGGTTGGCCAATGCGGCCTTCTCGATCGCCGATATTGCGCTTGTCGCTTATACCCGGCTGGCCGGCGAAGGCGGTTTTGACCTGAGCGCGCGACCGCATCTGCGCGCCTGGATCGGGCGAGTGGAGCGTGAACTCAAACTGGCGCCGGTCTGATGCCGCGCACCAGTGCCCCCCCGCCCAAGCGCAAGCGCCCAGTGGAAGACCATGGGCCTGATGCGCCGTGGCGCAAAGCCCGCGCGGCGCGTGAAGCCCGCGATGAACGCCGCGCCGCCAAACAAGACCGCGACGCCAAGCAGGATGACCGACATGAGCATTGACCCTGACGCCGAGATTGCCCGCTATCTACGCGAACAAGCGAAATTGTCCGAACACGGACTATACCGCAAGGAAGACGAACGCGACGCATGCGGCGTGGGTCTGATCGTAGCGATTGATGGGGCGCCGCGGCGTGCGATCGTGACCATGGCGATCCAGGCGTTGAAGTCCCTCTGGCATCGCGGCGCGGTCGACGCTGACGGCAAGACCGGCGACGGCGCCGGGATCCTGCTTGATGCGCCGCAGGATTTCTTCCGCGAAGTGGTGGCGCGGTCTGGCCACAAGCCCGGCAAGGGGCCGATCTATGTCGGGCAAATCTTCCTGCCGCGCACCGATTTTGCCGCCCAGGAACATGCCCGCACGATCGTGGAAAGCGAAATTTTGCGCCGCGGCTTTGTGCTCTATGGTTGGCGCCAGGTGCCGGTCGATATCGCCGCGATCGGCGACAAGGCCAACGCCACCCGGCCGGAAATCGAACAGGTGCTGTTGCATGACCCCGTTGGCCGCGATGAGCGCACGGTTGACAAGGAGCTCTTCATCGTGCGCCGCCGCATCGAAAAGCGCGCGCTCGCCGCCAATATCGGCGAATTGTATGTCTGTTCGCTGTCGGCCCAGACGGTAATCTACAAAGGCATGTTCCTGGCCGAGCAGATCGATGCCTTTTACCCGGATCTGAAGGACGAGCGCTTCGTGTCTTCGGTCGCGATTTATCACCAGCGCTATTCGACCAACACCTTCCCGCAATGGCGCCTTGCCCAACCGTTCCGAATGCTGGCCCATAATGGTGAGATCAACACGCTGAAGGGCAATATCAATTGGATGAAGAGCCATGAGATTCGCATGGCCAGTGACGCGTTTGGCGATGCCGATCGCGATGTGAAACCGATCATCCAGCCCGGCGGCTCTGACAGCGCCGCCCTCGACAATGTGTTTGAACTGCTCGTGCGCGCCGGGCGTTCTGCGCCGATGGCGAAAGCGCTGCTGGTGCCGGAAGCCTGGGCCAAGAGCACGACGATGAGCGCCAGCCACCGGGCGTTGTACGCTTATTGCTCGGCGGTGATGGAGCCGTGGGATGGGCCGGCGGCCTTGGCGATGTTTGACGGTCGCTGGGCGGTGGCGGGTATGGACCGAAATGGGCTCAGGCCCATGCGCTATGCGCTGACACGCGATGGTTTGCTGGTGGTGGGCTCTGAAACCGGCATGTGCGCGCTCGACCCCGCGGATGTGCAATCGCGCGGCCGCATCGGCGCCGGCAAGATGATTGTCGTCGATACCGAGGAGGGCAAACTCTACCAGCCAGATGAGATCGTTGATCTGCTCGCGTGCACCCATCCTTACGAGGAATGGCTCGGCAATGTCGTGCAGCTCGATGAGCGCCTGGCCGGGCCGGAGCCGCGAATTTTTCATACACGTGCGGACTTGTTGCGCCGGCAATATGCCGCCGGGCATTCCTTGGAAGACATTGAGCTCCTGCTTCAGCCGATGCTGGAGGAGGGCAAAGAGGCGATCGGCTCAATGGGCGACGATGCCCCGCTCGCCGTGTTGTCGGATCGCTACCGGCCGCTGCCGCATTATTTCCGCCAGAACTTCAGCCAAGTTACCAACCCCCCGATTGATCCCTTGCGCGAAGACCGCGTGATGAGCCTTGCCACACGGTTCAAGAATCTCGGCAACATTCTGGCGCAGAGCGAAGCGCAAACGAATGTCTATGTGTTGGCAAGTCCGATCCTAACCAACGGCATGTATGGGCGTATGGTTAAGGAACTCGGCGGCGATGTCGTCGTTGTCGATTGCACCTTTGAGGTTCCCGCCCGTGTCGAGCAGGCCGGCGCACATTTGCGCAACGCTCTGGATCGCGTGCGCAAGGAAGCTGAAGAGGCGGTGCTGTCTGGTCGCAGCCAAATCGTTCTCAGCGATGAGGGCCAAGGCCCCGGCCGCGTGGCGATGCCGATGGCGCTGGCGGTGGGCGCTGTGCAGACGCATCTGATCGAGCAGGGCTTGCGCTCCTATTGCTCGATCACGGTGCGCAGCGCCGAATGCCTCGACACGCATTATTGCGCAGTTCTGATTGGACTGGGCGCCACGACCGTTAATCCGTATCTGGCGTTTGACACCGCCGCAGACCGCGTGCAGCGCGGCGTCGCTGGCGATCTGAGCGCCGAGCAGGCAGCGCAGAATTACAAAAAGGCTTTGGATGCGGGTCTATTAAAGATCATGTCGAAGATGGGCATCTCGGTAATTTCGTCCTATCGTGGCGGGCGGAACTTTGAGGTGATCGGCCTGTCACGCGCCATGGTTGATGAATTTTTTCCAGGCCTGACCAGCCGGATTTCCGGGATCGGCTTGTCCGGTTTGGCGCAAGAAGCTCTTGAGTTGCACGCCAAAGCGTTCGACGAGCAGGTGACGAGCCTGCCGGTTGGCGGGCTTTATCGCTTTCGCGCCAGCGGCGAACGCCACGCCCTTGAAGCCCAGCACATCCATCAATTGCAGCGCGCTGTAACACGCAATTCCTTTGCCGATTATCGGGTCTATTCTGATGCGGTGCGCGAACGACGGCTGCGAGAGCCGATCCAGCTGCGGGATCTTTTGGAGATCCGCGAGCCCAACGGCGAAGGCGCGCTTGTTCACGAAGTTGAAAATGTCAATGAGATTCGCAAGCGCTTTGTCACGCCGGGCATGAGCCTCGGCGCCTTGTCGCCAGAGGCGCATGGCGCGCTCAATGTCGCGATGAACCGCATCGGCGCGAAATCCGTCAGCGGCGAGGGCGGCGAAGATCGCGCCCGCTACAAGCCGATGCCCAATGGCGATAACATGAACAGCGCGGTGAAGCAGATTGCGTCCGGCCGGTTTGGCGTCACAGCGGAATATCTTAATCAGTGCCGCGAAATCGAAATCAAGATTGCGCAGGGGGCCAAGCCGGGCGAGGGCGGCCAATTGCCTGGTTTCAAGGTTACAGAGCTGATCGCGCGCCTTCGCCACGCCACGCCTGGCGTGATGCTGATCTCGCCGCCGCCCCATCACGATATCTATTCCATCGAGGACCTCGCCCAGCTGATCTATGATTTGAAGCAGATCAATCCGATTGCGCGGGTGTGTGTGAAGCTTGTCTCGCAATCGGGCGTTGGCACGGTGGCGGCGGGCGTGGCGAAAGCGAAGGCCGACGTGATTTTGATCTCCGGCCATGTCGGCGGCACCGGCGCCTCGCCCCAGACCTCGATCAAATATGCCGGCGCGCCCTGGGAAATGGGGCTGGCGGAAGCCCATCAGGTCTTGATGCTGAACAATCTGCGCCACCGCGTGACATTGCGCACGGATGGCGGTTTGCGCACTGGGCGCGACATCGTGGTTGCCGCCATGCTGGGCGCTGAGGAATATGGCATCGGCACCGCCAGCCTGGTGGCGATGGGCTGCGTCATGGTGCGGCAATGCCATTCCAATACCTGCCCGGTTGGCGTGTGCACGCAGGACGAAGCGCTGCGTAAGAAGTTCACCGGCAAGCCCGATCACGTCGTTAATCTGATGACCTTTATCGCGGAAGAAGTGCGCGAATTGTTGGCGCAGCTTGGTTTTCGCAGTCTCAATGAGATTATCGGGCGCACCGATCTGATTGAGCAGATCAATCGCGGCCACGAACATTTGGACGATCTCGATCTCAATCCGTTGCTGGTGCGCGTCGATAGTCCGTATCCGCCCTATCGCGCTTCGCCTGAGCGGATCGAAGTGCCCGATACGCTCGATGCCCAAATCCAACGCGACGCGCCGGCATTCTTTGAGCGCGGCGAAAAGATGCGGCTCAGCTATGCGGTGCGCAATACCCAGCGCGCGATCGGCGCGCGCACATCGTCGGCGGTGACGAGAACAGGGGGCATGGACGCGCTGCCCGATGGCCGATTGACGCTGGATCTTTCCGGCTCTGCGGGCCAATCGCTCGGCGCCTTTTTGTGCCGCGGCGTGACAATCGAACTGACCGGCGACGCCAATGATTATGTCGGCAAGGGCCTGTCTGGCGGCGTGATCGTAATTCGCCCCGATCCGCGGTTTGCAGCGCGCGCGGGTGAAGATGCAATCATTGGCAATACAGTGCTGTATGGCGCAACGAGCGGCCGCTTATTTGCCGCCGGCCAGGCGGGCGAGCGGTTCGCAGTGCGCAATTCCGGCGCGGAGGCTGTCATCGAAGGCTGCGGCGCCAATGGCTGCGAATACATGACCGGCGGGACCGCGGTGATCCTGGGGCCGGTCGGTGAAAATTTCGCCGCCGGCATGACGGGTGGTATGGCGTTTGTGTACGATCCCGCCGGGGCGTTTGCGCAGATGGTCAATCCCGACACGGTGATCTGGCGCAGGCCAGCCAATCCGTACTGGCAAGCCAAGCTGCAAGACTTGATCGCCGCGCACGCGCAGACCACTGGTTCGCACCGCGCCGCACGGCTCCTGGCGGACTGGCCCAATGTGCTGAGCGTCTTCTGGCAAGTGGCGCCGAAGGAGATGTTGGCGCGGCTGGCCGAGCCGGTGGAGTTTGCCGCAGCCGCGGCGGGCTGATCGGCCTCGCCAGCGCCGTCAACGCCGCGCTATAGAAAAGCCGTGACCGCCGCGCTTCCTCTCGCCAGCGCTTCCGCCAACCGCTTGACCAGGCGCGTGGCGCTGCTGAGCGTGGCTGTGGCGGTGACGCTTGTGGCCATGAAGGGCTGGGCTTGGGGGGCGTCGGGATCGGTGGCGATGCTGTCGTCGCTGGCCGATAGCGCACTCGATCTTGCCGCTTCGCTGTTTACATTTTTCGCGGTGCGCTACGCTGCAACCCCACCGGATGCCGAGCACAGCTTCGGCCACGGCAAGGCGGAAGCCTTTGCAGGTTTGTTCCAAGCGGGTCTGGTGGCGGTGTCGGCGGTCTTGATTGCGGTGGAGGCGGCGCAGCGCTTGATCGATCCACAGCCGATTGTGCAGGGGCCAATGGCGATGGCGGTCATGGCGGTTTCGATCGTGCTGACGGGGCTTTTGGTCAGCGCCCAAAGTTGGGCGGTCAAACGGACCGGCTCGATCGCCACCAAGGGCGACCGCGCCCATTATGTCGCCGACTTTGCCGCCAATATCGCGGTGCTGGCGGGGATCGCGGCAGGCGTGTTTTTGGGCCTGGGATGGGCCGATGCGGCGGCCGGCTTCTTTGTGGCGGTCTGGCTTGCCTGGGGCGCCTTTGACGTCGCGCGTGAGGCCGCCGATCACTTGATGGACCGCGAGGCGCCCGCGGAAGACCGGACGCGGATCATCGCGCTTGCCGGTGAAGATCCGCGGATCGGCGCCGTACATGATCTGCGCACCCGCACCTCTGGGCCGTATCTGCACGTGCAAATGCATATCGAACTTGATCCGGATTTGACGCTTACGGCTGCCCATGAATTGGTCGTTGCCGCCGAGACGCGCATACGGGCGGCGTTTCCGATGGCGGATGTGATCATTCACCCCGACCCGCGCGGCGCGGCTGAGCCACATGGGCATGAGGATTTTGAACGCCGCGTTGCAGGCGCCGGCTACGGCAACTCTGAATAAATCCACGAGTCACGGCGCGCACGAAGCAGCTTAATCTCGGGTGCGTATCAAGCATTGCACGAGAGTGTGATCGATGAGGCAGATGACGTTCGCTGCACTGGGATTTGGGCGTTTCGCAAAGACGACGCGCAAGGCCGTGTTTCTCAAGGAGATGGACAAAGTCGTTCCCTGGGCGCGCTTGTGCGCGCTGATCGAGCCGCATTATCCGAAGGCTGGAAATGGAAGGCCGCCGATCTGATTGGCGCTCATGCTGCGGATCTA
>JBEIHY010000125.1:0-8250 GCA_040381035.1 Hyphomonadaceae bacterium
CGCAATCCAAGCCCTCACCGCTCGCCCCGCAACAGCCGCAGCGCCGCCAGCGCCATCACTTTGGCCGACTGCACCATGTCGTCGATGCCAACATATTCGTCTGGCTGGTGGGCGAGATCGAGGATGCCAGGGCCATAAGCGATGCAGTCTTTGAGCTTACCGATGCGATCGATGTGCTTTTGGTCATAGCTGCCGGGCGAGCAGATGAAGGCGGCCTCGCGGCCGAGCACGTCGCGTACCGCGCGCGCGGTCGTTGCCGCGACCGGGCCGTTGGGATCGGTCATCGAGGGGATCACCTCGAACATGTCGCGCAATTCGTAGCGGAAGCCGGCACGCTCTCGCGCCAAGCCATCGAGCAGTTCGCGCACTTCCGCTTTCACCGCCCCGATCGGCTCTTCGATCATAAATCGGCGATCAATCACGATGCGGGCGCTGTCGGCGACCACGGGGCTCGGCAAGCCGCCGCCGCTGGGTTCGGCCTGGCCGCCATGGATCGAATTGATATTGAGCGTGGATTCCTTTGCGCCATCGGGCACGACGGGCATGGCGGTGCCCTTGCGCTTCAGGGCCGGATAAAGATCGCGCTCAAACCGCTCCAACACCGCGCCCATATGGCGAACCGCGCTGTCGCCCAGGAACGGCATCGAGCCATGCGCGATGCGGCCTTTGGTTTCGATTTCGGCCCACCACACGCCGCGATGGCCGATGCACACGCGGTCGACATTGAGCGGCTCAGGGATGATGACATGATCGACGCGCGGGCTGGAAAAATAGCCCTGCTCGGCCAGCCACGCGACGCCGCCAAAGCCGCCGCTTTCTTCATCCACGGTGCCGGAGATTTCGAGCGCGCCGGGAAGTTCCAGGCCGTTATCGATCAATGCTTCCACCGCGATGATCGACGCGGCGAGCCCGCCTTTCATGTCACATGCGCCGCGGCCATAAACCTTGCCGTCTTCGACTACCCCACCGAACGGATCGCGCGTCCAGCCAGCGCCGGCCTCCACCACGTCGATGTGGCTGTTGAAATGCACGCACGGGCCTGGCCCGGACCCTTCGCGCCGCGCGATGACATTGACGCGGGGATAGCGGTCGCAATCGCCGGGCGTGCCTTCGGCGCGCAGATGGCGCACTTCGAAACCGCGTTTGGCGAGGCGCGCGCCAATCAGCTCGGCGCAGGGAACATAAGCGTCGCCCGGCGGATTGATGGTGGGGATTTGGATCAAGGCTTGGGTGAGCGCGACGAGATCGTCGCGCCGGGCTTCGATCCGCGCAAACAGCGCTTGGGTGTATTTGAATCCGGCCATGACCCATTTGCCGCCAGGCGGATGGGTGTTGTCAATCGCGGCGGCGCAAGGATCAGCGCAGGAACAGCTGAACGCAGGCGCGCAATTCGCGCAAATTGGCAAACAGATCGCCCCAGGCGGCCAAGGCGCTCTTGGCGCCAACCGCGCCAAACACGGCAGCTTCGGCCCAACCGCCCCAGGCGCTGAACTGGCCAATCAAGCCCGCGCGCGGGTCAAACACCAAAGCGGCCGAGTGCAAAACCGCGACGATCCCCACCAGCCCAAAGGCGGCCACCGTCACCAGCACAGCGGCGGCATAGCCCATCGCGGCGGCGCGGCGCGGCTGGGCCGGCTTGGGCAGGCGTTTGCGTATGGACCGATGCGCCATGGCAGCGCGCCTCTCTTCGCCGTCTGGGCGAAAGGTTAGTTTAGCCGGTTCGGCCGCGAAAATGAAGCGTGGCGGTTCACCACAGCCAACCGCGCGACGAGATCGAGGTTTCGCGATGCAGGTGGATCGAAAGCACAATCGCCATGCCGATCATCAGGGTCAACATCGCCGTGCCGCCAAACGACAACAACGGCAGAGGAATGCCGACCACCGGGATCAGCCCAATGACCATCGAAGTGTTGATGAACACATAGAGCGCCACCGTGATCGCCACGCCCGAGGCGGCAAGGCGTCCAAACAGCGTGCGCGAACGCACCGCAACCGTCATGGTCAGGGCCATCACGATCAAGAACAAACCCAACACCACAAAAGCGCCGAGCAGGCCGAACTCCTCCACGATCATGGTGAAGATGAAATCGGTGTGCTTTTCGGGCAGGAAGTCGAGTTGCGATTGCGGGCCCTGCAAATAGCCGTGGCCGAACAAGCCGGCGGCGCCGATTGCGATCTTCGACTGGAGGACGTGATACCCCGTGCCGAGCGGGTCGGCGTTGGGATCAAGGAAGGTGTTGATCCGGTCGCGCTGATATTGGTGCAGGATGTTGAAATAGGCGTACACCGCCCCGCCCACAGAGAACACCGCCGCCGGGATGATGTAGCGCCATTTCAACCCGGCCAGAAACATCACGCCGACGCCGGAGCCCGCAACGAGCAGCGCGGTGCCCAGATCCGGCTGGTGCATGACCAGCGCCGTTGGCGCGCCGATCATCAGCAGCGGCGGCAGGATCGACCAGAAGGTGCCGGCATGGCGCGGATCGAGTTGCTGAAAATAGCGCGCCAGCGCCAGAACGATCGCAACCTTCATGATTTCGGACGGCTGGATATTCGTCACCCCGACATCGAGCCAGCGTTGCGCGCCCATCCGCGTCACGCCGATCAACTCAACAAAAATCAACAGAATGAGCGCGATGGCGTACAGCGGATAGGCGATCGCCAGCCACAGCCGCACATCAACCATGGCCAGCGCGATGGTCAATATCAGCACCAGGCCAAAGCGCGTCGCATGCGATAACGGCATGCCTGACCATGAGGCGTCGGCAACCGAAAAATGCATGATCACCCCAATGCAGGCAATCGCGCACAGCGTGGTGATCAGCGCCCAGTTCAGGCGCGAGAACTTGTCGCTGATGGTGGATGTTGAGGAGGCGGCCGTCATCCGGGTTGCTCCGTTTGCAGCGGCGTTTGCGCCAGTTCCGCGGCGCGCGCGGGGCGGCGCGCGGAGGGATCAGACAGTAACACCGCGCGCATCACATCGCTGGCAATCGGCGCAGCCACCCGTGAGCCGCCGCCGCCATGCTCCACCACCACGGTGCAGGCATAGCGCGGCGCATCGAATGGCGCGTAGCACACAAACAGCGCGTGGTCGCGCATCTTCCATGGCAGGTCTTCATTGCGCTTTACGCCGGTGGCGCGTTCACCAACCGTAATCACGCGAACCTGGGCGGTGCCGGTTTTGCCGGCCATCTGCACCGGCAAAGCGCCCGGCGCGGCATTGGCGGCTTCGATCACGCGGCCCTCGACATTGCGTACAAGATTAAGCTTGCCGGCCGTCAGCGCGGTGCCGCCAGGCTCATTGCAGACGCCATAAATGCCCTCGATCACAGGTCGCAGCGTTTCGGCCGCGATGTCGAGCTTGGGCCACTCCGCCGGCGCCGGCGCGATACCCATGCCTTCGCGCACCAGTCGGGGCATCACCGCGCGCCCGCCATTCGCCACGCGCGCGGTCATTACGGTCAGCTGCAAGGGCGTCGCCAGAATATCGCCTTGGCCGATGCCGGTATTCAGCGTCATGCCGGGCGGGTAAGGTTCGTTGCGCTTTTTCGCCCACCATTCTGGGTCAGGAATAATGCCGGCATGCACGGCCGGCACATTTATATCATATTTGCGATCGAGCCCGAGGCGGCGGGCCATATCGGCGATCCTTTCGGGGCCGGCGCGCAAAGCGGCATTGTAGAAAAAGACGTTGCACGAGCCCTTCATGGCGGCGTGGAAATCCACCGTTCCGTGGCCGCCGCGCTTCCAGCAGTGGAAGCGCCGGCCGCCAAAGGTGAAATAGCCCGGGCAATTGACGCGGAAACTCTTGTCCAAGCCCGCTTCGACGGCCGCAGCGCCCGTGACAATCTTGAACGTCGAGCCGGGCTTATAGGCGCCGGTGACGCATTTGTGGAACAGCGGCTTATAGTCGCTTTCGTTGAGCGTCTTGAAGGCCTCTGCCCCAATGCCGTTGACAAACAGATTGGGATCAAAGCCGGGCGAAGACGCCATGACGATGATCTCGCCGGTCCAGATGTCCATCACCACGCAGGCCGCACTCTCGCCGCTCATGCGCTCCATCGCGGCGCGCTGCATGTCGGCGTCAAGCGTGAGCACCACCGGCTGGCCAGGTGTGGCGGGCTCATGCTCGCGGTCATTCTCGCCAACCTCGCGGCCAGAGGCATTCACTTCCACCAGACGAATGCCGGGCTTGCCGCGCAATTCGTTTTCCATCGAGGCTTCCAGCCCCGATTTGCCGACCCGCACATCGGGGTGGCGCAGATAGCGCGCGCGGCTCGAGTCAAACGGCGCGCCAGGCGTGATGCCGCGGGCCTTGCGGTCGGCGATCTCGACCTCTTCGATCTCGCGCTGATTGGGCTTGGAGACATAGCCGATCGGGTGAGCAAATGCGGCGGTGTAGGGATAAAACCGCTGTTGGCCGACCTCTGCAGACACCCCCGGCAGTTCCGGAAGGCGCACATTGATCGCGGCGAACTGGTCCCAGGTCAGGCCCTGGCGGATCAGCACATCGTCGAACACGCGCTTGCCCTTAGCGTCGCGCACGCGGCGCGCCACCACTTCCGGCGCCAGGCCCAGAATGTCGCCAACCTTGCCGATGACGACCTCCAACTGACCCTTGGCAAGCTCCGGGCGGATGGTGACGCGATAATCCGGGCTGGTGATCGCCAGCGGCACGCCGAAGCGGTCATGGATCACGCCGCGTTTGGGAATGATCGGGCGCTGATCGAATTGGTTGTTTTCGGCTTCGGCGGCATAGTCGGTCGGGTCCAGCGTTTGCAGATACAACAATCGCGCGCCAATGGCGCCGGCCGCGGCAACGCCCATCGCGCCTGTCAGAAAGGCGCGGCGGCTGGAGATCGCCATCAGGTCGCGTTTTGCAGTTGGGCGTGGCGTCATCGCATCCCCCTCAGCCGCGCGGCAGATAAAGCGGCCGCACCAGCGGGAACAAGGCTGTGGTCACCGCTGCTGCAATCGCAAAATTGCCGATGCCGAAGGCGCCCTGATAAATCAGCGGGCCGATTACACCGGCGATCACGCCGACTGCAAAAACCGTGGCGGCAAACCCGCCCCATTCGGTCACCAGATTGTGCGAACGCGTCGCGTTTGCCGCACTGCGGCCAATCAGGAATGCCGCCAAGTAAAGGATCGCAAACAAGCCGATCGCGCCGCCACTGATCAGGTCATGGATGAGGCCAAGACCAAACAAGGCCGCCGGCGCGCGCCAGCCGGTTTCACCGCGCGCCGCCCATCCAAAAGCGCACCACAGCACCGCCAGGGGAACCCAAGCGCTATGGCGCAATGGGCCAAGCGGCAAAGCTGGCGCCAGCAGGCACGCCACGGCCAGCGCCAAACCAAGCGCGCTGGCTGCGCTGCGTTGAAACAACGGCGTGAGCAATCCTGTGGTCATCCCGACGGCGCTCCAGGGGGGCGAGCGGGGGCCGGCGCAGGCGGCGGCGCTGCGGGCGTATCATCCGCCGCTGGAGCGCCGTCGACTTCATCATCTGCATTGGGCGGCGGCGGCGGCGCGCGAGCAGCGGGCGCGCGCACTTGCGCCGGCGGCAACAAGCGCACCGGCGGCGGCGCCAGCGCAACGCCTGATCCCGCCGCGATTTCCCGCGCGGACGGCGGCGGCGGCGGCGGGCCGGCATCATTGACGGGGGCGGCTTCGGGCGGCGTTGGCTGCGCGAACGGAATGATCCGCACCATGTCGATACCGGACTTCGCGACCGCGAGGTCAACGCGCCACTGGCTCGCGCCGTCGCGCCGCGCATAGCCCACCAACAGGCCACCGGGAAACACGCCGCCGTCGCCGCTGGTGACGACGGCTTCGCCCTCGCGCAATGTCGAACCGGCGGCCACAATCGGACCGAGCTTCGGCTGGGTCAGATGCAACATGCCTTCCAGCGGCGCTGAACCGCCCGGTTCGCCAACCATGATCGCGCGCACCCGCGAGGTTTGGCCCATCACTGGTACGCGGGCGTTGTAATCATCCAGCAACAATACACGCGCGGTCGATGCGCCAACACTGACGACGCGGCCGACAAGCCCGTTTTCATTGACGGCAATATAGCCGCGCTTGACGCCCAGATCGGCGCCGGCATTGGCCAAAAGCGTGCGCCGGAAAGGCCCGCCGGCGTCCAGCACCAGGCGGGCGGCAACACCGGCATTGGGCGTCAAAGCGCCGCCCAAGCTCGCGGCCGGCATCTTCAGCAATTGCTCGTAGCGTTCATTGCGCTCGGCCAGCGCCAAGGCCAGGCCGCGCCAGGCCCGCAATTCGGCGTTTTCACGCTCCAACTGCTTCACCCGATCGGTCGCTGTCCACATCTGGCCGAGCCGATCAAGGCCATCGGCAAGCCCCCGCCCCGGGGCGCCCAAAATGCGAATAACACCGCCAAGCGCATCATCAGCCGCCGGCTCCACGCCAAGCTGGCCGGTTTCAGCATTGCGCAACGCCAAGAGCCCGCCGCCGACAGCGATCAGCGCCACGGCCGTGACCGCGCCAATGGTCAACGGGCCGCCGCCGCTGCGGCGCGCATTTCTGCGTCGTGCCATATCGCCCTCGTTCGCTTGACCGACCGCGCCTAGACTTCCGGCAGCAGCAGCCGCTTGGATTCCGGCCGCTTGAGGATTTCCAGCGCCTTGCCGCAGCCGAGCACGACGCAGCGCAGCGGATCATCGGCCACCGAAACGCGGATCTTGATCCGCTCTTCCATGACCCGATCGAGGTTGCGCAGCAACGCGCCGCCGCCGGTCATCATGATCCCGTGGTCATAGATGTCAGCAGCCAGTTCCGGCGGCATTTGTTCAAACGCCTGCTTCACCGCCTCAACAATCTCGCCGACCGGATCCGACAGCGCTTCGGCCACCATCGCCTCGGTGGCGATGATTTCCTTCGGCGTGCCGTTCATGATATCGCGGCCCTTGATCGTCATCGTCAGCTGGGCGCCCTGGCCGGGCTCCGGGGGCTGGGCGGTGCCGATTTCTTTCTTAATCCGCTCCGCCGTGCTTTCGCCGATCAGCAGATTTTCGGTGCGGCGCAGATATTGGATAATTGCTTCATCCATCTTGTCGCCGGCGATGCGCAGCGAGCGCGACCAGACGACCCCGCCGAGCGACAAAACCGCGATCTCGGTGGTTCCGCCGCCAATATCAACGACCATGCAGCCTGACGGATCATCGATCTGCAATCCGGCGCCAACCGCGGCCGCCACCGGCTCCTCGATCAAATGGACCCTGCGGGCGCCAGCCGCCTGGGCGCTTTCCAGAATGGCGCGCCGCTCCACAGCAGTGGCGCCGGTCGGCACGCAGATGATGATCTGGGGTGAAATCAAGCTGGTGCGCGGCTGCACTTTCTTGATGAATTCCTTGATCATTTCCTCGGCAACGTCGAAGTCGGCAATCACGCCGTCACGCAGCGGCCGGATGACTTCCATCATCTTGTGGGTCTTGCCGAGCATCGTCTTGGCTTCGGCGCCGACGGCATGAACAACTTTGCGCCCGCCCTCCGACACATAAGCCACCACCGACGGCTCATCGAGCACGACGCCGCGGCCCTTGACATAAATCAAAGTGTTCGCCGTGCCGAGGTCGATGGCGATGTCCGGCGCGATCAAACCAAACATGTTGCCCATCATCGACTTTGCCGCTCCACGCGTTTGACCGACGTCTCCGCCTGAAAATCCGTCCATTTGCCTTTGCCTTCCCGCAGCCCAACGACGACCAAGACCTCAACAAAAGCCCATCGCCGCCAGGGGCGACGCCTGTTCTTCGCAGACTGCGCCCCTTCCTATCGGGCGCCACTTGGGCGCGATCAGGGCGAAACAACTACGAATCGCAGTTACGCAGCAATTGGTTAAGGCTTGCCGTGCGTCGGTCAGGGTTGCAAGGGCCACGCCGCCCGCGAAATGAGCTGTGCATTTATGTCCGCAGCTGAAAAAACAGCCAAAACAACACCGACCGCTCGCGTTTGGCGCGAGAGCGCCGCCCCGTTTTCGCACGCCCAATCCGCGCCTGCCCAGAAACGAGGCGCTACAATTCGAGCGCGCCGCCCTGTTCCAAGCCCAGCAAAGCGCGTTTGCGGTCAATGCCTCCGGCAAACCCAGTCAGCTTGCCGTCAGCGCCGATCACCCGGTGGCACGGAATTACGATCGACACCGGATTGCGCGCCACCGCACCAGCCACTGCACGGACAGCCGCGGCCGACGCCAGCCGTTCCGCCAAGGCGCCATAAGAGATCGTCTCGCCAAA
>JBEIHY010000126.1:0-8030 GCA_040381035.1 Hyphomonadaceae bacterium
CTGTGTCCAGCGACCGGGAAATCCGCCTGCAGACCACCAAAACGGCACAAAATCGGCGCTCAGCACCCGACTTTTGCGACCGGCTGACGTGAAACTCTGTATAGAGCGCTAGAATGGATGCTTCTGCAGACTTTCCCTGAGGCGCTTGGTTTCTACCCCTTTCCTTGAACCGAGCGGGGGAGAAGCGAAGGCCATCCCCTTTGCCTGAAATGGAAGGCAAAGTGCACAACGCCGCCTTGAAGAGAAAGCCGAACGCAGATGACCCATTTCCCGACAATCCCCGGTTTCCTGTATCGCCGTATTGAGGCCAATGGCGTGACCCTGAACGTTGCGCTGGGCGGTTCTGGCGCGCCATTGCTGTTGCTGCACGGCGCGCCGCAAAACCACTTGATGTGGCGCAAAATTGCCCCGCGTTTGGCGGAAAAGTTCACGGTCATCGCGCCCGATCTGCGCGGCTATGGCCAGTCCGACAAACCCGAAGGCGGTGGCGATCACAGCGCTTACGCCAAAGCGACGATGGCGCGCGACAATTTGGCTTTGATGCAGGCGCTGGGATACACGCGCTTTCATCTTTGTGGCCACGATCGCGGGGCGCGGGTGGCGCGCCGGCTGGCGAAGGATTTTCCCGATGCCGTCGAGCGGCTGGCGATCCTCGATATCGCACCGACCGCCCATATCTATAACAACCTGACACTGCCGGTGGCGCGCAATCTGTGGCATTGGTTTGCACTGATCCAGCCGGCGCCGGTGCCCGAACTGCTGCTGGGGCCGTCGGCGCATGCCTATGTGCATGGCGCTGCGCGGCTCATTCCAGGGACTGACGATGCGGTTGCCGCCGCCTATGCCGCCGGCAGCGGGACGGCGGAAGGTTTTCACGCCATGTGTGAAGACTATCGCGCTGGCGCCTCTATCGATCTCGATCACGATATCGGCGATGCTGAGATCAAGATCACGGCGCCGACTTTGGTGCTCTTTGGCGCCAAGTCGCCCTCCACCGGATTGATCTTCAACATTCCCGCGATCTGGGCTGGTGAAGTGGAAACGCTGAGCTGTCAAGCGCTCGATTGCGGCCACTTCCTGCCGGAAGAAAAACCGGCCGAGACGGTGGCGGCGCTTGTGGCGCACTTTTCTTGAGGCGGTTCCGCAACGCGGAGCCCGCTCAATCGTCCGGGAACGGACGATCGAGCGGCGCGGTTTGTTAGGGCTGGCTCTTGTTTGACAGAATTTCTAGCCGGAAGATCAGATCGGAATTGGGCGGAATGTCTGCGCCGGCGCCCCGCGGGCCATAGGCGAGATTGGACGGCGCATAGATCACCCATTCGTCGCCCGGGCGCATCAGCTGCAAGGCTTCGACCCATGCCGGGATCAGCCGGTTGACGGGAAAAGCAGCGGGCTCATTGCGGGCATAAGAGCTGTCGAACACCTGGCCGTTGAGCAGCCAGCCTTCGTAATGCACTTCAACCGTATCAGTGGCGCGCGACACCGGGCTCGTCGCTGGGCCGGCCTTGAGGATGCGGTAGCGCAGGCCGGAAGGGCGGCTCACGACGCCTTTGGCGGCGGCGTCGGGCGCCTGGAACGTCTCGGTATGCGTATTGCGGGCGGCGGCGGCCATTTTTTCCAGCCTTTCAAGTTTCTGTTGCGGCGTTTCGGGGCGGGCCAGGCTGGCGCAAGCGGTCAGGCTCATCAGGCCAAGCGCAATCATCAGTGTTCGGACCATGTTTGCCTCACTTCGCGGCGGGGCTGACGAGGCGGCCTTGCGCGTCCTTGAAACTGAGCAGTTCGACGCGGAAAATCAGCGCTTGGTTCGGCCCGATGCTGGGCGGGGCCTTGGCACCATAGGCCAGTTCGGCGGGAATGAAGAACTGGAACTCCTCGCCGGGGCGCATCAATTGCAGCCCTTCGGTCCAGCCTGGAATGACGGCGTTGAGTGGAAATTCCACCGGCTCGCCGCGCTTGTAGGAGCTGTCGAAAATCTGGCCGTCGATGCGCTTGCCTTCATAGTTCACTTTGACTTCCGTGGTCGGGCCGGGGCGGGGGCCATCGCCCGGCGCGGCGCGCACCACCTTGTATTGCAGGCCACTCGGCGTGACCTTGACGCCTACAGCAGCCTTGTTGGCCTCAAGAAATTTCGCCGAGGCCGCGGCGGCGGCTTCAAACTCCGCCGTGCGTGCGGCTTCTTGCTTTTTCAGTTCTTCCATCACGGTTTGGCCCTGGGGACTGCAGGCGGCGAGTAGGGCCAACGCGACGAGCGCGAAGCCGGCATGAAGCGGGCGCATCCGATTACTCCATATACAGATTGTCAGTGACCGGGATGGTCCAGGCTTCGGCGTTGGCCGCGCGCTCCCAGGCTTGGAAAGCGGCGTCGGCGAAGATGGTGGCGCAATAGGCCTGGCTCACCGCGTTGAGTGCGACGCCATAGGTGCGAAACCGGGTTGCGACGGGCGCAAACATTGCATCGACAATACCGCGCCGGCCAAACAGATAGGGCCCGTCGGCGCCAAAGCGGGCGCGCAGATCGGCCCACAATTCCTGCACGCGCGCGATGTCGCCCTGGGTGTCTTCCGGCCAGGGTTTGGCCACTGTGGCGCGGCGGCGGATATTCATGCTGAGATCGCGCCGCAGGGCCGCGAAACCAGAGTGCATTTCGCAGGCGGCTGCGCGCGCAACCGCGCGGACCAATGGCTCGCCCGGCCAAAGTTGGCTTGCCGGGCGCTGCTCGGCGGCCCATTCGCAAATGGCCAGGCTGTCCCAGATGGTGGTTCCTTGCCACTCCAGTGCGGGCACTTTGCCCGAAGGGCTGACGGCGATGATTTCTGGAGTCGTCGACTTGCCATAGCCCGGCCCGCCGAGCGCGATCACCACTTCTTCAATGTCGAGACCGGCCCATGTCAAAGCCAGCCACGGCCGCATCGACCAGGAAGAATAGTTCTTGTTGCCGATATAGAGTTTGGGGCGTGTCGTCATGGCTGGGGTGTGCGGGTTTCAGGCGGCAACGTCAATCGCCGGCGACTGCTTTTTGAGGCGGCCCATCTCGGCGTTGCGCCAGCGTGCGGCATGCAGCGCGGACGGCCCCAGCGGACGGCCCCAGCGGCCGCCCGCAAAAGCCACGCCGATTGGCTTATTTCTTCGGCGCAAGTTTATCGTTGGCGACCCAGCCGGTATTGCCGTTTTCGTCTTCCACTTCCCACCACAGGCCTTCCTTGGCGCCGAGCGGATAAACGATGTCACCGCCCTGCAATGTCCGCACAGTCGTGCTGGATGCAGCCGGGGAGCGCTTCAATTCAAGCGGGCCGCCGCGCACCACAAAACTTTGCTTGGGGGCCTCGGCTGCGGCATTGCCCGACAGGCCGCCCAATTGGTCGACGATCTGGCGATAACCATCCAGAAAAGACAGCGCGATCGCCTTGCCGGCATTGGTGTTCTCATAAGCCCCGCCGCCAAGGCCGCCGCCGCCGAGCAGCCCGCCCAGGCCAAAACTGATATCGCTCTTGCTCGCCGAGCCTTCGACCACTGCTTCGGTTTCAGACGTGCGGACATTGACCAACGACAGCACGGTTTGGGCCTCCACGCGCTGGGTGCGGATGCCGCCGAGCACCGCGCCGGCGCGCCCGCCGACTAGCCCGCCGAGCGCCCCGCCAATCGCAGAGCCGCCGGCATTGGAATTGGCCGTGGAAACGTCCGCGACCAGCACATAATCGGCCGCTTTCACTTGCCCGCCGCCGACATTGGAGCCGCGCTGCAGATCCCCGCCGGCGGCGCGCTGGCGCTCCCGCTCGGCCACGTCCATACCGGCGCCGCGATCAACCAGCTTGAAGCAGCCCGAACGTTGGACATAGACCTTCAGCAGTGTCGAGGGCGCGCCGAGATTGTAGGTTGTCCAGCCGCGGCCCTCGCCGTCGGTCAGAGTGAGCGTGCCGAGCGACTTGGCGCAGCGCGGCACATCGACATTCTTGGTTGAATTGCGCTGGTTATCGACGCGCCGTTCGCCGCTCTGGGCCAGCGCTGAGGGGGCAGTCAAAACCAAGCCCAGCACGAGCCCCGCCGCCATGTGTCCCGCCTTCATCATCACTAACCCCTTCGCTGTCGCGCGGCGCTGAAGGCCGCTAGAATGTAATATTGTGTCGCTTTATTGTCATCGCAGGGCGGAAATAAGGTCAAGCCGGTAACGCGCCTAAAGCCGCCGTGGCGGATAGCCGGTGGCGGCGAGCGCATCGACGATCTCTTGGGTATGCTGGCTGTCGCGGGTTTCGATCAGGATGTCGAACTCCGCGCCCTTGGCCGGCACGTCCAAAGCCAGGCGGTTATGGGCCACCTCAATGATATTGCCGCCGAGATCGCCGATCATTTTCGAGACCTTGGCGAGCAAGCCGGGGCGGTCGTCGCCGACCAGGCGGAGGCGCGAGATCCGTCCCTCGCGCACGAGCGCGCGGGTGAGCACAGAGGCAAGCAGCCGGCTGTCGATATTGCCGCCGCACAAGATCAGGCCGACCTTGCGGCCCGCGAAGCGATGGGGGTGGGCAAGCAGGGCCGCCAGGCCTGCCGCACCCGCGCCTTCGGCAATCGTCTTTTCGACATTACAGAAAAGCGTGATGGCGTGCTCCAAGTGCGGTTCATCGACCAGCAGCACTTCGCGCACCAGCTTGCGGCAGATCGCCAAAGGCAGGCGGCCGGCCTGCTTCACCGCGATGCCCTCGGCGATGGTCTGGCCGCCGCATTGCGGGGTTTCGCCGCGCAGCTCGGCATAGAGCGCAGGATACATGCGCGCTTCGACGCCGATGATTTCGATCTCCGGCTTCAGGTGCTTGGCCGCGATCGCGTTGCCGGAGATCAGCCCGCCGCCGCCGACCGGGATCGCCAGCATGTCGAGATCTGGCGCGTCTTCCAGCATTTCGCGCGCAATCGTGCCCTGGCCGGCGATGACGAAGGGATCGTCATAGGGATGCACGAAGGTCAGCCCCTCGCGGTCTTTGACTTGATAAGCATAGGTTGTGGCTTCAGCGAAGGTCTCGCCGTTGAGCAACACGCGCGCGCCATGCTTGCGGGTATGTTCGACCTTCACGAACGGCGTGCCAAGCGGCATGACAATCGTGCAGGGCATGCCCAGGCGGGCGGCGTTATAGGCCACACCTTGGGCATGATTGCCGGCCGAGACGGCGATCACGCCGTTGCGGCGTTCGGCGTCCGATAGGCTTAGCAGCTTGTTCAGCGCGCCGCGTTCTTTGAACGAAGCGGTGAATTGCAAGTTTTCGAACTTGATCCAAACATCCGCGCCGGTGATGTCTGACAGCGTTCGCGAGCGCCGCATGGGCGTGCGCTCCACTTGGCCGCTGATCCGCGCGGCGGCGGCCTCGATGTTAGCGAAAGTGAGATCGGCGGCGGGGCTTAAGCCCAGGGAAGACGTATCGGCCATGGTGCGGCAAGCCTTAGCCGGCCGCCGCCGCGGCTTCAACTCATCGCTTCGTTGTGGCCGATCGCCGCGCCTCAACGCCGTCCAGCAGAAGCTCGACCACCGGCCAAAGCTGAGCGGCGGCGGTTTCTGCGTCCTGGCGCGTTTGTAAAGCGTGGCGCAGGCCGTGCGTGAACAACCGATACAGGCTGGTCGCGGCGGTTTCGCGCAGTTTCGGGTCAAGACGGTCGGCCGGGTCGTCGATGATCGGCTCCAGCACCGCGACCATGCGCTTGCCCGTTGCGGTCATCTTTTCTTCGATGTCGCCGCCCCAGGTCCAGGAATAGGCCATGGAGCGGCGGACCAAAGCGGCGCGCTCAATGTGCAATTCAAACATCGTCTTGAGCAGCGCCCGCACACGCTTGCGCCAGCCGAGCCGACTTGGCAGCGCCTTTTCGGCGGCTTCCAGACCGATGAAAATTTCGTTGCGCTCTATTTCCATCAACTCAACGATCAAGTCGTTAAGCGTGGCATAGTATTGTAGCAGGCGCCCAGCCGAGATGCCGGCGCCGGCGGCAATTCGCCGGGAGGTAAACCCGCTATCCTCGTCTTGAGCGATCAACGCCCGCGCTGAAGTGCGAATGCGCGACAGAGTGTCTTGGCGTTGCTTGGCTTTAAGACCGGCCACTAGGTATGCTCCACGGGAAAAGAGATGGGTAGCGCATCAATCCCCCATTTGGGTGATACCAGCAGAATGCAACCTTGTGAACTGAACACTGTGATCTGAAAAGAGAAAAGTGCGGACAGATGCATTAACAATTGCATTTGTCTCATTCCTGTGGCGCGTTTGACGGAAATTGAAAGAAACTCATGACCATTCCAGCCGAACTTCTCAGTATACTAGAAAAGCTCATTGGGTTCGATACGACCTCGCGTGAGTCAAATCTTGCTTTAATTGAGTGGCTGAAAGATTTTCTTTTTCAACGTGGCGTGTCGTCTATCCTTGTGCCGAGTGACGATTTTCGCAAGTCAAACTTGATCGCAAGGATTGGCCCCGATCGCGCCGGGGGAATTGTCTTGTCCGGCCACACCGATGTCGTGCCCGTGGACGGTCAACCCTGGTCGACCGCGCCTTTCACGCTCACCGATTGCGGCGATCGATTCGCCGGGCGGGGCACGGCGGACATGAAGAGCTTTATTGCGCTTAGCCTCGCCCACGTCGACGCCATGCTGGCTTCGGACCTGAAACGGCCGGTCATTTTCGCTTTCAGCTATGATGAGGAGGTTGGCTGCCTTGGAGCCCCGCGCCTGATTGGTGAAATCGCCAAGCTCGGCTATGCCCCGGAAGCGGTGATTGTTGGCGAACCGACAGACATGCAGGTTGTGTCGGGCCATAAGGGCATCCGCACCTTCATTGTTGAAGTGATCGGGCGGGAGGCCCATTCCAGTCAGACCGGGCAGGGCGTGTCGGCGATCATGGCGGCAAGCGAACTGGTCAGCCTGATTGCGGCCATGAACCGCGAAGCCGAAGCGAGCGCTGATCCGGCCTCCTTGTTTGAGCCCAAGGGCCCGACGATGACAGTCGGGATGATCGAGGGCGGCACGGCGGTGAACATCCTGGCGCGGCGCTGCCAGTTCGTGTGGGATCTGCGCAGCCCCACCCATGCCCTGGCTGACCAGTACGAACACCGCTTCTTCGCCGCCGTCGCCGAACTGGATGCCCGAATCAAGGAGAAGGCCCCCGAAGGCGGCGTGACGGTCAAACGGCGCTCTTCTTCACCGCCTTTAACGCCAGCGCTCAACAGTTCGGCGGAGCGGCTGGCGCGGGCGCTGACCGGGGACAATTCCGTGCGTGCGGCGGCTTACGCCGCAGAGGCCGGTCTATTCCAGCAGGCGACGATGCCGGCCGTTCTGTGTGGACCCGGCTCCATCCTGCAGGCGCATCAACCCAACGAGTACATCCTGAAATCACAACTCGATGCAGGCGCGGCTTTCCAGCGCGCCTTGATCGCGCATTTGAGCCGCGACGGGTCCTGACCAATTGATTTGATGGCGCTTCCCGGCTGGAAGTTGCCGATCGCTTCAAAGCAGCCAGAAACTTCGAACCGGTTCCGGTGTAAGCATAGCTCGTTATATAACGCGACATGGGATCGTTTTCGGAAGATTTCGTTGCGGCATTGGGTCCGATCGCGATGGGCAGCTGTCTCAAGCGATTGTCGGATCGGCGGTTGTCGGATGCGGCCGATATTCTTGACGCAGCCGGTTTGCCATTGCTGCCGACACAGGTGGCGCTTTTGGCGGCGTTGGAGCGCTTTGGCCCGATGACCATAGGCGCGGCGGCCGACGGTCTTGGCGTCAGCCAGCCGGCTGCCACCCGCACCGTCGCCAATCTCAGCGAGCGCGGCTTGATCGAGAGCGCGACAGCAGCCGACGATGGCCGCGTCCGGCTTTTGTCGCTGACCGCTCGCGGTATCGACGTGATCACGCGCACGCGCCGCAACATCTGGTCGCCCGTGAAAAACGCTGAAGGCCCCAGGAATGCGGGTGTTTCGTCGGATTTGAAGTATTCGGATTTGCAAGGTTCCTTGGGAAGTTGGTCAAAAAGCTTGCGATTTCGCGCGCGCGTACACGCAGGGGCTTTGCC
>JBEIHY010000127.1:0-7982 GCA_040381035.1 Hyphomonadaceae bacterium
GCCGAGCCGTCGGTCGATCAGCCCGTCCGCGCCATCCTCCTCAAAGCGACGGCTCCAGCGGCGCAAACTCCGCTCGCTTATCCCCAAAATCTCGGCCGCCTCCAACTGGCCCAATCGGCCAGCCTCCCAACGGCTCAGCACATCTCTCAACTTCAACATTCGCAGGCCCTGCAGCTATTGCGTCCGGCGCATCGAAGGCCTCCATGGCCGCCAAAACGCCGAACAGATCATCTGCTACCTGCACCGGACAGATCGTGTGCTCCCTAAACGGCCGACGTCGAGGCTTGCCAAACGTCGTTCATTGAGGTGAACTCCCCTTTACGAAACTGACACGCCCGCAAAGGGCGGCGGTTCGGGGAGGAAACCATGCAGAAACTTCGTGATGCGGGCGAATATTGCCTGGCGCTGGTATGGATCGCGGCGATCTTAGCGGTCGGCTATGGCGCGATTAGCGTAATCGGCGAGCGCGCACTGGTGATGGCGAGCCTCGGCTGAGGCATGCCGAGAGCCGCGGCGGCGGCGATGTCGGTGATCGTGAACAACGGCGGCGCGGGCGGCGCCGCTGCATATTGGTTGCGTCAGCCCTCCGCGGCGTCTTCGCTTTCTTCGCGGCTGCCTTGGCGCTCGCCCCGGCCCGGCGGCTTTGGCGGCAGGATCAGCAGCTCATAGCAACCCGTCTCATGCAGCAGCGCGCCCAGCGCCTCATCGGCCATCAGCGCATCCCGCTTGCGGCGGATTTCGAGCAGCGCCTTGCCGGCATAGCGTTGCGGCGCTTGGGCGTAGGCCAGCCCGTCGAGCATGACCGTGAAGCGCTCTTCGCCGGCGCGGCCGGATTTGGAGTTGGCGTCCATCCACGGCAAATAGATCGCGCCGATTTCCTCGCTTAGGATCGGCGCCAGCGTTGGGGCCAGCGCACTGAGCGGCTCAAACGGGCCTTGGGCGGCCGGCTCTAACATCCGCTCCACATAATCGACCACATGCGGCTCATGCGCCCGGATCACGCCGCCAGGCGTGGGATCGCTCAGCAACTCATAAAGTTGGCCCGCAACGCCAAAATCGGCCAGCGACGGGCGCCCGCCAAACAGATAAGGCCGCCCGCGCAGATGCTGCTCCATCAGCGCCACAAAGCGGCGGAACGAAGCTTCGATCACCGACGCGGTTTCAGCGCTGGAGCCGACATGCCCGAGCCGGCCCGTCATCCGCTCGCGTACCTGCGCCTCCAGCGGCCGGCGATCCTCGACCTCCTGGCCTTCGATCATCATATCAACGATGCGCTTGGCCGCGCTCAGCTGATCGGCCTCATAGGTCCAGCGATAATGGAACATCGCCTTGTTGAGCCATTCGTCGGCATAGTCTTCCAGCAGCGCCGACAAGAAAGCCGCGGCCGGCTCCTCAGGCCGGATCGACGGTTCGGGATGGCGCTGCTCTAGCGCCTCAATCATCGGCGTGGAATCCTGCAGCACGGTTTCATCGGCATCGACCAGCACCGGGATGAGCGGCAGCTTGGCGTATTTGGCAAACTCCGTGTTGCGGGCGCCCGAGCGGCTGATCCACTCATGCGCCAGGCCCTTGTAGCGCAGATAAGACCGGACCTTGACGGAATAAGGCGACAGCTCCGCCCCATAGAGGCGGTATGGCGTGGACATCAGGGGCTCCCCAAGATGGTTTATGGAATTTGGCGGGACGCTAGAAGGGTTTGAGCGGCGGCTCAAGGTTTTCCGATTGCTTGGCTTTGCATCGATGATCTAAGCCAAGCTCATGCTGCACCCATCCGCCCGCGCCGCCATCGCTCCGTTCCTGGCCATGGAAGTCGCGCGCGAAGCCGGCGCGCGGACCGCCAGCGGCCAATCCATTGTGCGCTTCGACGTCGGCCAGCCTGGCCAGGCCGCGCCCGAGGCAGCCTTGCGCGCGGCCGAACGCGCGATCCGGGCCGATACGCTCGGCTATAGTGATGGCCTCGGCTTGCCGGCCTTGCGCCGCGCGATCGCCGATTGGTACGGCGCGCAGCACGATCTGTCGATCAGCCCTGACCGGATCGCCATCACCACCGGCGCGTCGGGCGCGTTCGTGCTGGCGTTCCTGGCGCTGTTCGGCGACGGCGCGCGCGTCGCCATGGCCGCGCCAGGCTATCCGCCCTACCGCCATATCCTCAAGGCTCTAGGCATGAAGCCGGCCCTGATCGACGCGCAGGCAGGTGAAAAATTCCAACTCACGCCCGCCCATCTCGAGACGCTCGCCGCTGCAGCGCCCCTCGCCGGCGCGGTCATTGCCAGCCCCGCCAACCCGACCGGCGCGATGCTGACGCGCGACGAACTCGCGGCGCTGACGCACGCCGTGCAGGCGCAAGAAGGCGCGCTGATCAGCGATGAAATCTATCACGGCCTGACCTATGGCGCGCCTGCGACCAGCGCTTTGGCCGTTGCGCCCGACGCCGTCGTGATCAACAGCTTTTCGAAGTATTGGGGCATGACCGGCTGGCGTGTCGGCTGGATCGTGGCGCCCGCCGGGCTCGTGCCGGCGATCGAGCGCTTGAGCCAAAACCTCGCCGTCTGCCCGCCCGCGATCAGCCAACACGCCGCACTTGGCGCGCTCACCGCGGCCGACGAATGCGAAAATCGCCGGCTGGTCTATGCCGATAATCATGCGCTGCTGGTGGAAGCGCTGCCCAGCCTTGGCCTTGCGCCCGCGACCACGCCGGATGGCGCATTCTATGTGCTGATCGATATCAGCCGCCACAGCGATGACAGCCTTGCCTTCTGCCGCCGCGCTCTGGAGGAAGCCCATGTTGCGCTCACGCCAGGCCTGGATTTCTGCGACACCCGCGGACGCGGCTGGGCACGGCTCGCTTTTTGCCAGCCGACCGCCCAGATCGAAGAAGGGTTAGCGCGGTTGGCGCGTTGGCTTGCGAAAAAGTCATAAGCCAATCGGGTGATCCGCCTCGTTTTTTCCCCGATTGCCGTTTTAGCGTCGGCGACAGTCAATTGCAGGAGAACACGATGCGGCGGACCTTGATTTTGGCGGCCAGCGTTCTGGCGACGGCGTTTGGCGCGGCGGCGCAGAACCGGCCCCAGCAGCAAGTCACCCCGCCCGAAGCGCGCTATTGGATGGGCGCGACCACCGGCGCCGGCATGATGGCGATGATGGGGGCGGCCGGCGGCGGCGAGATGGGCATGGGCGACATGATCCGCATGGCCACAGGCGGCATGCCGACGAGCGGGCGCAGCGTGGAACTGCGCCTCGGCTCCAGCCTCGCCGCCAGTGGTGCGCCAGAAGCAAGCCACACCATGCCGGCGGCCGCCCAGGTCAACAAGCCGATCGCGCTCGCCACCCCGCAGCGCCAGCCCGGACAAACCGGCCCGGGCGCGCCCTATCAGCCGCCCAAAGGCTCGATCAAATTCTATTGGGGATGCGGGGAGCGCGCCGGCCCCGGCCAGCCGGTGACGCTGACCTATGACAAACTCATGCGCGGCGAGAACGATCCAGACATCGCAGCGCTGCGCGGCAGCGTCGACGCCCGCGATGTGCGCAAGCCGACGCCGGACACTGCGCGCACCTATGCCGATTGGCCCAATGACGACCGCCGCAATCGCGGCCTCAATGCCCGCTTCCCCGATGGCGCAAGCCTCGCCGGCGCCCACACGATCCAGGGCAATTATGGCCCGGCGATCAATTTCACCCTGCCGGCGGACAAGACCTTCATGGCCCCGCTGAATTTCTCCTCGACCGCCAAACAACCCTCTGGCGCGATCAAGCTGGACTGGCAAAGCGTGGCGCGCGCGACCGGCTATAGCCTTGGCCTGATGACCGGCCAGGAGCGCACGGGCGGCGGCGGCGATATTGTGATGTGGTCCTCGGCCAATCGTCCGGCGACCTTCATCATGGCCGAAGATCTCGCCCCCGCCGAAGTACAGCGCCTGATCGGGCTGAAGGCAGTGCTGGCGCCCACCACAACCACCTGCACCATCCCCAAAGAGGTGCTCGACGAAGTCGCCAAAGGCGGCGACCGCAGCGGCGGGATGCTGTGGACAACCGCCTTTGGCGACCAGTTCACGCAAGTCTTCCCCGAACGCCCGGCCGATCCGAAGACCACCTGGGACCAGGAATGGTTTGTCCGGGTGAATTTCAAATCGGTGCGCATGGATATGGTGACGCGCGACGGCGTGCAGGACATGGGCGCGATGATGGCCGGCGGCGGCGGGCGCATGAATGGCGCCAGCCGCAACCCGGCCCAGATGTCGGACGCCGAATACTGCGCCATGCTGGCGGAGCAAAAGCGCAACCAGCCCAGCGTCGCCGGCTCAATCGGCGAAGCGACCGGCATTCCCGGCGGCGGCATGCTCGGCCGCGCCATTGGCGGGCTCGGCAAGAAGAAGGCGGAAGAGCCGGTCGATCCGCGCTGCGCAAAGAAATGAGGCGGCGGTGAGTCCTGTCCTTGGCCGGGGCGCAGGCCCCGGCTAGAAACAGCCGATGCGGGCTGAAACCAAAGACGTCGCGGCTTTGCCCGCGCAGGATTGGCTGGACCGGGCAATTGCCGGTTGGCGGGCTTATGTGCTGCTTGCCGCGCTAACGATCGCAGCCGTACTGCCGGGCTTTTTCTCGATCCCGCCCCTGGATCGCGACGAAAGCCGCTTTGCCCAAGCCACAGCTCAGATGCTGGAGACGAAGGATTTCGTCCGCATCAATGTGCAGGACGATCCGCGCAACAAAAAGCCAGTCGGCATCCATTGGCTGCAGGCGGCAAGCGTCGCGGCGCTGTCCAAGGTCGAAGCGCGCGAGATCTGGGCTTATCGGATGCCTTCACTGCTCGGCGCGGTGCTCGCCGTGCTGGCGGCGTTTTGGGGCGGGACTGCGTTGGTTGGCCGGCGGGCGGCGTTCTTTGGCGCAGCCATGCTGGGGGGGTGCCTGCTGTTGTCCACCGAAGGCATGATCGCCAAGACCGACGCCATGCTGTGCGGGCTCACAACGCTGTGCCTGGCCGCTCTGGCGCGCCTGCGCAACCCGCCGCGCCATCCCCTTCGCCTGGCCCTGATCGCGTGGGGCGCGCTCGGCGCCGGGGTGCTGATCAAGGGCCCGATCACGCCAATGGTGATGGGTCTGACGCTGCTGGCGTTGGCGCTGTGGGAGCGGCGCGCCGCCTGGATGAAACCGCTGGCGCATTGGAGCGGCCCGTTGCTCGCGGCCGTGATCGTGCTGCCCTGGATGATCGCGATTGGCGTGGCCACTGACGGCCGCTTCTTCGCCGAAGCCATCGGCCAGGACCTCGGCAACAAGGTCACCGCCGGGGGCGAACACGCTTTCACCCCGCCTGGCGTGCATTTGCTGCTGCTGTCGCTTTTGATCTTCCCGGCGACGGTCGCCCTGCCGGGCGCAGCGCGGCTGGCGTTCAGCGCGTTGCGCGCCCGGCGCGACGATTCGTCGTTTGCCGATGAGCGCTTCCTGCTCGCCTGGATCATCCCGAGCTTTGCCATCTTTGAACTGATGCCAGTGAAGCTCGCACATTATCCGCTGCCGACCTATCCCGCGATTGCGCTGTTGTGCGGGGCCGGGCTCTTGGCGCTGTTCCAACCCGGCTGGCGCAAGACCCGTTGGGTTGCGATTGCGCTTTCGGCATTCGCCACCGCCGGCCTGGCGGCGTTGTGTGCTTATCTTGCGACCTATGCGCCCGGCGATACACTGGCCTCAGACCAGCGCGCGCTGCAGACAGGGATGATCATCAGCGCCGGGGCCTTGGCGTTGGTCGTCGGATTGGCGGCGGCGCGCACCGCGCCGACTTATCTCGTCATTGCGCTCATCACGGGCCTTGGATTTGTCTTCACCGCGCGCGAGCGCATTCTGCCCGAAGCGCACAAATTGCTGGTCAGCCGCGAAGTGGCGACCGCACTGGCGCGCGAGGGCTTGCATCCGCGCCTGTCGCCCGGCGCAGGCCCGCTCATCGTGTCCGGCTATCGCGAGCCGAGCCTGGTGTTCATGACCCGCACCGATGTGGCGCTGTGGAGCGGCAACGAGGCTGGCGAACGCGGCGAAACCAGCCAAAACGCCGTCATCGAAGCGCGCGAGCTGGCGGCCTTCCAATCCGGATTGAAAGCCCGCGGGCTTGGCTTTGCGCTCAAGGGCGGACCGGTGCGCGGCTTGAATTATTCCAACGGCGATGAAGTCAGCTTGCAGCTCGGCACGATTGTGCCGGCAAGCCCGTAAGACCCCGAAAAGACAAAAGGCGCCGGTGGGGAACCCACCGACGCCAGGAAACTGAAAAGGGAAGGAAATCAGGCCGCGTCAACGGCGTTATGATTGCCGTTCTTGACCGGCGCGGCATGGCCGTTGCTCAGCGCTTCGCCGAGGGCGGCGAGCTGGGCGGCCTTGGCGGTGGCGCGGTACCGGTCATCCTCGTCGCGCTCGACATAACCGCCGAGGCGCAGGGTTTCGAGCACCCGATAGGCCGTGGTTCGCGGCAGCTTGGCCTTGCGGGCGGTTTCGGTGACCGTCAGGCCATCGGCGGCGCTGAGAGCCCCAAGCGCATCAAGGCCGCGCAACAGGGAACGGATCGGGCGAACTGGCTCTGGCTTGGTTACGCGCATTATACTTCTCCCGCGGATTTCTTCGGGTTTCTGAACCTGCGAGTGCACCTGCACCCGCTCCACGGGTAGAACTGGGCCGTTGTGCGGCCACGGAAAGGGGGCAGCGCAATTTTTTCAGCGTCGACGGCGAAAAAGCGCAGCGACCGCCTGACGGAAGCCCCACAGGGCCTGCAACGCAGGCGCCGACAGCGCCACGCCGAAGCGCTCAACCGGGCCGCGGGCGTTGCGGCCAAGCAGCCGGGTCATGCTGCGCCCCCGCCCGCCGCGGCGTGCGGGGGCGATCTGGACGCCTTCAGCGCGCGGGGCAAAGCGCACTTCCCCGCCGGCCGCTGCGGCCCGCTGACAGAGATCAAACGCTTCCAACGGCTCCAAAGCGGCATTCTGAAAACCGCCAAGACCCACAAAATCATCACGCGGGATCAGCATCATGGCGCCGCCGACGACACCAACAGGCGCTGCCCGGTCGCCAAACAGGGCCGGCCGGCGCGCCATGCCCAGAGCGTCAGCGAAGGCCGATTGCAGCGTAGGCGCCGGGCCGCGCGCCTCGCCTCGTTCGCGGCCCTTCGCGTCAAGCACCCTGCCGCCCACGATCCAGGGCGAAGCGGCCGTGCGCCCCGCCGACACCAAACGCGCCACCGCCCCGGCCTGCATCACCAGGGCCGGATCAAGAAACAGCAGCCAGCGCCCGCGCGCGGCGGCCGCGCCCCGATTGCGCGCTTCGGCCGCCGAACCGGCCGCGCCGATCAACACGATGTCGCGCCGATCGGCCTTAAGGCCACGCAGGCGGCTTGCCAAATCCGGTGACTGGCCGGCATCGACCAAAACCAGTTCATCAACCCAAGGATCGGCCAAGGCGGCCCTCAGGCACAGCTCAAGCGGCTGCGCGGCGGCGCTGTCGTGCGCGACAACGATCGCTGACACCCGCACCGCAGTATCCGCCACAGTGCGCGCCGAGCGCGAGGCTTTGGGCTCCATGGGATGAGCCTAGCACGCGCTGCGCGGGCGACAAGTCATCTCTATGGTGAAGCAGGGCCATTCAAAGAATTCTTCCGGTGACGGTTTTTCTGGCTTGGGCGCGGTCTTCGCGGAAGTTTTCGCGGGCTTCAGGTATGGGGAGGCGGGTTTTTCTGAGCAGCGACCAGGCCAGATTGCGCAGTCCGGCGAGCGGGCGGGCGCCGGCGCGGACACGCCAGCTGTCCTCGCCCATGCTCATGTCGCGGACATGGTGCAGCCGGTTTTCGATGGCCCAATGGGCGCGATTGAGCGCCAACAGGCGTGGGGATCAGCTTCGTTTGCCGACAGACTGGTGACCAAATAAGCGACTTCGACGCTTTCGCGTCCGTGCACGCGGCGATGACGTTCGATGCGCGCGACTTGCGCCGCGCCCGGCCAATTGAGGTGTGCAGC
>JBEIHY010000128.1:0-7785 GCA_040381035.1 Hyphomonadaceae bacterium
AAACACCGCCGGCTGAGGCTCGAACGCAATCACCCGTCCGCCCGGCCCCACGGCGCGGGCAAGCGACAATGTGTGCGCGCCGATATTGGCTCCGCCCTCGACCACCACCGCGCCGGGTTGGACCAGCTGCGCGAGCAGCTTGGCTTCAATGTAATTGTATTCCCCGTAGCGACACACTGCAGCACCGACATACGTGTCGTTCGGGTTGGCCACCAGCCAGCCGCCGCGCCCGGCCACCAGCATCCGGTTGGGGCCCAAAGACTGAACCCGCGGCGTCGTCTCACTCATCGGCTTGTCTCGCTTCAGGAGGCGCGTCGGGCCCCGGCTTCTACACGTTCCACCAAAACAACATCCGCGGCAGACACTGGCGCACATCATAATGCGCCACCGCATGCGCGCGCGCGGCGCCGCGCAATCTCGCCACTCTGCCCGGATTCGCCAAAGCCTCAATCACATGGCCGGCCAAACCCGCCGGATCAAAGACATCAAACAAGATCCCGGCTTGCCTGTGGGCGATGGCCTCCCGCACCGGGGCGATGTCAGAGGCGATGATCGCGCAGCCGACGCTCATCGCCTCGATCAGGCTCCAGCTCAGCATGAAAGGATAAGTGAGATAGACATGGGCGGCCGAAATCGCGAGCAAGTCCAGATACCGGGCGCGCTCAATCTTGCCGAGGAAATGCACCCGCGACAGATCGCATTGGCCCTCAATCTCTTTCAGAAAGTGCGCCTGCCAGGTCGTGCCCTTCGGATGCGCCATGCCATAGGGCGTGCCTTTCTCGTCGCCGACAATAACGATCTGAGCCTTGGGCCGCGCCGCCAGACTCGCAGGCAGCGCGCGCAAGAAAATATGCAGCCCGCGCAGCGGCTCCAGATTGCGATTGAGATGGGTGACAACCTCATCGCCCGCACCTAACACAACGCCATTGGGTAGAGTGAATATGGCGTCCGCGCGCTGGCGGGCGGCCGCGACGTCCACCTCGTCATGGATGACCTCGATCTTGGCCTGCAATTCCGCAGGGAAGGTGCTGCGCTGAAAATGCGTCGGCGACCGGCCAGTATCAGCGTTTAACAGCGTCATCGCCAAGGAAGCCGTCTTGCTGCGCACACGGGCAAATCCAACCGGATCAAGGCTGGGAAATTCCGGGGCAAACCCGACATCCAAACCCGACGGGCGGGTAAAGAATTCCGCATGAACCAGGCTACGCGCCTGCGGCCAGACCGCATCGAGGATTTGCGTTTCGCCCCAACCAAGATGGCCAAAAATCACATCGGGCGTAAAGCCGCGCTGCGCCAGCGCCTGGGCCGCCTCCATCGCCGCGACGCCGCGACGCCGCGAATCGCATCGCCTTCAAACCGCGTCGCACAGCCAAAATGCCGGACGTCGAGCCACGCGCGAGCTTGTACTTGGCAAGGTTGACGCCTTGAATGGCGCGCGCCGTTGGCCCACCGATGGCCCACGCCGTATCGCCGGCTACCGCCATCATTTGCGCCAGATGGACAAACCGCGCGGGAAAATTGGTGTGGACGAACAGCACCTTCATCGCCGCGCGCCTCAATGCATGGGGTTGAGCGCCGCACGCAAACGGGCCAGAGCGTCAGCGAGTTTGGCGCGCTGGGTCGTGAATTCCTCCACCCGCTCACGGTGCTCGTCCACCACCTCTTCCGGTGCACGGGCAACGAATTCCGGATTGGACAACTTGGCTTGCGTCTTGGTGATCTCACTGTCGAGGCGCGCGACTTCCTTGGCCAAACGCTCAGCCTCGGCGGCGAAGTCGACGACGCCATCGAGTGGCAAGGCCACCGTCGCTTCGCCGAGCACGAAGGTAACGCTGCCTTCAGGGGCAGCGTCCGCGCTGGTGGAATATTCCAGTCGCGCCAACCGGTCGATCAGATCCTGATAGCGTTCCAAACGCACGCACGTCGCTTCATCGGCGCCGACCAGAAGCAAAGGAATACGCGCGGCCGGCGGAACATTCATCTGCGCGCGCAGCGCACGGGTTTCGCTGACAAGATCAATGATCCATTCGATCTCTTCAGCGCTGGCCGGATTGAGCAGGCCGCCGGCCAGATCGGGCCAACGCTCTTGAATAAGGAGCCGATCGCGCTTGCGGCCGAATTCGCCGAGCCTCTCCCACAATTCTTCCGTGATGAACGGCATGAATGGATGCAAGAGGCGCAGGATCTGATCGAGCGTCCAGGCCGCAGTGCGCCGCGTTTCGGCTTTGGCGGCCTCATCTTCGCCGTTCAACAGGGGCTTGATAAGTTCCAAATACCAATCGCAAAACACATTCCAGACAAAGCGGTAGAGCGCATTGGCGGCTTCGTTGAAGCGGAACGCCTCCAGCTCAGTGGTGACGGCGCGGGCGGCCTTAACCGTCTCGCCGATAATCCAACGATTGACGGTCTGTTTGGCCTGGGCGGGATCAAATTCTTCCCACCAATTGCATTCATTCATCTGGCAGAAGCGCGCCGCGTTCCACAGCTTGGTGCCAAAGTTGCGATAGCCCTCGATGCGCGGTTCGCTGAGCTTGATATCGCGACCCTGAGCAGCCATGGCGGCCAGCGTGAAGCGCAAAGCGTCGGCGCCGAAGCGGTCGATCAGCTCCAAGGGGTCCATCACATTGCCCTTGGACTTCGACATTTTCGCGCCGGCCGCATCGCGCACCAGAGCGTGAATATAGATATCCTTGAACGGAACCTCTTTCATAAAATAAAGGCCCATCATCATCATCCGCGCGACCCAGAAGAAGATGATGTCAAAGCCGGTGACCAGCGTGGCCGTGGGATAGAACTTTTTCAGCTCCGGCGTGTCATTGGGCCAGCCGAGCGTGGAAAACGGCCACAGCGCTGAGGAAAACCAGGTATCGAGGACGTCTTCGTCCTGCGTCAGGGGGCGATCAGCGCCATAGTGTTTTTTCGCGACGGTCTTTGCTTCGGCCTCGCTTTCAGCGACAAATATTTGTCCGTCCGGACCATACCAGGCTGGGATCCGATGACCCCACCAGAGCTGACGCGACACGCACCACGGCTCAATGTTTCGCATCCATTCGTAATAGGTTTTCTCCCATTGGCGCGGGGTGAAAACGCTGTCGCCTTGCTCCACCGCGGCGGTGGCCGTGATCGCCAGCTTCGGCGCATCGACATACCATTGCTCGGTGAGCATTGGCTCAATCACCACGCCGGAGCGGTCGCCATGGGGCTGCGAGATCGTCTTGTCTTCAACGCCGCGCAACAGGCCCATCTCTTCGATTTCGGCGACGATCCTGTCGCGCGCGACCAAGCGATCCAGGCCCTGAAAACGCTGCGGCACATAGTCGCCCGCCATGCGCGCTTTGGTGTCCATCAGCGGGAACATGCCGATCCCGTGGCGGCGCGCGACGGCGAAATCGTTGAAGTCGTGCGCGCCGGTGATCTTCACCGCACCGGAGCCAAATTCCGGGTCCGGATATTCATCCGCGATGATCGGAATCAAACGCTCCGAGATCGGCAGGCGCACCATCCTACCGATCAAATTCGCATAGCGCTGATCGCTGGGATGCACGGCCACCGCCCCATCGCCCAGCATGGTTTCCGGGCGCGTGGTGGCGATTTCGATTTCGCTCACCCCGTCTATCGGCCCGTCTGCTAGTGGATAGGCAAACCGCCACATCTTGCCTTTGACGTCGCGCTGCACGACTTCGAGGTCAGAAATCGCCGTTTCAAAATGCGGGTCCCAATTCACCAGCCGCTTGTCTTTGTAGATCAGGCCGTCGCGGTGCAGTTGAACAAACACCTTGCGCACCGCCGCGCTCAAGCCCTCATCCATCGTGAAGCGTTCACGCGACCAGTCGGCGCTGGCGCCAAGGCGCTTCAGCTGATTGACGATGGCGCCGCCCGATTGCTCCTTCCAAGCCCAAACGCGCTTGAGAAACTCCTCGCGGCCCAGTTCGCGCCGGGTTTGATTGCCGCTCCTGGCCAGCTCACGCTCAACCACCATCTGTGTGGCGATTCCAGCATGGTCGAGGCCAATTTGCCACAGCACAGATTTGCCGCGCATCCGTTCAAATCGCACCAGCACATCTTGCAAGGTGTTGTTGAGCGCGTGCCCGATATGCAGCGTTCCCGTTACATTCGGCGGCGGGATCATGATGCAATAGGCCGCCCGGGCCTTAGGGTCAGGCTTGCAGGCGCCGCTCTTGTCCCAGGCCGCGATCAGGCGCGGCTCAGTGGCTTTGGGGTCGAAAGTGGTGTCGAGCATGGGTCCGAAAACAAAAACACCCGCCGGGTGAGCGGGCGTTCTGTATAGCAGCATGCCGGGCGTGATGCGAAAGAGTTTAGCGCGACATCCGCACGATCCGCTCAACCTCGGCTTCAACCTTGGCTTCCACGATCGCCGGCAAATGCGCCTCCAGCCAATCTTTCAGCATCGGACGCAGCAATTCGCGCACCACGCCCTCAATGGTCTGGCCAGGGGCCTCCGCAATCCGCAACGAGCCTGACAGACGCGTAAACGCAGACGCTGCGGCATTGACCGCTTGCGGTGACACGATTGCCTCGTCGAACGCGCTCTCATCGACAGCCGCGACTGGAGCAGCCGGGACGGCCACGCGCGCCACGGGCTGGGCTTGGGGTTCCGGCTCTCGCGGCGCGGGTTCTTCGTCAAACACCAGAATATCTTCCTCTGCGGCGGCGGACGGAGCCGGCGCTTGCGCCGGCGTCGGCGCCGGTTGTTTCAGTTCAAGGACTGGCTCCGGCGGACGGCGCGCCTGATCGTCGTCTTCGGAAATGATTCGCCGAATGGAGGCGAGAATGTCCTCCATGGAAGGTTCTGATTGAGTATTCTGCTGCATCGACATTGATCCGACCCGCTCAGCTCGAGGTCGCGCGTCGCGCGCGACTCACCACCGCTGCTCAATAGTAGCGGCTTGGCCCCGACGCGGTCCAACAGCTTGTGGCGAAACTTAGTCTGTCTTCACAGGTTTCGTGCTGAGAATCGTCGTCTTGACGCGACCAAGACTTTTGGCCGGATCATATAACGAGTCCTTAACGCCGACCGATTGCGGCGTCAGCGCGCCGATCGATTGCAGCAGCCGGTGATGCGCCACATAAGCGTCGCGCTCAGCGCGGGCCACGGTGAGCTGGGCGTCAAATAGCTCTTGCTGGGCGTTGAGCACATCCAAAGTCGTGCGCAAGCCAACTTGCAGTTCCTGCTCCGCGCCTTCAAGCGCGAGCTTGGCGGCGCGCTCCTGCTCGCGGGTGGCGGTGATCACCTGACGCGATGCGTTCAGGTCGTTCCAGGCCGCCGTGACATTGCTGACGACGCCGCGCCGAGCCTCTTCGCTTTGAATACGCGCCCGGGTGAGATTGATCTTGGCCTGGCGCGTGCGCGACCGCGCAAGGCCGCCTTCAAACAGCGGGATGGTCAATTGCGCGCTGGCGCTGGTGGAATCACTCTCAAAGCCGCGCCCCGAGGCGTCAATTGAGCGCCCGACCTGGCCCACGATTGACAAATCCGGCTTCAACGCCGCCGCTTCGATCGCAATCTGGCGGCGCGCCACTTCTTCGGCCTTCATCAGCCTTTGCAGGTCTGGATTGGCGGCGACTGCCGCATCAATAGCGGCGTCAATAGTTGGCGGAATCTCCGGCGGGGTCGGCGGGGCTTGCAGTCCAGCGGGCGCCATGCCGATGATCCGCGCATATTGCGCGCGCGAGCCTTCCAAGGCCGCGACGCCCGCGGCCAGATTGGCCTCAGCGCCGGCAAGGCGCGCTTGCGCTTGGGCAACATCGGTGCGGGTGATTTCGCCGACCTTGAACCGGTCGTTCGCCGCCTGCAGCTGGCGCTGCAACACATCGACATTCGAGCGCCGAATGCGCACCTGCTCTTCATCGCGAATGACGTCGACATAGGCCGCGACCGCTTGCAAGAGCACCTGCTGTTCGACGGCGCGCAGGCCCTGCTGACTGGAGGCAATGACGGCGTCTGCTTGCTTCAGGCGGGCCCAATTGGCCCCGCCGGCATAGATTGATTGCGTCGCGCGAAGGCCATAGGTCTGCGGGTCCAGTTCGGTCGTCGAATTGCGCAGCGGCGAACTGGCTGAAACATTGGTGTTCTCGGTCTCAACCCGTTGAGTCGATAGCGTGCCGGTCGCGGCAAGTTGCGGAAGGAAGCCAGCCCGGGCCTGGGCGAAATTCTCATCCGTCGCGGCCTGCTGGGCGCGCGCCGCCGCCAAAGTTGGATTGCCGGCATAGGCCTGGGCGAGCGCCTCGGGCAAGGTCTCGGCCAAAGCCGTCGCCGGTGAAAGAGCCGCTACCGCCGCGGCCACCCAGAAACGCATGTGTTTCCCCATGACTGAACCCTCACCCCAAGCACTCATATAGAACGCCTGAACGGTTAACGCCAATTTCACTCCGCACTTCCTTCCATGCGGCCAAGACCAAACGCCAGCAGCGCGAACCGAACCAGCCCAAGGCAAGCGGTTAGAAGGTAAATTCAACCCGCTTGGCCAGCCCCGGCAGGACCGGCGGCGCCGCATCGAACACGGCCCGCGAGGCTATGATGCCGCCGGAGCGCGAATAGATGCGGGCTTGGCCAGCCGGGCCATTGCGCTCAATCACGCCGAGCCGGCCGCCTTCCGCCAACTGATCCAGCCAAGCCGGCGGCACAACTTCAACCGCGCCATTGACCAGGATGACATTATAGGGCGCCGCATCGGGCCAACCGGCCAGGGGATCCGACGACCCGAGAACCACCCCGCCCACCTGGGCGCCGTCAAGCGCCGCCCGGGCGAGCTTGCCCAATTCCGCGTCCGGCTCCAGCAGCAGCACCTGGCAGCCCATCGCGGCAAGGATCGCTGCGCCATAGCCGCTGGCTCCGAACACCTCCAATGCCTTGTCGGACGGCTTGGGGGCCAGGGCCTGCAGCAATTTGCCCAGATCCCGCGGCCGCAGCATGTAGCGCCCGGGCGCAACCTCCAGTTCGGTCTCAGCATAGGCCAAGGCTTGGCGATTGGCCGGGACAAACAGCTCCCGTGGCAGCCAACGCAGTGCGTCTTGTAAAGCATGATCGGTCACGTCGCTGGTGCGAATCTGCGCCTCCACCATCCAATGGCGGGCGCGCGCAAAATCAGTCATCGCAAACTCCAACGGTCACATCTGTGAGTCGAACCGGTATCCGACATTGCAGCCCGGCGCGATCGTTGCTAACTGACTTTGCGCCGATACGGCAAGGTCACGTGGCGGAGTGGTCACGCAGCGGACTGCAAATCCGTGTACGCCAGTTCGATTCTGGCCGTGACCTCCAGGCCCGCATGCAGGGGAATCGCCTCAGGTTAACGCTGGCTTCTGGCGGACGAGGCTTTCGCGGTAATCCTCGTTGAGGCATGCGAGTTTTCGCCTGTTCTTGAGGCTGTGCTTTTCCTTGGGGTGGCGCGGCTTGTTCATCGCCATGCGCCGGACGATGGCCATGTTGTGCGGGCCGAACCCGGTTCGCAGGCGCGAAAGGTCGTCATGAAAGACGACGTCGAGCACCCAGTGCAGGCGGTTCTCGACGCCCAAAGGGCTGTGGGTGGCAAGCGCCATCGTCTTCGCGTCAAGCCGGGCGGAAGACATGTCGTAGCGGGTTTCGGACAGGGTTTTGCCGTCGCGCTCGGTGGTTGAGCGCACGCGGGCGATGCAGGCGAGGCCGGGAAAATCGTGCGCGCCGGCGCAGCGACGATCTGATCGCAGCCTGTCGACCGCTTGGGAGGCAAGGCAGACGCGTTGTTCGATGCGGCCATGATCGCCGTCGGTCGTCTCGGCGCGGTC
>JBEIHY010000129.1:0-7746 GCA_040381035.1 Hyphomonadaceae bacterium
AAGGCGCGTTTCAGGTTCACCAGCAGCCCGCCATCCACCCCGCCCTGGAAGGCCTTGGTGACAAACGCTCCGCCGGGCTTCAACACCCGGATCGCGAAATCAGCGCCGGCTTCGGCAAGCGCGCCGGTCTTGATCTGGTCGGTGGCGCGGTGGCCGGTGGTGTTGGCGGCCATATCCGACAGCACCAGGTCCGGCGGCCCGCCCAGCGCGGCCATCACCGCTGCCTCACCCTCGAGGCTTAAGAAATCCGCCTGAATGAAGTGGGCGCCCGGCAGCGCATCAACCGGCAACAGATCAATCCCAACCAGCTGGCCCGCGCCCTTTTGCACCACCACTTGCGCCCAGCCGCCGGGCGCCGCGCCAAGATCGACGATCCGCAAGCCCGGGCGCAGCAGACCAAATTTCTCGTCCAGCTCGATCAGTTTGAACGCCGCCCGCGCCCGCCAGCCCTCGGCCTTGGCGCGCTGCACATACGGATCGTTCAATTGCCGCTCGACCCATTTCTTGGACGATTGGGTGCGAACATGATGGGCGCGCTGCTTTTCGCCGCCCCGCCCCGATGTCGGGCCGGACGGGCCTTTCGGGCCGCTCCAGCGGCGCTTGCTGTCATCGGGCATTAGGCGTCGCTACGGGCGCGGGCGCGCTGGCGCTCCGCGGCCATCAGGGTCAAGAGCATGCCTTCGCGCAGGCCGCGGTCCGCGACGCGGATGGCGTTGGCCGGCCAGGTCTGGAACACCGCCTCCAAGATGGCCGCCCCCGGCACGACCAGATCGGCCCGCAGCGGCCCGACACAGGCCATCGCCGCGCGCCCGTCATGCCCAGCCAGGCGCAGCCGCAAAATGGCCGCGCGCGCATCGCGGAGCGACAGATTGAGACCGTCGACCATGGCGCGGTTATATTTGACGAGATTGAGATGCACGCCGGCGAGGCTGGTCACCGTACCGCTGGCGCCAACCAATTGGCCGCGGCCGGCGCCAAACAGCGGCGCCAAAGCGTCAGCGCCGTGGAAGCTGCGAATGGCGGCCGCGATCCGCGCCACAGCTTCGGCAAAGCCGGCATCGGTGGCGATGTCAGGCCCGGCCTGCTCGGCCAATGTGACGACGCCGACCGGCAAAGACGTCCAAGCCAGAATTGGCGCGCTGAGCGGGTCACGCGCAGCCATCGCGGCATCCACCCAGGTCAATTCCGTGGAGCCGCCGCCAATATCGACCACCAAGGCCGCCTTGACGCGAGGGTCAATCAGGGCTGCGCAGCCGGCTGCGGCCAAACGGGCTTCTTCCGCATGGTCAATGATTTCCAACGCCAAGCCAGTGCGGCGCTCCACGTCGTCCAGAAACGCCCGCCCATTGCCGGCCTGGCGGCACGCCTGGGTGGCGATGGCGCGGACAAACTTGGCTTGGCGCTGGCGCAGGCGGTGCGCGCAGACTTCCAAGGCAGAGATCGTGCGCGCCATCGCGGCCTCGCTCAACACCCCATTGCCCGCCAGCCCTTCGCCGAGGCGAACAATCTGGCTGAAGCCGTCCACCACCCGAAAACCATTGCGATGCGGCTCTGCGATCAGCAAACGGCAATTATTGGTGCCGAGGTCCAAGGCGGCATAAGCGTCGCGGCGCCGAGACGGCGTAGCGGGCGGGGAACCTGCGGGGGGATCGGCGGCAGACATTTCCCACCATCCTAGCCCAGTTTTTGCACAGTCGGAAACCGGCTGCACGCGCAGTGTGCGGTTTCGTCCTGGCTGCTCGCTGACAGCGCGTCCCCTGTTGCAGGCGGGCTCAACGCTCCATATCTCTTTCGTCAGGCGCCAGAGCGGCGCCGCTAGAGGGCAAGATGCGCAAGGCAAAGTTCTCGATCGGCCAAGTGGTTCGCCATCGCTTCTTTGAGTTCCGCGGCGTTGTTTTCGACGTCGACCCCGCTTTCAACAATACTGAAGAGTGGTGGCAGTCGATTCCGGAGCCCATTCGCCCGCGCAAGGACCAGCCTTTTTACCATATTCTGGCTGAAAACGGCGAAAACCACTATGTGGCCTATGTGTCGGAGCAGAACCTCCTGTCCGACAAGTCCGATGAGCCGGTGACCCACCCCAATATCGGCCAGCTTTTCATCGAAAAGCCAGACGGCTCATTCAAGCTCAAGCCGAGCGCTTTGAACTAAACAATCAAGCGCCCGCCCGCTGGAAGCGGTAGTGCCGCGGCCCGAGCGGCAGGATGTTCGTCAGCGCGTCCAGAGCGGCGTAGGTTTCCCTCACCAGGGCGGGATCGGCGATATCGGCCGGCCCCAGGGTCTCGCGATAGTGGGCGACCGCCCAGGCCTCCAGCGCGTCGGCCAAGGCCGGGGTGAGGAAAAACCCCTCTGCGGCGGCGGCGCGCTCGGCTTGCGTCATCTGCACCCGCAAGCGCAAACAGGCTGGCCCGCCGCCATTGCGCATGCTTTCGCGCACATCGAGGACTTCCAGGCGCCCGATCGGGGTGGAAGGGTCTGCGATCAGGTCGGACAGATAGGCCCAAGCGGATGGCGTTTCCTGCGTCTCCCGCGGGACCACCAGCGTCAGCCGATTGGCTCCCGGCTGACGGATCAGTTGGGCGTTAAACAGATAGGCTTTCACCGCATCTGCAAGCGGCACGGCCGCCGCCGGCACGCTGACAATCGCCGGCTGAAAGCCCGCCGCCCGCGCCAGATCGGCCGCAAGTCCCGCCGGATCGGCAAACGCCAGTTCGTGGCAAAACAGAACGTCTTCGTGGGCCACCGCCACCACATCATTGTGAAATGCGCCCGCGTCGATGGCGGTCGCGGCTTGGCGCACAAACAGCGTGCGCGCCGCATCCAGGCCATGGCGGCGCGCGATCGCGCGGCTCGCCTCCAAAGTCTGGCGGGCGGGAAACCGAGTGCGCTCCACTTCGCTTGCCCCGGCGCCATAAACGAACACCTCAACGCCCGGCCCATGCATCCCAGCCGGCGAGAGCCGCATATGATTGGCCGCGCCTTCATCGCCAAGCGTGGCGTGGCCGGTCAGCGCCGGGTGCACCGCGAAATGCTCCGGGTTGGGACAAAGTGCGCGCAATGCGGCCAGCGTCTCTTCACCCTCCAGCCGGCGGTGCAGATTGGCGCTGAGATTGGCGACGCTCAGATGCAAACGCCCATCAGCGCAATCGGGGCTCGGCGAGACAGTTGCGGCATTGGCCGCCCACATCGCCGAAGCCGACAGCGCCTGGCGCACCAGCCAGGGCTCGGCGCGCACCGCCTGCTCCCACACCGCGCCGTCTGATCCGGCAAAGCCCAGATCGCGCAGAAACGCGATATGCGGCCGCTCCTGCGGCGGCAGAACGCCTTGCGGCAGGCCAAGCTCCATCAACCGGCGCATCTTGCCGATACCTTGCAAGGCCGCCGCACGCGGGCGGGCGACGGCGTCTTTGTTGTGTTCACTGGCCAGATTGCCGAACGACAGACCGGCATAATTGTGGGTGGGGCCGACAAGGCCGTCGAAGTTGATTTCGGTAAGCTGGGTCATTCGGGCAATCCCGGCGCTGCAACGGCAATGGCTTTCGGCGCGGTTTGGGAAGCGACCGGCCAGGCGCAATAATCGGCGGCGTACCAGGCGCTCGGCCGGGCATTGCCCGATAAGCCCGGCCCGCCAAATGGCAGCGCGCCGGAAGCCCCAGTCGTCGGCCGGTTCCAGTTGAGCACGCCAGCGCGCATCTCGCTCCGGGCGCGCGCCCACAAAGCTGCATCATCGCTGATCAGCCCGCCGGCAAGGCCAAAACGGGTGGCGTTGGCGGCGATGATCGCTGTGTCAAAATCCTTGACGCGGCGAACCTGCAAAAGCGGCGCGAAAACCTCCGCGTCCGGCGCATCGATGGCGGTGACGTCAACGATCGCCGGCGTGAGAAATGCGCCATCGCGGCGCCAGCGTTTCACCCAGATTGCGCCGGCGGCCATCAGCCTCTCGGCGGCGGCTTCGGCCGCCATCGCCGCGCGTTCGCTGACCAGTGGCCCCATGAAAGCCGGCGGCTCGGCGTCAAAGCGCTGTGGCGTCAGCGTTTCCGCAAGCGCCACAGCAGCACCGATCACATCGGCGCCGAAGCGATCATCGGGCACAATCAGGCGGCGCGCGCACGAACAGCGCTGCCCGGCCGACAAAAACGCCGATTGCGCGATCAGATTAGCGGCGGCGGCCAGATCGGCCGGCGGCCACACAATCAGCGGATTGTTGCCGCCCATTTCCAAAGCCAGCACGATCTCCGGCCGGCCGGCAAAATGGCGATGGATGAAGGCGCCGGTCTCGGCCGAGCCGGTAAACAGCACGCCGTCGATGGCCGCATCGAGCAGAGCCGCGCCGGTTTCACGCCCACCCTGCACCAGATTGAGCACGCCCGCGGGCAAGCCGGCCTCGGCCCAAGCGTCCGCCATCACAGCGCCAGCGCGCGGGGCAAGCTCGCTCGGCTTGAACACGATCGTATTGCCGGCCAGCAAAGCCGGCGCGATATGGCCATTGGGCAGATGCGCGGGGAAATTATATGGTCCGAACACGGACAATACCCCGTGCGGGCGGTGATCCAAAGTGACCTCGCCGAAGGCGGCGGCCTCGGATTTGCGCCCGGCGCGTTCGGCCTGCGCCTTGATCGACAAGGCCACCTTGCCGACTACGGTTTGCACTTCCGTGCGCGCTTCCCACAGCGGCTTGCCCATATCTTCTGAAATCACCCGGGCGAGCGTTTCGCCTTTCGCGGTGATGATTTTGGCATAGGCTTCGGCCAGGGCGATCCGCTCCTGCACCGGCCGGCGGGCCCAGGCGGGAAACGCGGCGCGGGCCGCGGCAACGGCGTCCGCGACATCTTCAGTCGCGGCGGATGCGGCCGCAAACGTCACCGATCCGTCCGCGGGATTGATCGCGCGCAGTTCCGGTCCGCGCCCGGCGCGCCAGCCGCCATGAATGAAAACAGACTTATCGGGCATCGGGCTCCATCCACACCAGGGCCGGCGCGCCGTCGTCCTGGCCAAGCGCCGCCAGCGTTTCGCGGCTCACCGCAAACGCCCCTGGCAACGGCTCGGCAAGGCCGGGGACGCAGACAAAATCCTTCACCGTTGCGCTGGCGATCAGCGCGCGCCGCGGCGCATTGAGTTTGTCCGCCACTTTCAAAGGTCCGCGCTGGGCTTCGCGCAGGGTTCGGATCGTATCGCGCGGGGCGCTCATCAAGGGGCCGCCATCGAAAATGTCGACGACATTGGAGAAGCGGAAGCCTTCCCATTGCAGCAGCCGATGGGCGCCCTCGCCCTGGGCATGGCAGCGGCCGATCACATCGCGTGCGGCCGGGGCCAACAGATCGACATAAATCGGATAGGCCGGCATCAGATCGAGGATGAACTGGTTGTCCGAGCGGGCGCTTAAACGATCGGCCTCTTCAAAGCTCATCTTGAAGAAATGCCGTCCAATGGCTTCCCAGAACGGCGAATGGCCGTCTTTGTCGACGACGCCGCGCAGTTCAGAAACCACGGTGTCGGAGAAGCGCTGCGGATCAGCGCCGATCAACAGATAGCGCGCTTGCGCCAGCGCGCGTCCGACCCCGCCGGCGCGGAAATCGGGATGCACGAACAGGGAACCGACTTCTGAGCAGCCGGTGAACTCATTTACGAGGATCAACACGTCCATGTCGAAGCGGCGATCGGCGGCGTGGCTGGCCTGCGCGATGCGCAGGATGCGGAAATTGAAAAACGGCGGCGACAGCCCGATCGAGGCCTTCACCGCCGCCAGGCCGACCACGCGCCGGCTGGCGATGTGTTCGAGCGCCAGCATATAGCGCTCACGCCCGGGCGCGGCGACGGCTGCGCCATAGAAGGCCGCCGACGCCTCGACCCGTTCGGTCAAAGCCGCGTCGTCAACGGCGAGGCTCGTAAAGCCCGCCCCGGCAAGGTCGCGCAACGCGATGATGGCGGGTGCGTCGCACGCGCGGATGGCGCGGATGCGGAATGCGCTCACGCCGCAAGCTCCGCCACCCGGAAGCGCCCGCTGGCCAGGCCATGGAGCAGCAAGAACGAAAGCTGTGCGCGGTCCGCAAAGCTCGCCATCACGGCCATCTCGTCGGGGCTGTGAAGGCCAGAGCCGATTGGCCCCAGCGTGTCGATGTTCGCACAGCCGGCGGCGGCGAGATTGTTGCCCTCGCACACCCCGCCGGACGGCTTGAAGCTGAGCGCCAGGCCAAGATCGGCGCCAGCGGCGCGGACCCAACCGACTGCCGCGGCCTGGGCCGCGGTCAGCGGCTTCGGCGCGCGGGTCACGCCGCCATGCAACTGCACCGCGATGCCGTCGCGGGCAGCGATCGCCGCGATCACGCCGGCGATTTCGGCGAGCGCCCAGGCTTGCGCGCCGGCATCGGGCATTCGCACATTGAAGCGCACCACCGCGCCGTCGGGCACCATGTTCACGGGCGCGCCGCCATCAACAGCGCCGGTATTGAAGGTCACGCCGTCGCGGGCGCCGTTGAGCGCATCAAGACGCATCACTGCGTCGGCGGCGGCGACGATGGCCGAGCGGCCGTCTTGAAAGGCGCGCCCGACATGGGCGGCGCGGCCTTTCACGATCAGACTGAAATTGCCGCTGCCCTTGCGGACATCGACCATCGCGCCATCGGGCAAAGCGGGTTCGTAGATCATGCCGAACTGTGCCCGCGCGCCAAGATCGGCAAGCAACGCGGCGCTGGCGGGTGAGCCGATTTCTTCATCCGGGCTGAGCAGGACTTCATAACCGAGATGGTCATTGGGCTTGTGCGCCTCGAACGCGGCGAGCGCTTCGAGCATGACGACCAGCCCGCCCTTCATGTCGGCAACGCCCGGGCCATGCAGTTTGCCGTCGGGCCGGCGGTGCGGGGTCTGGAATGGGCTGGCGGCGGGAAACACCGTGTCGAAATGGCCGGTGAGCGCGACCTGGATCGCCGCCTCGGGCCGGACGCTGAGGCGCAGCGCACAGCCGTGCTCGGTGGCGGCGAGCGTCCCGTCGGCGCGCACGAAAGGTGAGGCGGGCAGCGCAACGCGCGCGACCCGGCCGGGCAATCCGGCAAGGACCGGCTCAATCACATCGGCCATGCGGGCAAGGCCGGCCGGTTCGCGGCTGCCGGAATTGATCGCGGACCAAGCCTCGGTGCGTGAAATCATGAATTCGGCGCGGTCGGCCAAGGCGTCGAGACCGGCGGCGACATGAGAGACTGAAGACGACATGGGCGGTTCATAGCCCGAACGGTCCGCGCCGGCAAAGCCAGGACCGCGCGGCGCGCGAGAAGCGGGAAAACAAAACGGGCCCGGCTTGCGCCGGGCCCGCTTCCCTTTCGGGATCCTGCCGGTTTTAGCGGAAGGTGATGGTCACAACCGTACGCCGGTTGAGCGGCTCACGCACGCCGTCACGGGTTGCCTTTTCGAGGTCGGTTTCGCCGACGCCGCGGGTCATCATGATGCCCGACGGCAGGCCGCGAGCGACCAGCGCGTCACGCACGATGTTCGCGCGGCGCTCGGACAGGCCGATATTGTACTTCGGGGAGCCCGACGTATCGGCGTGGCCAACCACATCCAGACCGGAGACGTTGCAAGCGCGAGCGCGAGAAACGGCGGCGTCGACGGTGTCGAGCGCGGCTTGGTTGAGGTTCGAGCGATCCCAGTCGAAATAGACCTTGAAGCTATCGACCGGGCAGACTTGCGGCGGCGGCGGAGCTTCAACCGGCGGCGGCGGGGGCGGCGGCGGCGGCGGCGGGGGCGGCGGCGGCG
>JBEIHY010000130.1:0-7723 GCA_040381035.1 Hyphomonadaceae bacterium
CCGTCGCCATGGGCATGACCAATCCGGTGCTGGTGGCTGGCATGGGCGCGCTGGAATGGGTGTCCTACAAAATGGCCGATCGCTGCGTGGCGCTGGCCCCAGGCATCGCCGACGGTATCGCCCGCCACGGAATCGCGCGCGACAAGATCGCGATGATCCCCAACGGCTCGGACTTTGATCTGTTCGGCGCGGCAGGGGCCAAACGCCCGCCGGGTGTGAAAGAGGGGGAATTCTGCGCGATTTTCGCCGGCGCCCATGGCAAGGCCAATGGCCTCGATGCTGTCATCGACGCCGCGCGCGAATTGAAGCGCCGCGGCCGGAGTGACATCAAACTGGTGCTGATTGGTGAGGGCTCGGAAAAGCCGCGCTTGCAGCAGATCGCCGCCGCTGAATGTCTGGACGCGGTCTTGTTCCAAGACCCGGTGAGCCGCAAGGATGTCACGAGCCTGCTGAAGGGCGCAGATCTCGGCCTGCAAATCCTGGCCGACATTCCGGCCTTCTATCACGGCACTTCGCCGAACAAATTTTTCGATTATCTCGCCGCCGGCCTGCCGGTTCTGATCAATTATCCGGGCTGGCTGGCCGGATTAGTCGGCGAACAGGACGCAGGCTATGTTGTGGCGCCGCGCGATCCGACGGCGTTTGTTGACGCGCTCGCAGCCGCAGCCGACGACAAAGCGGCCCGCAGCCACAAGGGCGCCAATGCCAGCGCACTGGGCCGCGCACAGTTCGACCGCGCCAATGCCGCCCCGGCCTTCGTGGCGTGGCTGGAGGCCGCCGCACCGCGCCACGCGCCGATCGCCTCTTCCGTTCCGGGCCCGGCTCAGGGATAAGGGCTCCCAAAACCCAGGGAGCCGCCCATGCGCACGATCGAACATTTCATCGCCGGCCAAGACATGGCTGGCGCTTCGGGCCGCCGCCACAACGTGTTTGATCCCAATACCGGCGAGGTGCAGGCGCAAGTGAGCCTCGCGAGCGCCGCCGAAGTTGACGCCGCCGTCGCCGCCGCCGCCGCCGCCTTCCCGGCCTGGGCCGCCACCAATCCGCAGCGCCGCGCGCGGGTGATGTTTGCCTACAAAGGGCTGATCGACATCCACATGAACGAACTCGCCGTGATGCTCTCGCGCGAGCACGGCAAGGTCGTCGCCGACAGCAAGGGCGATATCCAGCGCGGTCTGGAAGTGATCGAATTCGCCTGTGGCATTCCGCATCTGTCGAAGGGCGAGTTCACCGAAGGCGCAGGGCCCGGCATCGACGTGTATTCCATGCGCCAGCCGCTCGGCGTGGTTGCTGGGGTTACGCCGTTCAACTTTCCCGCGATGATCCCAATGTGGATGTTTGGCGTCGCGATCGCGTGCGGAAACACATTTGTGCTGAAGCCATCAGAGCGCGACCCCAGCGTGCCGGTGAAGCTGGCGGAACTGTTCATGCAAGCGGGCGCGGCCGCCGGCGTCGACGTGCGCGGCGTGTTGAACGTGGTGCATGGCGACAAGATCGCGGTCGATGCGATCCTTGACCATCCCGAAGTGAAGGCAGTGAGTTTCGTCGGATCATCCGACATTGCGCATTATGTCTATCAGCGCGGGGCTGCAGCGGGCAAGCGCGTGCAGGCGATGGGCGGGGCGAAAAACCACGGCATCGTGATGCCGGATGCGGATCTGGATCAGGTGGTGAAAGACCTCGTCGGATCAGCTTATGGCTCTGCCGGGGAACGCTGCATGGCGCTGCCGGTTGCGGTGCCTGTTGGCAAGGGCACGCCAGAGCGCCTGATTGAGAAGCTGCTGCCAGAAATCGATCGGTTGAAAATCGGCGTCTCAACTGATCCGGATGCACATTATGGCCCGGTCGTCACCGCCGCGCACAAGGCGCGTATCGAAGGCTATGTGGCAACCGGCGCCAAGGAAGGCGCCACCCTGATCCGCGACGGGCGCGGATTTTCCCTGCAAGGCCACGAGAACGGCTTCTTCGTCGGCCCGACTTTGTTCGATCACGTCAAACCGGGCATGACGAGCTATGAGGAAGAAATCTTCGGTCCCGTGCTGCAGATCGTGCGCGCCGAAACCATCGAAGAAGCCATCGCCCTTCCCACCCGGCACCAATATGGCAATGGCGTTGCGATCTTCACGCGCAATGGCGGCCTGGCGCGCGATTTCGCCAGCAAAGTGCAGGTCGGCATGGTCGGCATCAATGTGCCGATCCCGGTGCCGCTGGCCTATCACAGCTTCGGCGGCTGGAAGCGCTCAGCGTTCGGTGACGCCAACCAACACGGCATGGACGGCGTGCGCTTTTTTACCAAGGTCAAAACCGTCACCGCGCGCTGGCCGGCCGGTGAAGTGGCCGATCAGGCGTTCGTCATCCCGACGATGCGCTAAGCCGCTTGCGGCGACTGTTCGGTTTGGTTCGGCTGTTCGGCGTGTTCGGAACGGTCGGTCTGGACGATGCCGTCAAACATGGCCGGGTCGATCAGTTCATCAAAGGCCACCCCATAGCCGCGCACATTGGTGTTCATGACCCGTCCAAGAATGCGCACGCCGGCGACGTCGATGATCACCGGATCGCCGGTGCGACTGATCAGGTGCGACAATAACGGGCGAAACAGGCAACCGCCCTCGCTGACATTCAAGATCACGCCATTGACGATGATCTCGCGCGGCAGCAGCACAAGGCCGGCATTGAGGCGCACATCGCGGCGGCGATGGGTCGGAACCTTTTGCGTCTTCTTGCGCGTAAACGGATTGGTGAATTTCGGCATCGTCATTCTCCGACGGCTTTCTTCTGCGCGGCATGCACCGCTGTGGCAATGCGGGCGGCTTGAATGGCGGCGCGCTCAGCGCGCTCCGATTGCTGGCGGCCTGAGGAAACATGCGCTTCCAAGCGCGCCATGCCGGTATCCACTTGCGCGCGCGTCTCTGCAATCATCTGGGTCAAGCGTTCAATGCGGCCACTGCCGATTACTTCGCCCTTGTCCATTACTTCGTCCAGGCGGCGCGTCAGACTGTCGATGTGCACTTTGAGTTCATTGTGCAGGCGCTCGGCTTCACCGGCGGCCATCGCCTCATCGCGCTGCGATTCCTCGATCCGCTTGATGACCTGGCGCGACATGTGCTGCGTTGCCAATACCGCCTGCTCCAGCTTACGTGCGCGATCATTGTCGACGACGCGACGACCGTCGCTGCCGCCTGTGGCCTGCACTGGGCCACCGCCAAAGGCATGGGACAGTCGATCCATTAACGCCTGTGCGCCGCTGTGTTTGACCTGGACTGACGGCGCCGGCAGGCGTGCATCATCAATCGCCACCGCGTCCACGACCCGGGCCAGGCGCGCGGCCAGCTCTTCCATCGCATGGCGACTGTCGGCCTGCACGCGGGCCGAAGCCTCGAGCACATGGGCAACGCGCTGTTGGTGGGCCACACCTTCCTGTCGCATCAGGGTGAGCTGCATCGCCAATTCGCGCTGCGCCTTAGCGATCGCTTCAAGACCATCGCCGACATCCTTGCGCCGATCATGCAACACCGCCTCGCGGATCGATGTCGCCAGCGCAAACAGGTTGTGGTTCATCTGCGACAATTGATCGGCTGTTTGCGCATTGGATCGTACGCCTCCGCGCAGCACCTCAATCAGCGCAGTCGTGTCCGCGGATGTAACGCCATCGCCAAACACCGGTGCGACCGGCCCGGCATGCGCTGGCCCGTGCGTGCTGCCGCCAGATCCCAGAGAGCCGCCAGCGTGGCCGTGTTCTGCAGCCATCTCCAGATGCGCAAGATCGATCAAGCAGGCTTCAAACTCATTGCGCACCGCCTTCATGGCGCTTGCCATAAACCGGTCGAGCACGCCGACCGCCATGGAGAACAATAGTCCGAACAAAGATGAACTGAAACCCACAGACATGCCGTTCAAGGGCTTCTTCATGCCCTCGATCATAACGCCCATCTGGTCGCTGCCGCCGGAGCCGCTCATATCCAGGCTGCCAATCAGCTCCCCGACCGAGTGGACCGTCTTCATCAGACCCATGAACGCGCCGAGCAGGCCCATGAACACCAGAAGTCCGCCGAAATAGCCCATGGTGGCCTTGGCGTCGCTGATGCGCTGATCGACATCCTTGACCAACATGTGAATGGTTTCGGTCGGCAGCTGGCCTTTGGATCGGGCCAGCAACTCCTCCGTCACAAGTCGATAGCCGTACCCGAGCAGCTTCGGCTTTTTGAACAGAATGGCCGGCTTATCGACAATCTCTGGACCCGGACGATTGTCGCCGAAGTCGCGACGCAAAGCCTCCACGGCTTTTGTCTCATTGTGCAACTGGAGCACATTCCAGAACGCGATCCCGCACACAAACACGAAGATGCCGATGATCGACATATTCAGCTCGGGCTTGGCCATGACGCCTTCATAGACGAAGTCCCAGGCATAGAGCCCCAGCGCAATGAGGCCACCCACAACCACCGCCATGCGCGCGGTCTCGGTGTTGATCTTGGCCTTCAAATTCTCCCGCGGCCCCATCTTGGAATAATCCAGATCGGTGCGGGGCTTGCCGATGATAGCGGCGGTGAGAGGGGGGGGGACGCTCATGACGAGGTGTCTCTCAGACTAAGGTTTCGCAACGATACGGACAGTGTCGCCCTTTTCGTCGCGTTCAACGACGCGCACTTGGGCATTGATGTTTGCGGCCTTCACGCCGGCGCGGATCAGCATATTGCGCGCCACCATGGCGCGATAGAAGCCGTTGCGTCGCGCGTCTGAGACCGATCCGTTCAGCACGGCTGTGGCGAACACATCAAACTTGGCGTCCGGCCCAAGCTTTGCCGCCTTTACCACGGTGATGCTTTCGGCCTCGACCTCTGGCTGCAGTCTGACGGCGCCGTCTTTGAATTCCAGCGTCAACAACACGTCTGCGCTCTGCACCACCGAACCGCCAAGGTCGGACTCGTCTTTCGGCGCCTCAATCTGTTGGACGGCATCAGGATCCACTTGCTTGGACACGATCGCCCGCCTCAAGTCGCCTTCAACCGGCTCCACCCGGGTGAGCTCGGTGGCCCGCAAGGCCTCCGCATTGGCCCCGCCCGTTTTACCGGAAATCCGTTGCATGCGTTCGATCTCGGCCTTCAAGGCGTCAATCTCGGACTGTTTCGCTTCGAGGTTTGCCGCACCAAGCGACTGCTTAACCTCCGCGACAATCTTCTGCGACAACGACATCACGGCCGCGCACATGATGACGAGCAGAAACGTCACCACCATGATGACGGTGGTGAGCACGTCCACGAAGGCCGGCCACGGATTCTGTTCGCCATCTGCCGACGCGCCGGCCATGGAAATCTCTCTTTAAAATCTTTGCAGCAGAGGCGCTGCACGGGATTACCAGACTGAGCGTTTATCTCAGTCTTGGTTACGAACACCCAAAGGATTGTGGTAAATCCGAATTGAGATTTCTCCGTATGCGGACTAATTGCGACGCAACGCCGACGCTTAACTCTATTTTATGCTAAACTCTGTCCATTGCGGATTGATGCGGGACATTCGCCCTCCTCTTGCTGCACGCCGTCCCAAGGCGTGGCGGCTGTTATCCGCCGCCGGCCTTGCCGTGGCGATGTCTTCGGCATGGGCCCAGCAGGGCCCCGCGCCAAGGGCTGCTCAAGCGTCCGAAGCCAGCAAAATGGAAGCTCCGCGCAACGGGCGCGGCATAGACGGCCTGCGCGGCGCACTGGGGCAGCCGCCCCAGACATCGCGCAAGTCGCCGGCCGCCAAGCCTGTCACGCTTCGGCCCAGCGAGACAACGCCCCTGGCCAAAGTCGCCAAAGTCGCCAAACCGCTCAGGATCGCAGACACTAAGCCGACCGCGCCAAAAGCCGGCGAAGGCGAATCCCTGGCCGACGCCATTGCCTCGGCGCTCGCCAGCAATACCGAAATTCTCATTGCCGAAGCGCAGCGCGACGAAGCCTTGTACGGCCGCAGCGAGGCGCACGCGGCGCTTTTGCCGAATGTCGAACTGAACGCCTCACGCGGGCGTGAAGTAACCAAGCCCCAAGGCACCGAGGATCCCAAAACGCACACCCGTTCGGAACTCGCACTGGCTCTGCGCCAGAACGTTTGGGATTTCGGCGCCGCCACCGCCACGGCGCGCGGCGCCGATTTCACCGCCGAGAGCGCCGACTGGGCCTATCGCGCACAAATCGATACGGTTGCGCTGCAAATCGCGTCCGTGTTTCACGATCTCTTGGAACGCCAGGCCATTGTTGCGCTGGCCGAGGGCAATGTTGGCGCCCACGAAACGATCTTGAAGACCGTGCAGTCCCAGCGCGAGTTTGGCATGGTCACCGGCGCCGATGTCAGCCGCGTCGAAGGACGCCTGAATGCGGCGCGCTCCGAGCTGCTCGATCGCCGCAGCGCTTTTGAGCAGGCCCGCGAGAACTATCGCCGTCTGCTCAACCGCGCACCAGGGCAGCTTGTGGAGCCGGCCAATCTCGACGCGGCGCTGCCCAAAGACATCGAAGAAGCCGTGTTGGAACTCGAACGGCGTAATCCCAATGTGATGCGCGCGAAAACGCTGATGCGCTCATTGCAGCGCCAACGCGCCGCACAACGGGCCGGCATGCTGCCGAAATTCGACCTCGAAGTACAAGGCGCCGTCCGCACCAATGCCGGCAGCGACAATGGCCGCAATGACGAAGCCCGCGCAGTGATCGGCATGAAAGTGCCGTTGTTCGATGGCGGCGCCAAACAGGCTGCCGTCAACCGAACATCGTCGCGGCTGCGCCAAGCCGAACTTCAAATTCAGCGCGCCCTGCGCGACGCCGAGCAAGCCATTCGCAACGATTACACCGCGCTGGTGGCGGCCAATGACAAGGTTACGACGATTGAAGCCGAAGTCGCAGCCGCCCAAAATCAGGCGACGCTGTATGCCGAGCAGTTCCGTTCCGGCAATCGCAGCGTTTTCGATTTGCTAGACGGCCAACAGAGCCTGTTCCAAGCGCAGGTGAAACGCGAGAGCAACCGGAAAGAAAAGCGCTTGAGCGGATATCGCGTGCTCAGCACGCTCGGTTCTCTGACCAGTACGTTGGACATTGACCGTTTTGGGGCGCCGCCTGTCATGGGCGAAGATCCGCAACCGGATTTGGCGCCGCTGCCGTCGCGCCATCCGGCCGCCGCCCTTGCCCCGCTTCCGCCGCGCGACAAGCCGAAGCCGGAAACAGCCCCGGTTTCCACGGCGCCGGTGAAAGCGCCACCGTCAAAGAAGCCAGCGCCCGTACAGGCAACAATCGCGGCAAAGGCGCAAGCGAAGAAAACAGCTGCTGCAAAGCCGCCAACGCCAAGCACACCAGCGCCAAGCACACCGGCGCCAAGCACACCGGCGCCAGCATCGCCTGCAAAGCCAGCCCCTGCAGCAACGCCGCAGACCAAACCGGCCGCAGTCAAACCTGTGCCAGCTGCGGCGCCGGAAAACGATCTTCCAATCGCAACAGCGCCGCGGCGCAGCGCCGGCCAAATCGACGGCTGGCGGTAATCGCTGAACCACGGGCGGGCGAGTGCGGGCGCGTGGCGCATCAGCCGGTGTGCGGCGCAGCCCTGCGCTCCGCCTCATTGGCTTTAGCCCGGAAATCTCAAAGGTAGGAGGTGCATCGGGGCGCGAACTCTGAGAATTTCGTTTTGCCACAAAGTCAAAGCGCAGAGCGAAAGGCCACCCCGATGCAAACAGAATGTACCTCCGATTTGTTCGGCTTTTCCAGAG
>JBEIHY010000131.1:0-7616 GCA_040381035.1 Hyphomonadaceae bacterium
CGCAGCTTCACATCGCGGGAAGGCCCGCGGCGAACGCCGGAGAAGACCGGCTAATGGCAATTCTCACATGTTCCGCTTCACACTCACAGGCCGCATCGGCCGCATCGAACAGGTCAAGGGCGACGCCGCCATCGTCCGCATCTCCCTCGCCGCCGATCGCCTCGTCGAGGGCAAGGACGGCGCCTGGACCAAAACCGAATGGGTCTCCGCCGTCAGCTTCGATGAGACGCTCAACCGCGAGCTTTTGACCGCCCTCGCAATCGGCCACCTCCAAGTGGGAATGGCCGTCACCCTCGACGGCCGCATCGAACCCCGCAAGCGCCAGGTCGGCGAGACGACGATCACCGACCACAGCTTCGTCCTCACCAAGTGCGAGCGCGTGTCGACGCCCGCCCAAACATCCGTGGGCAAGGCCGCCGCGACAGCCGCCTGATCTGCAAGCGCCGGCGCGCGATCCCCCCAGCGCGCCGGCCTCCCCTCATCCCACAATTCAGGAGGCCGCCATCGCCCAAGCATCCGCACGCCCCATTCCACCGTCACCCGCCGACCGCGCTACCGTCTACGAGCGCATCACCGCCGAGATCGTCACCGCCATCGAGCGCGGCGCCGGCGCATGGCGCATGCCCTGGCATCACGACGGCGCGGCCACACACCGCCCGGTCAACGCCGTCACCGCCAAACCCTATCGCGGCATGAACATCCTCGCCCTGTGGGCCTCCGCGGAGAGGAACCACTTCGCCAGCGGCCTCTGGGGCACCTACCGCCAATGGTCCGAGCTTGGCGCGCAGGTCCGCAAGTGCGAACGGGCCACCCTGGGCGTCGTCTGGAAATCCGTCGACGCCGGCGACAGCGACGACGAACCCGAAGGACAAACCAAATCCCGCATGTTCGCGCGCGGCTTCCATCTCTTCAACGTGGCGCAGGTGGACGGCTACGCGCCGCCAGAGACGCCCATCCTTCCGGAAAGCGAACGCATCACCCACGCCGAGGACTTCGTCGCGCGGCTCGGCATCCGCATCGCGAGCGGCGGAGAGCAAGCCTACTACCGCCCCTCGACCGACACCGTTCATATGCCGGATTTCGCGCGCTTCATCGACGCGGCATCGGAGATGTCCACCCGCCTGCACGAATGCGCCCACGCGACGGCAGCGCCCCACCGCCTGGGACGCGACCTCTCCGGCCGGTACGGCTCAGAGGCCTACGCCATGGAGGAGTGCGTCGCCGATCTCGCCGCCAGCTTCGTCCTCGCCGATCTCGGCATCGCCCACCGCCCGCGCCCCGACCACGCCGCCTATCTCGCCTCCTGGGTCAGGGTGCTGAAGCACGACCCGCGCGCGATCTTCACCGCAGCGTCAAAGGCCCAGGCGGTGGCGGATTGGATGACCGGCCAACAACCACAGCTGCCGCCCTGAGCGGTAGCCACTAGCGCCTCGACATCTTGAATATCTACGGGTAGACCGTATATGATGGTCGATGATGATTTCGAGTGGGATGACAACAAGGCGACCGCGAACGCGCGCAAGCACGGCGTCACGTTTGAAGAGGCGCGCGGCGTCTTCCGCGACCCGTTGGCGATCGAACTCATCGATGACCGCAATGCTTATGGCGAAGATCGATATGTCCTGATCGGCATGACTTAATCACGCGTGCTCGTGGTCGTTTATGTTCTGCGCGCGCAGAAAAACCGGATCATCTCGGCCCGAAAGGCTGAACCCAACGAAAGGCGAGCCTATCATGAGCGAAACGATGCCTGATACAGACGACCGCCCCCTGACCGATGCCGACCTCGCACGGATGAAGCGTACGCCACAAGTCAAGGTTGTACGCCGGGCGCTGGGCCTGACCCAGGAAGAGTTCGCGAAACAGTTCCATATCCCCATTGGTACGCTGCGCGATTGGGAACAGGGCCGTAACGTCCCGGACAAGGCCGCCGAAGCTTACCTTCGAGTGATCGCCCGCGATCCTGACGCCGTTCGCCGGGCATTGGCTCCGATGACCGCGGCATGACGCGCAGGCCGTGGCGGATTGGATGACGGGCCAACAACCGCAGCCGCCGCATTGAGCGGGCGCTTAACCCCGCATTCCAGCCAGATTTATCGGCGAAGCGACTTCACGCTTCTCGCCGACAACTGTCGCTGGCAATGGAGGAGCAACACGAGCCCGAGCCCTTAACCCTGCTACGACTTCTAGCGTTGCGAACCCACGGAAGAATGGCCTGCCGGTATCAGTACCTGACCCGAGCGGAGGTGACACCTGTCATGGCCGTGAACTGACCCCGCGCACTCACCTTGAAGGCCTATTGCTGCTCTTGTGGCGCTGCAACGCTGAGGAGAACGCCAATGCCGCCAACCAGATCACCGAATGTCGCCCAATTGGAAGATGTGACGAAATCCTATTCTGGGCGGAGCGTTCTGAAAGGCTTCGACTTCGCCCTTGAGCCGGGCGCCGTGGTCGCGCTGCTTGGCCCGAATGGGGCAGGCAAATCCACCGTCGCGGGTCTGATCACCGGGCGCCTCGCCGCCGACTCGGGAGCCGTGACCTTGTTTGATCGCGACCCGCGCGACGTTGAGACGCGCGCACGCATGGGCGTGATGCTGCAAGCGGCAGTCTTGCCGGAATCGCTCACAGTCTCCGAGGCGGTCGATCTGCAAGCCGGCTACTACAAGCGCCGGCTCAAAACTCAAGACATTCTCGAACAGGCCAGCCTTACCGCGCTGGCGAAGCGGCGCTGCGATAAGCTCTCGGGCGGTGAACAGCGACGCGTGCAATTCGCGCTCGCGATTGCGGGCAATCCAGATTTCCTAGTGCTCGACGAGCCAACCACCGGCTTTGATGCAGAAGCGCGCAGGGCTATGTGGGCCATTGTGCGCGAGAAGGCCGATGCCGGGACTGCGGTGCTGCTCGCCACCCATCACATGGACGAAGCCGAGGCGCTCGCCGACCGCATCGTGGTGATCGCAGGCGGTCAGGTAATCGCCGATGGCCCGCCGGCCGCCATTAAGGCGAAGGTCGCTGGCTCAACCATCAGGCTGCGCACGGGCCTCGCGGAGGAGCATCTGCGGATGCTGCCTGGCGTGACCAAGGTCGATCAGCGCGGCGCCGACACAACGCTGCTGAGCACCGATGCACGCGCCACGCTGCAGGCGCTGTTCAGCGCTGAGCCAGCACTCGTGCAATTCGAAGTCACTGCGGCCTCGCTCGAAGATGCGCTGGCCGAAATTGTCGCCAACTCTGTGAAGGAGGCCGCATAATGTCCGCTCTCGTCGCCGCCGCTCCGGGCGTTTATCTGCGTGAAGCCCGCGCAGAAGTGGTCAAATCCGCGCGCATGCCGGAATTCGCGATCCCGACCATCGTTCTGCCCCCTGCGTTCTATGCGCTGTTTGCGCTGGGCATGGGACGCGGTGATGTTGAGATGGCCACGCACACGCTGGCGACGTTCGGCGTCTTTGCGGTCATGGGGCCTTCTTTGTTTGGCTTTGGCGCGAACGTCGCCAGCGAGCGTCAGACGGGCCAGCTTGAGCTGAAACGCCTCTCGCCTATGCCTGCGGGCGCACATATCGCGGCCAAGCTGATCGGCACAATGATCTTTAGCGCCATCGCGATCGGGCTTGTGTACGGGCTAGCGATCCTGGCGGGCGTCAGCCTCAGCCCGCAGAAATGGGCAATGCTGGCGGTGTTGCATGTTCTTGCAGTGATTCCGTTCGCCCTGATTGGCCTCGGTGTCGGCTATCGTATGGGTCAAAAGGGGGCGATTGCCATCGTCAACGTCCTCTTTCTGGGTCTGGCGGTGGCGGGCGGTCTGTGGATGCCGATCGCGACTTTGCCAGAGATGATCCAAACCATCGCATGGGGTTTGCCGTCGTACCATCTGGGTGAAATGGCGCTCATGGTCGCCGGCCGTGCCGACCCCGCCAACCTCTGGCTCCATGTTGGCCCGTTGGCGTTGATCACGGTCGCCGCCGCGATCTTCGCTTGGACCGGCCAAGGGCGGCACGCTACTTGACCGCGATGCACGATCCGAAGACCCTCGCACACATGACGAATGAAACGCGGCAGGAACACGCCAATTGGAAGTGGCTCAGCATCGACGGCCCTTTCATATGGCTGCTGTACCTGCCGCTTTTCTTCATCCCCTGGTTTTGGGATTTGCCGGACACGCCGCAGATCATTGGCGCGATCGTTGGGCTGATCGTCTTTCTGATTTTCTACTTCCCAGCTCATACGGCCAATGGCAATGCGCTCATCGCCTACGCCTCGGCGACTTTGCTGCTCTCGTTTGCGCTGATCTACACTTACAGCAACTGGACCGTGATCGCTGTTTACGCCGCCGCGATGATCGGCGAACTGCGGCCCGCGCGGCGCGCAGGCGTTTTCCTCGGCATCTTCGCGATCGTTACAGTGGCGGCGGGCCTCATCATCCAACAGCATCTGGCGTACTGGGCGCTTGGCGTGTTTCTCATGGTGATGATCGGCATCGCCAACATTTCGCGCGCAATGCTTAAAGACAAGAACCGCGTGCTCGCCGGCGCGCAGGTCGAAGTCAAGCAAATGGCCGCGACCGCAGAGCGCGAGCGCATCGGCCGCGATTTGCACGATCTCTTGGGCCGCACACTGACGCTCATCGCCATCAAAGCCGATCTCGCCGCCAAGCTCTCACCGCGCGACGCCGCGAAAGCCGAAGCAGAGATGCGCGAAGTCGCGGCCGCTGCGCGCGATGCGTTGGCCGAAGTCCGCGCCGCCGTCGCCGGCATGACCGGCGCGACTTTGGGCCGCGAGATCGCCAGTTCGCAAGCCGCACTCGCCGCCGCTGGCATTGCCTGCGTCGTCGATGCCGACGCTGAACAGATCGACCAAGGCGCAAGTGCGGTGCTCGCCATGACGCTGCGCGAAGCCATCACCAACGTCATTCGCCATTCCGGCGCCCGCTCCTGCCGCATCGTGCTGACACGCGGCGCGAACGGCCTCGAACTCACCGTAACAGACGATGGCGACGGCGAAGCCGTACGCGAAGGCGGCGGCATTGGCGGCGTACGTTCTCGCCTCGCTGCTGCCGGCGGCGGTTTGAGCGTCACTGGCTGCGCGGAAGGCACACAGCTCGTCGCGCGTCTGCCGCTGGCGGCATCGGCATGATCCGTATCGTCATCGCTGAGGATCAGGCGCTGGTGCTCGGCGCGCTGGCTGCGTTGCTTTCCTTGGAGAGCGACATCTCCATCATTGCGCGTGCGCCCGATGGCGCAGCGGCGCTCGCCGCCGTGCGCGACTTGAAGCCCGACATCCTGCTCTCCGATATCGAGATGCCCGCGCTCTCCGGCCTCGACGTCGCCGAAGCCATCGCCAAGGAAAACCTGCCGACGAAAGTCTTCATCGTCACCACGTTCGGCCGCGCCGGCTATCTGCGCCGCGCCATGGATGCCGGCGTTCGCGGCTATCTCTTGAAGGACGCATCGTCAGACGTTCTCGCCAACGCGATCCGCAAAGTCGCTAGCGGCGGCCGCGCGATCGCGCCTGAACTTGCCGAAGCCGCCTGGGACGCGCCCGCGAATCCGCTCTCCGACCGCGAACGCGACGTGCTGCGCCTCGCCGACGAAGGCCGCTCCAACAAAGACATCGCCCGCGCCCTCGATCTCTCGCCTGGCACAGTGCGCAACTATCTCTCCGAAGCTTCCGCCAAACTCGGCGCCGCGAGCCGCATTGAAGCAGCGCGCATCGCCCGGGATAAGGGCTGGCTCTGACATCTGTCATCCGCCACCGCTGACCGCGCTCACTACACACCAACGCCTCTCCATCGCACCCTTGCGCCGTTCAACGGAGTATCGCAATGCGTTGGAAAAACGGTCTCGCCATTGGCGCGCTTATCGCAGCCCTCATCAGCGGCGCTGCGCTCTTTCGGCTGGCGGCCCCGGAGAATTACGGCCTTCCCGAGATCGAAGTGCTCGATCCGGGAGCCACAGGCGTGCGCATCGATGAAGCCGGCCTCTTCGGCAATTACTTCCCCGCCGCTGGCAATGGCCCGCACGCGGGCATCCTTCTGCTTGGCGGCTCCGAAGGGGGCTTAGGCAGAGGCGCACATCACATGGCGCTGGCGCTGCAAGCCGAAGGCTTCAGCGTTTTGCAGCTCGCATATTTCGGTGCGGCGGGCACGCCGGACTCGCTTGAGCGCATTCCGCTCGAAGTGTTCGATCGCGGTCTCGATTGGCTTGGCTCACAGCCCGGCGTCGATCCGCAACGCCTGGCGCTTCTCGGCGCATCGAAAGGCGCGGAGGCCGTGCTGCTCGTTGCTACGCGCCGCCCGGACGTGCGCGCCGTCGTCGCCGGGATGCCGACGAGTGTCGCCTGGAATGGCATAAACTGGGCCGAGGGCGGCCGCAGCGACTACGCGTCATGGACGGCCAACGGCGCCGAACTGCCGACGATGCCGTTCTCCTCCTGGGACCAAGCAGAAGGCACGATCAGCGTCTATCGCTCCGTCGAAGATCCAGCCCAAAGCGCTGCCGCCGAACGCGCCGCGATCCCGATCGAACGCGCGCGGGCGGCGACGCTGCTTGTCTGCGGCGAAGCGGAAACGATGTGGCCGGCATGCCCGATGTCGCGCATGCTGCAAGCCCGCGCATCGGCGCTGGGCGGGCCGCCGGTGCAACTCCTTGCCTATGCCGATGCAGGCCACCTCGTCTTCGGCCCGCCAATTCCGGCGGGCAGCACATTCTATCCGCGCCTCGCCATGCTGGGCGGCACCGTCGAAGGTAACGCCAACGCCCGCGCCGACAGCTGGACGCGCATCATCGCGTTTCTGAGGCAATCGACGGCGACGCCGCCACTCACAACCGAGTGAGTCCGGGGTGTGGCGACCGACGCGTTTGGGCCAACTCGACACAGCCATAACGTGCACGCGAACGGAAGCTTTGTAGCGACCCAGCCAGTCGGCAGTGAACCGCATCGGGCGCCAGATCGCCCTCACCGATCGTTCGTGTGCCGCGACACGCGCTTCTTTTAGATGGGGTAATGGGCCCGGTCGAGATCAATCTGGCGGTTGCCGGTGCGGTTGGTCGTCCCTCAAACTGATGGTTTCAGTACGGCGTCATGCTTTCGCATGCGCCAAGCATCAGAAGGGACGACCATGCAACAGTATGCCGGATTGGACGTGTCTTTGGAATACACCAGCGTCTGCGTTGTGGATGGCGCGGGGCGGGTTGTGCGGGAGGCGAAGGTCGCGAGCGATCCGGATGCGCTGATCGCGTGATTTGCCGGGCACGGCATTGCGATGACGCGGATTGGTCTTGAGGCCGCCCCCCTGTCGCAGTGGCTGTTCGCAGCGATGGAGAAGGCGGGCCTGCCAGTCTCGCTTCTGGAGACCCGCCATGTCCGCTCAGCCTTCAAGGCCATGACAGTCAAGACGGACCGGAAGGATGCTCTGGGTATCGCGCATCTGATGCGGATGGGATGGTTCCGGCCTGTTCACTGCAAATCGCTGGCGGCCTAGGAGGTGCGCGCCCTGCTGACAGGGCGCAAGCTTCTCTTGAGCAAGCGCCTGGACGTCGAATTCAGCCTGCGCGGCGTGCTGCGGGGGTTCGGCCTGAAGGTCGGTTCTACAACGCCCAAGACTTTTGCCGATCGGGTTC
>JBEIHY010000132.1:0-7585 GCA_040381035.1 Hyphomonadaceae bacterium
CGCGGCGCGCTGAGCCAATGGCGTAACCCGCGCCGCCACTGCCTCCGCAAACGGCATTGCCGCGCGCAGCGCCGCCTCGGGGAAAGTCGGCGTATGGGAGAGGCGGCGAATGACGTCATCCAGGGTCATGGCGAATCCTGCGGAACGCCTTAACTACCAGCGCACCGCTTTGAGTCGGGCAAGACGCTAAGCAGCAATCTCAAGAACGAAATTTCCAGAGCGCAGTGGGCGCGATCAGCTCGGCCAAACGCAAAAACAAGCATCAGCCGCCGAAAAAGCATCGCGTTTCGAAAATGATTCCAGAGCGGCAAAGCGAAGATTTGGCGCCATGTTGGCGCCACATGCCGATTTTTGCACCTCAGGCGCACGAGGCTGACCGCAAAACCCCTTGTCCCCCTTGGTGAGCCCGCCGGGATTCGAACCCGGGACCTACTGATTAAAAGTTACCGTTTCCAGGGTTCACGGGCCTTCTTGCGGCACACTCGCAACACCATCAGAACCCAAGGCCGCCATACTCTAAAGCCTCACCTACCTTCACACGAAGCACTCGCCAAAGCTTGCGAATTCCCGCTTTCATGGTACCTAGCTGGTACCTAGCCGGTACCTAGCCGGCTAGGTACGGAAACGAAGGGGCGTCCAATGCCTGAGACCGCGAAGCTGACGAAAAAGGCTGTTGAGGCCTTGGCGCCCCCGCCACGGGGTGCGTTCGCGCAAACCGAGCTTTGGGACACCGAGCTGAACGGGTTTCACGTTAGGGTCGCGCCGACTGGCCGGCGCGTCTATAGGTTCAAGTTTAGGACCGCCGGCCGGCAAGTGATCGCCACGCTTGGCGAGCATGGCGTGATCACGGCTGAGCAGGCCCGCGAGCGCGCCAGGGTGCTAGCCGGCGCAGTGGCGGAGGGGCGCGACCCCACCGCAGAGCGCAAGGCCGCCGCCGAGGCCGCCCAGGAACAAGCCCGGCGGGCCGTCACAGTGAGCGAATTGATTGACCTCTACCTGACCGAAGGCCCCGCCCTGAACCCCGCCAAGCGGGCGCGGTCATGGGAACATGATCGGTCATGTTTAAACGCACACGTGCGCACGACGTTGGGTAAGTTGCAAATCGCCAACATCAGGCGCGGTGACATTGAGGCCATGATGGCGGGCGTCATCCAAGGCAAGACGGCCCGCCGAGAGAAGTTGCCGAAGGCCCGCGCTGTTCTGAACATCAGGGGCGGTCCAGCCGCTGCCCGGGCTGCGGTGGTGGCGACGCAAACCATGTTTCAATGGGCGCTCCAACGCGAACTCATGGAAACGAACCCCGCAAAGGGAATTCGGAAGCCCCCGGCCGGCAGGCGGGAAACCTTTCTCAGTGACGAGCAGGTGAGCCGCCTGTTCGCCACCATCAACGACATGGAACGAGACGGCCGCCTTGTGCCCACATTCGGCGACACGGTGCGCTTGCTGGCGCTGACGGGCTGCCGGCGCAGCGAAATCGAACGGCTCGAATGGTCCGAAATCGACTTCGAGCGCGGCGTGATCTTTCTCCCCGCGCTCCGTTCCAAGACGGGCAAAAAGACCATCCCTCTGGGCGCCCCCGCGCTGGCGATCCTGGCGCAGCGCAAGAGCGTTGCGGGCGCCAGCCCGTATGTGTTTCCAAGCCTCACGGGCGGCGACGGGCCGGCTAATTCTTTGGGCAAGAATTGGGGGCGCGTTCGCGCGGCCGCCGGCCTGCCGAATGTGCGCATCCATGATCTGCGCCACACTCTGGCGAGCTTCCTTGTGGCGCGCGGCGCCTCCTTGCCTGTTATCGGCCGCGTGTTGGGCCACACAAACGCGGTGACGACCCAACGCTACGCCCACTTACAGACCGATCCGCTGCGGGCTCTCGTGGATGACGCAACAGCCCGGTTCGCTGGGTTGGGCAATGGAGCGCTGGCCGACAAGCCCGCCGCCCCCGTGGTCCCGCTTAAGCGGCCGAGCAAACCGTGATCAAGCGCGGCGGCGCGCGCCCTGGTGCTGGGCGACCAGCAAAAGACCCGTGGCGCGATATCGTTCTTGGCGGCGAAATAGATGCAGCTTTGCGATGGTTAGCTGCCCAAAGGCGATTGCGGGCGCAGCGACAAAGCGCGTGGGCGAAAAGCGTGCTGCGCGAAATTGAGGCCGCCGACGCGCAAACCCGGCGCGACCACGACCTTGGCGCGGGGCCGCTTGAGCCTGGTTCGCCCGGGCTGCTTGCGGTCATCGCGGCGCGGAAAAACGCCTGGGATTTGGCGTCCCAGCGCGGGCCGAAAAAGCGCAATGAGCGCCGCGTTTGCCGCGCTTACGACAAACGGCTGACCGTGTGGTTGGTTTCCCGAATTGCGCGCCGGCACGGGGTTAGCGTTGCTGCCGCCAGAGCGGCGTTGACTGCGTGGCGCAAAGCGCTGGGCGCAATGCCGAAGGCGCGCCGGGCGCCCTACACTGAAGGCGAAGGCTGATGCCCGTTTGATTTTCTCGCAAATTGAGGGGCGTGAAAACCTGCGCGATGGCGTCTAGTTGGGAACCCGTGAAGTCCGCCGCATTGGCGGGCGCTGAACGGGAAAACCAACATGCGAAAGCTGAACACACGCGAGGCCGCCGCGTATATCACCATGACGCACGGCATCGAAGTTGCGTCGCGGACCCTGGACAACTGGGCGTGGGATGGCCGGGGCCCGCGCTTCTACAAGGCCGTGACCGGGCGCCGGCTTTACGATCCTGCCGAGCTGGACGCTTGGGCGACTGAGGCCTTGGGCCAGCCCCGCCGCTCAACCAGCGATCAAGCGGCATAGGGGGCGAACATGACATTGAAAAACGAAGCGCCGCCGGGGGCTGATGCTGTGGACATCACAAGCAAAAACCCGCCGGGGGCTGAGGCCGGCGGGTCCGATGCAAACGAAGCGCTTTCTGGGAAGGCGGCGCAAAACCTCAGTAGCACGAACGGGGCTTTGGTCCAAGCCGCCCATGGGCTAGCGGCCATGGGATATGCGCCTATCCCGATGATCGCCAGCGCCAAGCGCCCCGCTATGAAGGGTTGGCGTGAAGCTGCCGCCGATCCTGCCCGCGCGCTTGCAGCGGTAGAGGCCGCGCCCTGGGCCGATGGGCTCGCCATCGCCACCGGCGACGCCTTGATGGTGCTGGATGTAGACATAGCCCATGCTGACAACGCGGATGGGGCGCTATCTCTGGCCGCCCTGGAAGCGGCGCATGGGCCTTTGCCCGATGGGCCGCGATCCACAACGCCGAAGGGCGGCGAGCACCGTTACTTCGCAACAGCACCGGGCCGCTTGATCCGGTCCAGCGCGGCCATTGCGCCGGGCTTGGACATTCGCGCTGAAGCTGGGCTTGCGATGTGTCCGCCCTCGCCGGGGCGCAGGTGGATTGTGCCGCTGTGTTCGAGAGTTGAACTTCCCCAAGCGCCTGCGTGGCTTCTGGACCTAGCGGACCCGCCACGCCCGCCGCCGCCAGCCTACCGGCCTCAACCGATCCGATCAGAGGGCTATGTCAGAGCCGTTTTCGAGGGCGAACTGAACGCGCTGGCGAGGGCTCCCCGAGGCGAGCGCAACGCCATGCTGTTCAAGGTCGCCGCACGCTTTGGTGATCTCGTGGGGGCCGGGCTTCTGAGCCAAGGCATGGCGATAGACGGCCTTTTCGCCGCCGCTCACGCCTGCGGCTTGATCGCCGACGATGGCGCCCGGGCGGTGACTGCGACCGTCGCCAGCGGCCTGCAAAAAGGCGCGACGAACCCCGCCCCACGGCTTGGAGGGCGCACCGATGGACGGGTTTAGGTTCGATGACTTCAAAGGCCGCCAGCCGCAAGCAGACCGCCAGCCGCTCCGGTTCAACCCGGTCTGGTTCGATGAAGTCGAGCGGACGGATGCGGCTTGGATCATCAAGGGCGTGCTGCCTCATGCCGGCCTGGGCGCGATTTACGGGCCGCCAGGAAGTGGGAAAAGTTTTATCGCCTTGCTGTTGAGCTTGGCGATTGCGAGCGGCGTCGATGCGCTTGGCCTGCGCACGAAACAGGCGGGCGTGCTTTATCTTGCGGCCGAAGATCCAGACGGCATTCGCACACGGATCACCGCGTGGCGCCAGGAACACAGCGCCGACCCGCTGCCGTTTCTGTTTGTCCCAGCACCAGCCGGGTTCAGCGCCGCCGACGCAGGCCATATGGTCGAACTGATCGCCGCCGCTCAAGAACGCGCCGGAGAGTTCGCCGAACGTGGTGCGCGGGTTGGGCTCATCGTCGCCGACACGTTCAGTCGGGCGCTGCCGGGGCTGGACGAAAACAACGCGCAAGCGATGTCCGACGCAATCGCCAAGTTAGCTGATCTCGGCCGCGAATTGAATGCGCTGGTCTTGATCATTCATCACACAGGCAAGGATGCCGCCCGCGGCCTGCGAGGGCATTCCAGCCTGCTCGCGGCGCTGGACGTGAGCCTTGAGGTTCAACGCGATGGCGACAAGCGCACCCTGCGCTTGGTGAAGAGCAAAAACGCCGAAGACGGATTGGCATGGCCCTTTGAGCTTAAGTCGGTGCAACTGGGATTGGATGAAGACGGCGACGCGGTAAGTTCCTGCGTGGCCGAGATCGGCGACAGGCTTGAGGCCAATCCGCTCACCGGCGGAGAGCTGTTACCGCAGTTCCGAAAACTTCCTGCGCAGGTCGAAATTGTCGGGCGCACCATTGCTCAAGCGATCAGCGACACAGGCGCTCAGGTGGATGAACTGACGGTGCGGGAAGCGGGCCTGGCGGTCCTGCGCGACCCGGGCAACGAGCACGCCGACAAAGCGTCGAAACAAGCATGGAAACGCGGGATTGATACACTCATCAAAGAGCAACTTCTAGGGCGCGACAACGGCGTCTTGACCATGAGCCCTATCGCCCTCGCGCGGTTCGGGTGCGGCCTCGCCAAAGACAATCCGAAGCGGTTGCTCCACCATTATCGCACGCTTGAAAAGGCTTGGCGGCAAGGCGGCTGCCCACGCGACAGCGATGGCGCTGCGTTCGTGCCAAGGAGCGCCCTAGAGAGCTATCTGGATGGTGAAGGGTTTAAGCCCGCCGGCATTGAGGAACTCCTCTCCAAGAAAAAGCCGGGGCGGCTTGTCTTTGATCTAGAGACCGGTGGCCACATCAAACCCGTGGATGGCGGCTGGATAGTGATCGCTGACAATTTGTGCACAAACCAAGGGGATGCCTCCGATGCATAACTTCTCGGAACATGCGGAATATTCCGGAACAAGTTTCAGGTGTTCTGCGCGGAACATGGAACAGGAACACGCCCCCCCATATGAAAGGGGCTGTTCTGTTCCGGGGCGTGTTCCGTTCCTAACGAATGTTCCGGCGATGAGGCGGCCATGAAGTTTCGAGGTAATGAACCCGACCCAACCAAAGGCTGGCGATTGATCGGTGCCGTTTATGCCGATGGCCTGCGTTGGAATGTCTATATTCAACCTCGCGCTGGCGACTGGGTGCCCGTGAAGGTCTGTGCCGATGGTTACACAGAGCGGAAAGCGAACTTCTGGTTGGCGCACAATCGCTTCGAGGACCGGCTCGCACGCAGTTCCGCAGCCCTGATCCTGCACACGCATAGGCCGGCGCTGGCCGATGCGCTTATGACCTTCTTGCGGGCGCACGATGCGGTTGAGGCGATGTTGGAAGGCGCGCTGTGACTGCGCTTTCATGCTATATCGACGGAGCCGTGGAGGTTTTTATGTCCGATCTTGATAAAAGATTGACCCGCTTGGAGGGCGCTGCCGGCGCCGGCGTTGCGGCGGTGAAAGTCACCTTCCTGCACGGCGACGAACCCGAGCCCGAGAACATCGAGCCCCCGCCGCCGGGCGTCATGCACTTACTGGTGAGATTTGTTAAACCGCTGCGGGATTGCCCCCATGCCCGCTGCTAAAACAGCGAAACAACAGCGAGGCCGGCCTTTCGCAAAGGGCGAGAGCGGGAACCCCGGCGGGCGCCCAGCCGGGAGCCGGCATAAGGTCAGCTTGCTTGTCGAAGGCATGATTGAAGCCCGCGCCGCAGACATCGCCGATGGCGCCTTGCGGAGCGCCATTGAAGGCGGCGATCCGGTGCTATTGCGTGCATTGCTGGACCGCTTGGCGCCACCGCGCAAAGAGCGCCCCATCGCGGTTGATTTGCCGCCGCTGGCACGCACCACCGATGCGCCCGTGGTTGCGGCTGCGTTGTTGGAGAAGGCCGCGAGCGGCGAACTGACGACGGGTGAGGCGCAAGGGTTGGCCGGCCTGCTCGAAGCCTTTCGCCGCCAGACTGAACTTGCTAGCTTTGAAGAACGCCTTGCCGCGTTGGAAGCTGCCGCCGGCAAGCGCTGATCGTCCGTGTTCGGACAATCACTAATCGTCCGTATACGGACAATTCACTATGAACCCGGCGTCAATGCGTATACCATACGCATGTCCCTGAGGTCGCGGGACACCCCCCACAATTCGCCTTCGGAGGCCGAGCGCTACTAACGCCCGACCTCCCGCGACCGTGAAGGCGCGAGGACAGTTCACATGTCCCTTGATAATCAAATCTCAATACAGCCTTGGCGCAAGCCTTGGATTACAACCGCCGCTCTCGTCGCCATTGGCGCGGCTTGGGCGTGGATCGGCGCATGGGGTTGGCTCCATAGCGTCGATGCGACGATAGCGCCGATACTGGTTGTTCTGACCGGCGGCGCCCAAATCATCGCGGCGCGGATGATGGCGATCAGCGGCAACGCCTCGCCAGGTCGCCGGGCAGCGCTGATCGCTTTGGCGGTCGCTTGTGCGGCATGGAGCGGCTTTAGCGGCAAGCGCGGCGTCGAGCTCGCGCAAACCGCACCGGCCGCCGCCTATAACGCCGCAGCGGCGCACTTGGCGGCTATTGAAGCTGCCATCGCAACCCTGCCGCCCGCACCAACGGTTGACACCGCCGGGCGCAGTCTGGGGCCGCAGCGGCAGGCAATCTTGATTGAGGCAAGGAGCGTTAACATGGCGCGCCTAGTCGCTGATCGAGACGCGGCGAAAGCCGCCATGCCGGCCAAGCCGGTGATTATGCCGATATCGCCCGCGATGCTGTGGGCGGTCGCGGCGCTGGTCGAGGCCCTAGGCTTGTTTGGGCTTTGGGCAATCGCCCGGCCCGGTGATCAGCGCCAGCCGGCTAAGGTCATAGCCATGACGGCCGGCCAAGCCTTAGCGCGCCAGCGCTGGGGCGAACCCCGCCAAGCCTAACCTTCACGCCCCTGGGCCAGCCGCCCGGGGGCGCTTTTCTGCGCCCGCCGTTAACCCGGAAAGCGGTGCTGGATGCGCATCGCTGGCCGCCCATGCGCATGGGCGTTAACCCGCGAAATCCATCCGCGTGGTACCTAATTGGTACCTAGGGCCAAGTGCGGCGGCGCGGGCCAGCCTGGAAACCACCGAAAACATCAAGGCCGCCTTGGTGAGCCCGCCGGGATTCGAACCCGGGACCTACTGATTAAAAGTCAGTTGCTCTACCGGCTGAGCTACAGGCTCCCACAGGGGAGCGCGGGGATTAATGCGGTTTCGCCGTCGACGCACGCGCTTCGGCATGCCCAATGACGCCGGCCACTGC
>JBEIHY010000133.1:0-7388 GCA_040381035.1 Hyphomonadaceae bacterium
CGCCCAGGACGCAAAGCCCCGCTCCAGCGCGACGGGGTCGATCAGGCGGAACACTTTGCGGAAAGTCTGCGCGCTCGGTACGCCCTGCGCGAACGGCAAATAACGCCGCAGCCAATCCAGGCTTTTGCTGGCATAATCTTCAACACGCTCCCAATCATCGGCGCCGCAAACCACACTCACACGTGTCGCCAGCAGGATCTCGTCCAGCGGCAACGTCACCATCCCAGCCACCCGATGATCGGGGACTGCCCGCATCTCATTCAGAAATCCGACCGCCATCAAAGCCTCCCGAGATGGCTCCGGTCGAATCGATGCCGGTTAACGGCACGTTAAGAATTTAAGATTCTGACCTGCACGGTGAGTACGGTAAAGACCAAGTAAACGCAGATGGCGTGCGCACCACCTTGAGCGGCAATCGCCTTGGCGATCTGTATGCTGGGCAATTCAAGAACGGGCTGTTTAATGGGCTGGGCGTCGAAACATATGGGGTGAATCAGACCAATGCCTCAAAATCGATCAACTTCGAGGGAAGTTGGGTCGATGGCAGGCGTTCTGGATTTGGCGCCTATAGATGGCAGAGTGGCGACCGCTTCGCTGGCGCATGGCCGAACAACACCCGCGCCGGACCCGGCATCTTGCGATTTCCGAACGGGAACCGCAATGAAGGCCTATACGCTAATGATATGCAAAATGGTCCTGGCATTCGCTGACGCGCCGATGGAACCCCGGCGGAGCAAGGCGTCTACAAGGACAGTAATCTCGTTACCGCGCTCGCGCAGCCGTGACGCGCTTGCCCGCGCAACGCCAGGGTGAGTGATCGCCGCAGGGCGGCCCTACTCAAACACCCGCGCAAAAATCGTATCGACATGGCGCGTGTGAAAGCCGTCCTCGAAGCACGCGATCACACCTTCGCGGCGCAAGTGCGCGACAACTTCTTCGTCCGCCAATAGCCGTGCTTGCAAAGCATCCTCCGCCCGCGGCGGGGCTGCGGCCCACACCTGCATCGCATTGCGTTGCACCAGGCGGTAGGCGTCCTCGCGGCTCACCCCCGCTTGCGTCAGCGCCAGCAGCACGCGCTGGGAATTATGCAGTCCCCCCAGCAGCGCCAGATTGCGGGCCATGTTTTCAGGATAGACGATCAGCTTCTCGACCACCCCGGCGAGGCGATGCAGCGCGAAATCAAGATGGATCGTGGCGTCCGGTCCGATGCCGCGCTCGACGCTGGAATGGCTGATATCGCGCTCATGCCACAACGCGACATTCTCCAAAGCCGGCACGACCGCGGAGCGCACGAGGCGCGCCAGCCCACAGAGATTTTCCGTCAGCACCGGATTGCGCTTGTGTGGCATGGCTGATGAGCCCTTTTGGCCGGGCTCAAAAAACTCCTCCGCCTCCAACACCTCAGTGCGCTGCAGGTGGCGGACCTCGGTGGCGAGGCGCTCCACCGCCGACGCGATCACGCCGAGCGTGGCGAAGTACGCGGCGTGGCGGTCGCGAGCAATGACCTGGGTTGAGACCGGCTCCACTTCAAGGCCCAATTTCTCCGCGACATAGGCCTCCACCCGCGGGTCAATCGTGGCGAAGGTGCCGACCGGGCCGGAAATGGCGCACACCGCAATCTCGGCGCGGGCGATTTCCAGCCGGGCGCGGCAACGGGCAAACTCTGCATAATGGCCGGCGAGCTTCAACCCGAACGTGGTCGGCTCGGCATGGATGCCATGGCTGCGGCCTATGCACAGAGTGTGCTTGTATTGATGCGCGCGCTTGGCCAGCGCCGCCAGGGCCCGATCCATATCCGCCAGCAGGATATCGGCGGACTGAACGAGTTGCAAAGACAGCGCCGTATCCAAGACATCGCTGCTGGTCATGCCCTGGTGGGCAAAGCGCGCATCAGGACCCACATGCTCGGCCACATTCGTCAAAAAGGCGATCACATCGTGGCGCACTTCGGCCTCGATCGCGTCGATCCGGGCGACCTCAAAACGGCCCTTCTCGCGATAGGTCCGGGCCGCGCTTGCAGGGATTTGGCCCAAGGTCGCCATGGCTTCCATCGCCAGGGTTTCGATTTCAAGCCAAATCGCGAAGCGGTTCTCCGGCGTCCAGATGGCGACCATCTCAGGGCGGGCATAACGGGGGATCATTGCCGGACGAAACTCCATGGCGTGGGGGCAGCGAAACACCGCTGTTATGTGTTTCAAATTAGGCCAAATCGGACTTGGCTGACGATTCAGAATTCGTTAAGTTCTGTCCAGTGAACAAAACTTGTTCATACGCAAAGGTATGGGGCAGACCGCACCAATGCGGTCGCCTGGGGTTTTCGCGCAGTTGCGCCACTTAAGGTGAGCAGTCATGAAAAAAATTCTGTTGGCGTCTGCTGGTATCGCAGTTGCTCTGTGGAGCGGCCAGGCCAGCGCTCAGAACATGGGCGGCTATCCGGCCGATGCCGCCCCTGGCCAGTGCTTTGCCCGCGTTCTGATTCCCGAAGTCGCTGAGACCATCACCGAACAAGTCATCGATCAAGCCGAGCGCACCGAAATCAGATTGATCCCGGCCGAGTATGCGATGGTGGATGAGACCATCGTCCTCCGCCCGGCCCGCAAAGAGCTGCGCGTGATCCCGGCGACCTACCGCACCGAATCCCAAACGGTCGAAGTGGAACCGGCGCGGACCGAACAAACCGTTGTCCCGGCGGCCATGGAAACCACCATGGAGCGGGTAATGGTCCGCCCCGCCTACACCACCTGGAAGCCGGGCAATAATCTGTTCGGCCGCGGCTTCCGGGGCGCCACGCCGGCCGGCGCGACTGGTGACGAGCTCGCCACCGGCGAACTGCTCTGCCGCGTGGAAGTGCCGGCCGAGTACAAGATGGTGCCGCGCCAAGTCGTCGCCCGCCCGGCATCGACCCAAGCCCGCATCATCCCCGCCCAAACCCAGGTCATCACACGCCAGGTCGAAGCCACCCCAGCCCGCGTTGAGGAAATCAATATCCCGGCCGAAACCCGCACCATCAAAGTGCGCAAGATTGTGGCGGCGGCCCGCCAAGAAGAAATCCGCATCCCGGCCACCTTCCGGACCGTTGAAAAGCGCGTTGTGAAGTCGGCGGCTGCGGTTCAGTGGCGCGAAGTTCTGTGCGAAACCAACACCTCGCCGCAGAAGATTTCGGAAATCCAGCGCGCGCTCGCTTCCCGCGGCTTCACCACCAATGTCGACGGCGTCTTCGGCGCCCAGACCCTGGCCGCGATGGAAGCCTTCCAGCGCCGCAGTGGTCTGCCGGTCGGCAACCTGACGATCGACACCGTCCAGCAGCTCGGTGTTTCGCCGCGCTAAACGGACGGTCCGCTCTGGCTGACTGCGATCCCCCGTGGCGGCAACGTCACGGGGGTTTTGCTATTCCGACGTCGCGACATGCGCGGCCATAGCCGCGAAATCGCCAAACACAAGGGAAGCGCCGGCCGCACGCAATCGACCCGCCAAACCAGAATCGGCATGGCCGCCGCCCGTGAAGCCCCACACGGCCGCGCCCGCCGCCACCCCGGCGCGCACGCCATGAACGCTGTCTTCCACCACCACACAGTCCCCCGGATTGACGCCAAGGCCGTGCGCCGCCCGCAAGAACAGGTCCGGCGCCGGTTTGCCATTGGCGACATCATCGCCGGAATGAATGTGCGGATCGAAATCCCCGTGCAGGCCAACGAGCCGCAGCTTCACAAGCAGAATATCGCGTTCACTGGATGAGGCCACAGCCCGCGGCCCGCTCAAACCATCCAACACATCGCGAATCCCGCCAATCGCGCGCAGCTCTGCGGGATAGCGCGCTTTGACATCCGCCTTGATCGCGGCAAACAGACCAGCGGGCAGCGGGCGGCCCAACCGCGCGACGCTGTCAGCCTCCAGGGCGGCGCTGAACCCAGCCTGCGTCAAGCCGGTGAAGCGCGACACGAACTCGACCGCGGAATAGGTCAAGCCGGCCTGCGCCAGATGCGCCCGCTCCGTCGCCACCGCAATGACTTCGGAATTGACCAGCACCCCGTCGCAATCGAACAGAAACGGCCGCGCCCGCAAGCGCCCGCTCACGCCGCCGCATCCCGCACCACGGTGCGCGAAGCGAGCCACAGATGCAGGCAGGCCCACACATAGATCGCCCCAGCCAGGATCAGCGCCCAGCGCAGCCCCACCGCCCGATCACCGCCCGCCAGCTCGCGGGCAAAGTCACTCACAAAGCCAAGCACCAGCGGCCCAAGGCCAAGCCCAATCAGGTTCATCACCAGCAACAACAAGGCGCTGGCGGTTGCCCGCATCGGCGCTGGCGCCAAGCCTTGCGTCACCGCAAAAGCCGGCGCGATCCACAGATTGTTGAGCAAAGACGGGACGACCAAAAGCGCGATCGATATCATCCAATTGCCGTTGAGCAGCGCCAGAACATGCAGAGGCAGGCTGCCGATCAAGGCTACGGCCGGGATCAGGAGAAACGCTTTCGGATTCTTGGCGCCGTAGCGGTCGCCCAGCCAGCCGCCAAGGTAGGTGCCGATAATCCCGGTCAGCCCGCCCATCAGGCCGAAAATCAAACCGGCCTGCAGCGGCCCCATGCCAAAGCTGCGCTGGAAATAGGGCGGCAGCCAAGCCCCAATGCCATAGCCCACAAACGCGCACAGGCCAGACGCCAAGGCGAGATTGAGAAAGGCCGGCTTGCGCAGCAGCGTGGCGAAGGTCTCACCCAGGCCCGGTTGGGCGATGGCGGCGCCGGTCGCGTCATGACGCCCGGTTCGCGCGGGTTCCTTCATCGTCAGTTTGACTACGATGGCCAGCACCAGGCCGGGAATTCCGGCCACCAGCAGCGCCGTGCGCCAGCCCCAATGCTCGGCCACGAACCCGCCCATGATCATGCCAATCATCGCGCCGAGCGGTATGCCGATCGCATAGACACCCATGGCGCGCCCGACCTGCTCTTTCGGGAACATGTCGGAGATCAGCGAATGCGCCGGCGGCGTGCAGCCGGCCTCGCCCACGCCGACGCCGATCCGCGCCAGAAGAAGCTGAACAAAGTTTTGCGCCAGCCCGCACAAAGCTGTCATCAAGCTCCAAAAACCGAGTGCGATGGCGATGATGTTCACCCGATTGGCGCCGCAATCAGCCAACCGGGCGATCGGAATGCCTAGCACGGTGTAGAACATCGCAAACGCCAAGCCAGTCATCAGGCCAAGTTGCCAGTCGTTCAAACTGAACTCCTTGGCGATGTCTTCCTGCAGGATGGTGACGATCTGGCGATCGACGAAGTTGAAGGTGTAGACCACCAGCAGGATGGTGAGGGCATAACGCTTGTACCCCTCGCTGAGGGCGAAAGGGTTGGCGGGGGCGGCTGCGGTCATAACGGCCTCGATCTAATCCGCCGCGACTATCAACCGCAGACACCAAAGAAGGCAATCGCGGCAACAGGGTGGTCGCGGGTCGCGGCCAATGCCGGCGACCGCCTTGACAGGGGTCAAGCCGGCGAAAGGTCGGACATATTGGGCTGCTTCTATGGCGGCGCCCGCGCCGGCCAGGGCTGCAAGTGTGGGCCTTTCCGGGCAGGAGCGGCGATCGCTGACAATGCCGGCTTTCCCGCTCGAAGACGTCCGAAAACGGATTGTCCGTGTCCAGACTTGGTAGCGCCCCTGTCCACCGCTCGGTCTCGACCCGGCGCAATAGGCGCAATCCCCCCGCCGCATGAAACCACGCGATCAACGCCGCATCATCCAGATCCGGCGCAACAATGCCTGCGTCCGCCGCCGTCGCGCGAATGGCGCAGGCGAGTGCGGCCTCCGTGCGCGCCAGCGCCGCCGGCGCGCGGCCAGACGCCTGCGCAAAGAGACGCAGGCACAGGGTCAGCAGCAGTGCGATGTGAGAAAGGGCGACGAGGGGATCAAACATGGCCTGAACATTGGCGGCGCGCACAAGCCAGCCGAATAGATTGTGCAAAGTTGCTTCTGCGGCCTTGGCCGCCTTGGCGATTGGCGGCGGGTCAGCGTGGACTACGGCGACCGCTATCCCCCATTTTTCAGATCTTGGCCGGCGACAAAACCCGGCCAAACATTGACATCGACGCCAAACAGAATCAAATTGATATCAATTTAATATATCGGAGACATCATGAGCGATATCCCGCTGACGCGCGAAAAGCCGGCCGTGACGATGGACGGTGGTACGATGCTCACCGTGTTGGTCGGGCTGGTGCTCGGCTTCTTCATTCTGTTTGGCCCGTTCGTGGACCTGGTTGGCGACAACCCGCTGTTTTCGATTGCGTTCATCGCCGGCGTAGTGCTGTGCGCGCTGATCGCCGTCGGCTTCTATTCGCTCCAGCCGAATGAAAGCGCCGCCCTCACCCTGTTCGACAATTACAAGGGCACCGACAAAAAGCCCGGCCTGCGCTGGATCTGGCCGTGGTATCGCCGCCGCAAAGTGTCGCTGCGCGTACGCAACGTCACTTCGCAGACGCTGAAGGTGAACGATAAACGCGGCAACCCGATCGAGATCGCTGCGGTCGTGGTCTGGCGCGTCACCGATACGGCGCGCGCTTTGTTTGACGTCGATGCGTTCGAAGCCTTCATGAACATCCAGATCGAAACCGCACTGCGCGAGATCGCCAGCCATTTCGGCTATGACCACACTGCCGAAGACGACCTGGAGCCGACCCTGCGCAGCGATGGCGACAAAGTGGGCGAGCTGCTCGCCCGTAAGCTTCAGGAGCGGGTGATCGTGGCCGGCCTGTGGGTCGATGAAGCCAAACTCTCCCACCTCGCTTATGCGCCGGAAATCGCCTCCGCGATGCTGCGCCGCCAGCAGGCCGAAGCGATCCTGGCCGCGCGCCAGAAGATCGTGTCCGGCGCCGTTTCCATGGTCGAAAGCGCACTGGCGCAATTGTCGGAGCGCGACATCGTCAAGCTCGACGATGAACGCCGCGCGGCGATGGTGTCGAATCTGCTGGTGGTGCTGTGTGCCGACCGTGAGGCCCAGCCAGTGGTCAATGCCGGCACGCTCTACAGCTGATCGCGATGGCCGAGCGCAAATCCTTCGCCCTGCGGCTCGATCCGGCTATCTATGCCGCGGTCGAGCGGCTCGCCGCGACCGAGCTGCGCAGCGTCAATGCGCAGATCGAGTTTCTGCTGCGCGAAGCGTTGAAAAAGCGCGGCGCGCTGGAGGGCGATAAATGGTGACGCCCGATGCAAACGGCCCGGCATTGCCGCCGGGCCGTTCAGTTCGCTCAGGTTGATCGTGAAAGCTACTCGATCATCTTGGCCACCACGCCCGCGCCAACCGCTGCGCAAAGCGCAGCAGACTTTCGTTTGTTGGCGCGACCTACACGCTACTCGATCATCTTGGCCACCACGCCCGCGCCAACCGCTGCGCAAAGC
>JBEIHY010000134.1:0-7331 GCA_040381035.1 Hyphomonadaceae bacterium
GCTGGGCGGGGGCGGCAGGGGCTTGCGCCGGCGCGGCGGCGGCGGCGGCGGCGGCGGGCGCAGCGTCCGGGCTCGCGGCTGGAATCGGCGCCGGCTCCATAGTCTGCCAGCGGGTCGGGCTGACGGCGGCGGCGGACAGGTCAATCTTGATGACGCCGCCGGGACCTGCCTCAACCGTGCCTTCCACTTTCAATCGATCGAGCACGATGCGCGCATTTTTGATCGCATCGCCCAAGGCATCTTGAGTGGCTTTTTCGAGCACGCCTGGCGCCAGCTCCAGCGCCTCAACCGCCGGCACATCTTCGCCGGCCAACATGTTCTTGAACGCCCGCATGGTGAGGCCTTGGGCCTGGGCGATTTCTTCTTCCACCTTGGCGCCGACGATCAGCTCGCCCGGCACATATTCCAGGGGCTCGACCTTCAAGGAAGCGTCCATTTCCGCCAACGGCCGGATGACGCCGCCGATGGTGCGCGCGTCCGGCGCGACGCTGGCCATCGTCACCGGGCCCTCGACCCCTGGTTTTGGCTGGATTTGTTCCCAAATCTTGGTCACTTGGTCGCACGCCGCGACTGCCAGAAGCGGCGCAAGGATCAACGCAGCGCGGGCAAGACGTTTGCGCGTTGCCCCTTTCACCTGGGAATTGGACTGTTCGATGTACTGCGCCATGCCCCGCCACTCCCGCTTTGTCTGCGCCTGTAGAGGCGCACCGCCCCCGGATGCGCCCCACCACAAGGTTAATGCGTTCTTATCATTCTATGGCCGCATGACAAGGCTCGAACCCGTCGTTGGGCTGATTTGGTCGCCGGCGCTGCGATGACGGCGTTTCCCATCGCCACCGGTGCGGAAGCCGCCCTCACCGCCCCGGCCGAGGCCCGCACAGCGTTTGAGGCCGCAGCAAAGGTTGCCGGCCCTGTCTATCTAGCCATCGACATGCTCAGCCCGCGCTTTGCCTCGATCGCGCAGGCCGAAGCCGCGTTTCCGACCCTCTATAGCGATCCGCGCTTTGAGGTGGCGTTCAGCGAGGACGCCTGGCGCGTTATGATCCGCTATTGGCGCCCCGCCCCGCCGGCGCCGATCGCGCGCACCGCCCTTGCGGCGCTGAAAAAGCCGCTCGGTGTGGCGGGCACGCCAGATGAAGCGCGCGCGGCCCTTGGCGGGCCGGCCGAACTCGTCGACGAAGAACTCGCCAATCGCTACGCGACCCGGGCCGGCGCGCTGGCGAAAGTGCGTGCGCTGGCGGATGTCGGGCTTGCCCGGATCATCGAGCGCGAAGGCCAGTTTGCGGTGGCGCTGACCTATTGGCGCCCGCTGCGATCTTCGGGCGGGGGACTGTTGCCGGCCGAGCGCGCCGAGATCGCCGCGCGGCTGGCCCAGCCCTTGCGCTCTGACTTGCCGCAATCGAGCCCGTTCATCGGCCTGTTTGAAGCGATCGCCCCGGAAAACCCCGCGATCGTTTTGGCTGAAGAAGGCGATGGCCGGCCGTTTGATTGATCGTCCGTGTTCGGATGATCGGCGTTTGCGCCGACGCGGATCGGCCACGGCCTCATCCAAACAACCGCCGCGCCTTGGCCATTGCCGCAACGCCGCGGCTGAGCGTGGCGGGGGATTTGGCAAAACACAGACGCACAAACTGTCCCTCAGGCGGGGCGGCGCAAAACGCCGAATACGGAATACTGGCCACGCCCGCTTCGCGCACGGCCCGCAGCGCGAAGTCGTAATCACTCAAGCCAATGCCGGAAGCGGCCAGGTCAACACCGATGAAATAGGTTCCGGCCGCCGGCGTTGTCACAAAGCCTTCCGCTGCAAGCGCATCGCGCAGAAAATCGCGACTGGCCTGCAGTTCGGCGCGCATCGCGTCAAAAACCTTATCCGGCAAAGTCAGGCCATGGGCCACCGCGGTTTGCAAAGCCGGCGGCGTTGTAAAGGTGAGATATTGATGTGCTTTGGCAAACGCATCGGCCAAGGGCGGCGCGGCGCACGCAAAGCCGACCTTCCAGCCAGTCATCGAAAACATCTTGCCGGCCGAGCCGATCTTGATTGCACGGTCGCGCATGCCCGGCGCGTTCAAAATCGTAGCGTGACGCGCGCCGTCAAACACGACATGCTCCCACACTTCATCGCTGATGCACACGGCGTTGTGCGCAATGCAAAACTCCGCGATCAGCGCCAGACTGTCTGCGTCGAATAAAGATGCCGTCGGATTGAGGGGGGTATTGATCACCACCGCGCGCGTGCGCGCCGTGAAGGCGCCCGCCAGATCGGCGCGGCTTGGGCGCCAATCAGGCGCTTGCAGACTGACGATGCGCGCATCCGCGCCGGCGCGGCGCAGCATCGGCAGATAGCTGTCATACATCGGCTGAAACAGCACGACTTCATCGCCGGGATTGAGCGCGGCCAGCAGCGCGGCGGCGAGCGCTTCAGTGGCGCCGGATGTGACCACAATTTCGCGCGCCGGATCGATCGTCACGCCTTGCCAATGGGCGTAATGCGCCGCCACCGCTTCGCGCAGCTGCAAGGTTCCGCGCATCGGCGGATACTGGTTGGGGCCGTCCAGGATCGCCCGCGCTGCAGCTTCGCGCACCGCCATTGGCCCATCGGCTTCGGGAAAGCCCTGGCCGAGATTGACCGCGCCAAGCTCACGCGCAAGCCCGCTCATCAGATCAAAAATTGTCGTCGGCAAATCGGCAAACAGGCGGTTCATATGGCTTGCCCGGCAAAGACCGGCGGCTTGATCTCACCGCCGGGGCCATCATCGCCGCTGGCGGCCTCGGCGCGCAACCAGGCTGCGAAAGCCGCCTGCGCAGGCGTCAAAGCGCGCCCGTCCGGCCAGACCAGGTGATAGGCAAAGCTCATCCGCCCCTCCGCCTCCAGGCCCAGCGGCGCAACCAGACGCCCCGCCGCCAGATCGCCCGCCGCAATCGCCTGGCGGGCGAGCGCCAGTCCTCGCCCGGCGATCGCAGCCTCCAGCACAAGGCTCGCTTGGCTGAAGCGCGGGCCGCGATTGGCGTCGACGCCGATGACATTATGCGCGCGCAGCCACATCGCCCAATCAGGCGCGGCGGGATCGCGCTCAACGGAAAGGTCATGCAACAGCGTATGGTGGGCGACATCCGCGGGACTGAGCACGGGGGCGGCCTCCATCAAGGCGGGCGCAGCGACCAAGGCTAACCCCTCGCCCATCAGGCGCTCCTCATGTAGGCCGGCATAACCGCCGGGCCCGAAGCGGATCGCCAGATCAACATCGGCAATGGCGAAGTCCACCGGCGCGGGATCGGCCGACACCCAGACGTCAATGTCGGGATGGCTTTCGCTGAAGCGAAACAGCCGCGGCATCAACCACTTGGCGGCAAAGCTTGGCGCCACCGACACCATCACCCGGCCGCGCCGCACAGATTGGCGCATGGCGCGCACCGCTTCGTGCAGGCCCTCAAATCCGGCGCGCAATTGCGCCACGCCCGCCCGGCCGGCGTCCGACAGCGCCACGCGGCGGCCATTGCGCACAAACACCTCCACGCCAAGATGCTCCTCCAGCAGTCGGATCTGCTGGCTGACCGCGCCGGGCGTGACGAACAGCTCCTCCGCCGCCTTGGTGAAGCTGAGATGGCGGGCGGCGGCCTCAAACACGCGCAGCGCCAGCAGCGGGGGAAGACGATCTTGGGCCATGGCCTTTGTTAGCGGAACTGCGCCAATGAAGCCAAGTCGACGCACGCGCCGCAATCTATCAGCCCGACTGACTGGAAGCGCCATGCCCGGCGGCAGCGACGTGCTTTTTCACTTCCGCTTAAATTTCTTATCATGTGTCTTTCCCGCGGTCGCGCGATAGAGGCCTGTGCAGTCAAGGAGTGCCTATGCGACAAATCCCCTTCGTTAGCCTCGTCGTCGTTCTGGCCGGTTGCAACATGGCTGCGCCGAAACCGCCCGAACCGCCCGCGTCAGCCCTGCCGGCCGTCACACCGGAACAAGCCGCCGCCAAGGCGCTGGGCCTGGCGAGCGACGCGATCCTGACGCCCGAGACCGTCCAGGCGCTGATCGCGCAACACGGCGCTGCTGCCGTGGCGCCTGGCCTTGCCACGATCGGCCCGGCAGAGACCGGCGGACTATGGGGCCAGGTCGAAACCGGGGTGGCGAGCGGCGCCGAAGACTGGCTGGCGCTTGTTCCAGCTTTGACCCCGGGCGTTGACGCCGGCACGGCCGAGGGCCTGAAGCTGGCGATTCAAACCGCCCTGGCGGCCAATGCGCCCGGCGTTCTGAAACTGATCGACGCGACCCGCCCGGCCGGCGATGTTTGCACCATTGGCCTGATCGAGCCGACGCCGGAACAGCTGAAAGCCGCTAAGGACGCCGCCGTCAAAGCCGTCACTGCGGTGACAGACCCGGCCCTGAAGCGGGCAAAAACCGACTGCCTGACGGAGCTCGAAAAGGTGCAGTTGAAGTAAGTCGGGGACGTTGCGATTTCAAGCAGCGCCTCTGCGCCGAAATTGTCCGAACGCGGACGATTTCGGCCTTGGCCGGCTTCAGTCCACAAACGCGCGTTCGACCACAAACTCCCCCGGAGTGTTGAGCGAGCCTTCGCGCAGGCCGGCGGCTTCACACAGCCGCTTGGTGTCAAGCAGCATGGCGCGCGAGCCGCAGATCATCACCCGGTCACGCGCGGGGCCGAGCGGTTGCACGCCGAGATCATGAAACAGCGCGCCGGTTTCCATCAGCGTCGTTAGCCGGCCCTGGCGGGCGCCGGAATCGCGCGTCAGCGTCGTGACATGGGTGAGCTGGTTGGACGCCATCTCCCCCACCAGAGGATCGGCTTTCGTCGCCGCCACCAGCGCTTCGCCATAAGCCAATTCGTTTTTGAAGCGGCAGGTGTGAACCAGATAGACATGCTGGAACCGCTCATAAGTGTCCGGCTCGCGAATGAGGCTGGCAAATGGCGCCATGCCGGTGCCGGTGCAGAAGAAATACAAACGCTCGCCCTGGGTCAGCGCATCGAGCACCAGCGTGCCGGTTGGCTTCTTGCCCATGAGAACATAATCTCCGGTCTGGATCGCTTGCAGCCGCGAGGTTAACGGGCCATCGGGCACTTTGATCGAATAGAATTCCAAGCTCTCGTCCCAGGTTGGGCTCGCCACCGAATAGGCGCGCAGCAAGGGCTTGCCTTCGGCCAACAGACCGATCATCACGAACTCGCCGGCCCGGAAGCGAAAGCCGGCCGGGCGCGTCAAGCGGAAGGAAAACAGCCGGTCCGTCCAGTGTTGCACACTGAGCACCCGCTCCCACGTCACCGCCCCATTCGGCGCCGGCGGCGCGACACTTTCGCTAACCAATCGGCTACTCCCCAAATCATCAACCGCGCTGGCCCTTGCGCCCCGCTTTGCCCGCCGCCTTACCCGCTTGAGGTGCGCTGAATTGTCAGCCGGTCGCGAACCGACTAGATCACGCCCTCGTCAGGATCAGACCATGCACCGCAAAGCGGACACACGCCTTGTCAGCCGGCACACCGCCGACCCAGCCCGGCTTCTGCGGGAGAAGCGCGCCAAAGTCCACGGCGCAAAGCGTCGCCCCATCCAGCCCGATGCAGACGCGCTTTGCAGCGCTTGCGTCGGCGCCCGCCCATCGCCATCTGGTCGAACGCCCACCGCCAACGCAGGTCACGCCCGATGAACCCGGTTTTTTCTCTGCGCGGCAAACGCGTTTTCGTTGCTGGCCATCGCGGCATGGTCGGCGCCGCCTTGGTGCGCCAGCTGAATTCGCGCGGCGCCGAAGTGGTCACTGCCCCGCGCGAGCGCGTCGATCTGCGCCATGCCGACGCCACACGCCAATTCCTGGCCGATACCCGCCCGGCCGCCGTCGTGCTGGCGGCGGCGAAAGTCGGCGGCATTCTCGCCAATGATGCCTTTCCAGTCGATTTTCTGCTCGAGAACCTGAACATCCAAAACAGCGTCTTTGCCGCCGCCCACGCCGCGGATGTGGAAAAACTTTTGTTCCTCGGCTCATCTTGCATTTATCCAAAATTCGCGCCCCAGCCGATTTCAGAAGACGCCCTATTGACCAGCGCGCTGGAGCCGACAAACGAACCCTATGCGATCGCCAAGATCGCCGGCATCAAACTCGCCGACGCCTATCGCAAGCAATATGACCGCGATTTCATCAGCGCCATGCCGTGCAATCTCTACGGCCCCGGCGACAATTGGAGCCTGACCTCCAGCCACGTCGTGCCGGCGCTGATCCACAAGGCGCATGTAGCTAAAATCGAAGGCCGCGATCATATCGAGATCTGGGGCAGCGGATCGCCGCGGCGCGAATTCCTGCATGTCGATGATTGCGCCGCGGGCCTGACATTCCTGCTCGAACATTGGTCGGGCGCGGGCCATGTCAATGTCGGCTCCGGAGAGGACGTCACGATCACTGAGCTGGCGCAGCTTGTGATGAAGGCGGTGGGCTTCCGTGGCGCGTTGACGCACGATCTGTCCAAACCCGACGGCACACCGCGCAAGCTCTTGGATGTGTCGCGTATCAAAGCGATGGGCTGGGCGCCGGCGATTGATCTGGCGGCCGGCTTGGCGGCGTCCTATCAGGCGTTCTTGACCGAAGCCCGCGGTAAAGCGGCCTAACGCCCCGGCAGATTGGCGCTTATCATTCTGCGGGCATGGGGCGGCGCCGATGGGCGCGGTTGGCGGCGGTTTTCGTTTTCGCAGGCGCGCAGTTCATGAGGAGACGCGACGCCTGCGCCAGTATTCGCCGAGCGGCAGCGCGCTTCTTCGGCTGCGGCGATGCGTTCTTCCCAGAAGTCGCGCTCTGAGGTTTTGGCGATGGAGCGCGGGATGGTGGGTTTCAGTACGATCGCATCGCAGCGGAGTTTTCGCGCCAGCCGGCCGACATAGGGCATGGGGTTGAGGAGCGCGGCGCGCAGCGCTGCGAGTTTACGCTCCAGGCTTTTTTCAGCCCCGCCGTCATCCCGGGGCGCCCAGAGGCCGAGCCCTTGATTCAGGCTTTTGGGAAACGCCAAGTGTCGCAAGCCTGGATCATGTCCTTCGCCTGCGGCGAACACAGGATGACGGGCTGGCAACGGAACCGGAGCCCATAAGGGATAACGCGCCTCGCGCGCCGCCCACCCACCTCCCGGCGTCCTCCCCGCAAGCGAGAGGAGGCGCGTTTTTCCCCGCCCCCCTTGCGGGGCGGGGTTAGCCCGGAAATCTCAAAGGTAGGAGGTGCATCGGGGCGCGAACTCTGAGAATTTCGTTTTGCGACAAAGTCAAAGCGCAGAGCGAAAGGCCACCCCGATGCAAACAGAATGTACCTCCGATTTGTTCGGCTTTTCCAGAGTTGAAAAGCGCAA
>JBEIHY010000135.1:0-7248 GCA_040381035.1 Hyphomonadaceae bacterium
ACAGGTCCAGGCTGTCGCGAACCAGGTCGCGGACAAAATGGCACGGATGCTCGGACGGGACGAAATCCTGTACCGACGGCGGCAACAGAAAGACTTGATCCACATCCCACGAACGATAGGTCTTGCTCATGCAACGAGTGAGTCAGAGCAGCCGATTCACGTCCAGCTCGATGCTCAAATCGTGGACGGGCTCCTAGACTTGGTTCAACAACTGCCAGCTGTCGACGATGCGTCCATCGCTAAAAACGGCGATCTCGCCAAACTGCAAAAGAACCCCTTCGGTCTGGGTCGGCCGGAAGAACGCCAGATCATCAACCGCGATCGCGACATTCGATGGCGCAGTGAACATGTCCTGGTTGCTCGAGCGCCCATAGACTGGATGCGGCGACAGCGGCGTGGGCCAAACCGCATCAGCCATCCATTTTCCACCATACAAAAGACGGTTTTTGTCCGCTCGAGCGCATCGTTCGCCCCACCACGCGGATCAGTCTCAAGGCCGGGCACTCGGACGCCATCAAGAACCTTAAGGACCGGAGTGGCGATGAATACCGCAGGGATGTGATTGGGCAGTGTGCGGTCGCAGAAGGTTGGCTTCAAAAGGCCCGACCCCAGCGCCAAATCGTTGCACGGCGTAACGGCTCTTCCTGCGCGATACAGCGGATAGGTCGTGCTTCCCCCAGTGTTGACGATCAGCTTTGCAGGGTCGGCGAACGCCGGATCGACGCTGCGTGCGGCGGAAAGAAATCCCTCGTAGGCCGCGCGCGTGCGATCGCGTGACGCCTCCATTGGACCGAGGGTCTGGGCGAAAATGCTGATATGGACGTCATACCCCATGAACCCCGCGAACGTGAGCCGCGGATCAGCTTTGATTGCCGTCAAGGCCAATGCAGCTTCTTGCGGGGTGGCGAATCCGCCGCGGTGGAAGCCAACATCGATCTCGAGCGCAATGCTCATCCGGCGATCTGTTTGCGCGGCGAACTCAGCATACTGGCGCAATCGATCCGCCGAGTCGACAAGCCAATGAACCTTTGCCCCGGACCGCCCACTCTTCCCGCCATCGTAGAAGCGCGCAGCCGCCGCAATGGGGAACGGCTTCCCAAGAAGGATGTCGGCGCGCGGGAACCGATGCGAAACGTCGGTGAGAAATGGCTGGTGGAATTCCATCAGCCGTTGGCTACCGGTCGCCTTCATGCCTGCGCCTGACCGCCGGCTTCGAGGGGCCTGCCCTCATCTCTCGTACAGCATCGCACCTCCTTGCGTTGGCACGTTCGTGACACACTCCCAAAACTGACATTATAGGTCGGAAGCCGCAAAACAGAGGTTCGCGTCTATCGCGCTACTCCGTGATGGCTTCGATCCTACGACAATCGCGCGCCAGAGAGAGAGAGCCCAGCCGAAGGACGGCGGCGACGGCCTCAGTAACGCAGGCGCTTGCGAACATCCGCTTCGGTGTCGTGCCAGTCTGCTTCGCGCCGGTAATTGTCAGCCATCTGGCGCATCATTCGTGCGACGCGTGGATGGGTGTACTCCATCGCCCGCTCCCAGCGTTCGTACTTGGCGGCGATTTCGCGCTCCTGATCGCCGCCTTCACCACGCGTGACGACGCCGCGAAGATTGTAGAGGCCGGTGGTGATGCCCCGCGCCATCTCTTCGTTGGCGACGTTCTCAAGCGCGTCGCGCAGCGGCAGCAACGGCCAGATGCCATCGTCGCCCTTGGGCGCCTTGGCAAAGAGCTGGCCGATGCATTGATCGCCGATATCAACGCGTGCCAATTCCTTCAAGCTCGCGCGCACTTTGCGCACCCACGCTTCAATCTCCTTGGCGTCGAGCTTTCCCAATCGATCGCGGCCAGGAATACGCCGTAGCGCTTGCAGCAAAGTGTAGGCGCTGCGCGCACGATGCTCGAGATCCTCGTTATTGGCGGGACGCAATTCGGGCGGGTCTTCGCCGCCGTCGCTGCGCTTGAACGCAAACGCCACGGCCTGCACGAACACGTCCGGGTTCTTTTCGATGTGGCGCTCTAGGTTTGGGATCTTGCTCTTGGCGCCTTCCTCTTCGTCGTCGACGTCCGGTTCGAGCGCTTCGAGGTAGAGAAATTCAAGGCTCGCCAATTCGTCTTCGCTCAATTCGCCGCTCTTGCGCAGCACCGAGAACGCCTGCGTGATGTAGTAGCGCTCAAGCTGATAGGCGCGCACCGTTTCGCGCGAGCGCGCCACCGCTCGCATCAGTTCGAAGAGCTGACGCGGCTGCAACGCTTCAGCGATATCCATGTGAATGAGCTGAAACGCCGCGCGCGGGCGGCCCGCGGCCACCAGGTGCGCCACGGCATAGCCGAACTCCGCGGGCGTCTGCTTCGCCCAATTGGGATTGACGTTCTCCCAATAGACCTGCTGCACGTCATCGATCTTTGTTTCCAGCAAGTCCCAGGTGATTTGCCGGAATGGGAAGAGCGTAAGTGCATTTGCGATCGCCGCATCGGGCAAGCGTTCGGCCACCGCGCGCAACACATGGGCCTGGCGTTCACCTTCAAGCGCGCCCAGCGCCCCCGCCGCCAGCGCCCGCAAGCGCGGCGTATCGGCGAACGAATTGCGCGCCATGATCGCGGCGATCGCTTCGGCGAACGCATCTGCGTCCGCAATGAGCCTCGGCAGAAACCAGCCGATCAGGTGCGCGGCGTCGCCATGTTCGGAGAGGTCTATCACACCCTCGATGCCGCGCGTCGCGAACACCTCTTCGAGGGCGGCCAAGCGCTGCGCGGCAATACGCTCCTCGCGCTTCTTGAAGTCGATCTTGTCGATGTCCAGGTCTTCGAGTTCGCCGACGCTTTCTTCGACCCAATGCTTCCGGAACAGCCATTCGTGCTTCAATATGACGTCGGTGGGCGCCAGAGCATCGTAAGCACGCCGCGCCGCCGCAGCGGTCGCAGCCGACACGCTCTTGCGGCGCCGGCGTGAGAAGGCGCTGACGCGGACCTGTTCACGGAGCCAAGCGCGGTCCTCCTGCGACGCCGTCTCGGTCCAGGTTTCCACCAAGAGCCAGATTTGCGCTTGATGTCGGTTGGGCAGTTCATTGACGGCGCACACGAGATCGCCGAGCTGAGCGCAATCGTGCTCCCGCCAATTAAGCGCAAGTTCCAGCGCATGCATCGCGAACTTGTTCATCTCTCCACGGGTAACGGGCTCGCCCTTGCCGTGCCCGTCGGGGCGCCAGCGAGGCTTGTGACTGTAATGACCAATGGTCGACTTGCCGTCGAATTGTTCGACGCAAACCCTCCAAGCAATTTTGGGAAAGCGTTTGGCGAGCAGATCGAGCGTGTTCATGCGCTGCTCAAGGGTCGCCGCCGTCTGCGGCATCCGGGAGCGAAAGATCGCGCTCAACGATCCTTCGGGCTTGTTGGCCCAATTGTCGTCGATCGAAACCTCGCTGAGGCGCGCCAGAATGAGCGCCACGCGCGGCAATTGTTCTGGCGACCACGCAAGTCCTTCAAGCGCCCAAAGCAAACCAGATCGCGGACAACCGCCGCCAAACAAGCCCGTCGAGGCGGGCTTCAAGAGCGACATCACGACCGGATCGTCGGAGGCGAGATCGGCTTCCAGAATGTCAGTGAATTCGTCCGGCGCGGCTTCGGCGTAAGTCGTCAGATCATCGCCCTGCGCCGCGAGGCCGCGCGGCGTCAGCGGGGTCAGCATGTCGCGCACGAAGCGGCGCACCCTACCCTCAACATCGACGCCTAAGCGGGGGCGAAGTTGGAAGTCGCCGTGCACTGACAAGAGCACCAAGGTTTCGCCCAAGCCTTCGCGCAGTGCGCCGGAGATTTGGCGTGTCTTGCCCTTCATGCCAGCTAACCAGCGTTCGTCTTCCGGCAGGTCGAGCGCCGGATCGTCTTCGGCGAGCACGTCCTTGGCTACGCTGAAGAAGCGCTCAAGATGCGCCGGCGTGATGTAGGGCGCGATCGCAAAGAGGGCGTCGGTCTTAGACACCACGCCGCGGAACGAGCCAATCGACCAAACAGGCGCATCTTCGAGCTGCAAGAGACGCGCAAGCCGCGCTTCGATCTCTTCGTAGTCGATGTCGCCCGAAAGCTTCGAAAGATGGACGCGGTCTGCTTCGTTGTTGGCTTTCCAGGAGCCCGCAAGCATCATCGGAATAACGAGCGCGGCCAGATCGGCATCGTCAGCCCAAGCGGGCGTGCGCACTGCGTGCAGTGTCGACAAGCGCCGGCGCAACACAGTCGGCGATCGCGCCGATTCGCGCGCGAGCTGCCGGATGCGATCGCGGCCCAGCGTCATGTCTCCAAGCGCCTTCTCGAAGGCGTCGTGGCTTAGGGGTTCGAGCACAGTGTGGGCGTCGGCGCTGGTCAGGTTGCGCGGATAGACGATGATGGAGCGGAGCTCTTTGCGGAACGGCGCCAGCTCCTTCTCCACCTCCGGGCTCGCCACCACGGGAATGAAGTTGGCGACTTTCGAGGCAAGGCGCGAGAGCACACCAGGCTCGGTAAAGACCGCGAGGCGGTCGCGAAACATGGCAAAATCCTCATCGTCGCTCGCAAACAGACGGTTGAGAAACGCGAGCGCCTCACCGGCGGAATCGGCCGTGATGACCAGCGGGGTGCCGGAGCCTTGCTCCAATTTCGCTTTAACCGCCGCATGCGCAGCGCGCGCCGCTTCATCAAACAGACTGAGCGCCAACGGCGGTTCACAATCGCCGGCCCAGCGGGCCCAGGCGCCATCGAGCGAGAGCACGCCGTTGGAAGGCGCGTCGGTTTCGTTGGCGAGCCAAGCTTGGCCGGGGATGGATTGTTCGAGCCATTGTTCGAGGTCACTTGCGTCAAACGCGACGACGTCTTTCCATTGCTTCTCGCCGCGCCGCTCCTTGATCCATGCAGCTTTGCCCGGCCACGGCCGCGGCGTTACGAACACAAAGGTGATCTCGGCGCGCTTTTCCGGCGAATGCTGCTTCAGGCTCTTTGCGTAGTCGCCGTCGGCCTTCTCTTTCGGATCGCGATTTACGCCGAACTCCCAACCAGAGCGCCCTGCAGGGATCCATGGCGTGGCTTGCCCGGCCTCGACGTAACCGTCCCAACCGGGGCGTTCGGCGTCGTCATTGCCGGGAAAGTCTACTTTGGTGAGACCGATACCGGTCGAGTGCGCCAGCGTGCGCAGGAAGACCGCAAGTCGCTGGCGCGCCAGAATGGTTTCGGACCAAGCGGTGATGTCGCGGGCCTTCAGCGCCAGAAACGTCGGCACATAGGTACGCGCCCTGGCAGCCGCGCCGCGCGCTTTGGCCTCGTAGGCGTCGAAGGCGGCCTGCATGTCGAGCAGTTTTTGCGCCGACGCCCCGAACGCGCGTTCGATCCGGGCCGCCATGTCCGCCGACAGCGCCGCGTTGCCGTTCAGAAGCGTCGAGAGAGCTTGGCGGCCGATATCGAGAATCTTCGCCGCTTCGCCGACGCTCATGCCTTTGGGCAGAACTCCGGCTCGAAGGTAGGCACCTGGGTGGTCTGGGGCGTTGGTCATGGAACCGATTTAGGCTCTGCATCTGAGGATACAAGGCCTTGTGTCGCGCGATACATGACAGTTCATAGGCCAAACTAGATTGAGAAGCGGTAAATGGCTGCCATGATTGCACCCGAGCGGGATCAACATAATCCTTGAAGCCTTCACGCCTCTCGCTTATGTTCCCGAACGGGAGCAAATGACCATGACAACCTCATCACCCGCCACAGGCCGCTCCGCCATCGAGCTGGCCCGCGCCGCCGCCCGGCGCGGCGAAGCGCGGCCGCCCAACCGTCCCCCGCTCGCTGCGGCGCGCGAGGCCGCGGACCACCCTCCTAAGGGGCGGCCCGACACAAAAAGCAAAACCTTCTACGAGAGCCTGCTGAGCGCTGAGGGGCTGACAGCACTCGACGCGCTCCGCGACCCCGGCGAGGCGCTGCAACCGGCCGTGAAACTGTCAGACCTGAAGAAGCGCTCGATGTTGGCGAACCTCATGCGCGAGAACGCCGATGTCGATGTCGCGCCGCAAACGCCGCCGCAAGGATCCTTTGCGCAAGACACGGTTGTGCGCCCCGCGCGTGGATCGGACATTGACGTCATTCCAGTCGCGTCAGCGCAGATGCTGGGGGCGGTGATCAGGCGCGCGCGTGAAGAGCGCGGTCTCTCACAGCTGAAATTGGCGGACCTTGCTGGCGTTGGCCGCCGATTCGTATCCGAACTTGAAAACGGCAAGAGCTCGCTCGAGTTCGACAAGGTGTTGCAAGTCGCCGCCGCCGCCGGCGTCAGCCTCACCGCGCGAGGCGAACCATGAGCGAACTCTTGCTCGATGTGCGGCTTGACAGTTTTTCTGAACCGATCGGCGTGCTGGTGCGCGACGATAAGGGGGCGCTCGCGTTCGCTTACACGCCAGAGCATGCCGCGAACCCCGCCGCGCTTGCACTCTCGCTCTCACTGCCGCTGACTGACGAACCCTACGCAGATGGGCCGACGCGCGCCTTCTTCGACAATCTCCTGCAAGAGCGCGATGGCGTGCTACGGCAAGTGATGGCGCGCGAAGGCCTGGCGCGCGACGACGTTGCAGGCTTGCTTGCGCATCTGGGCCGCGATTGCCCAGGCGCGCTCTCCGTCGTGCCGCAAGGTGCTGCGCCCTCCAAGGTTCCGGGCGACCTTGAGCGCGACTACGAGCCCCTCTCAGACGAGCAAATGGAAGCCATTGTACGCGCCTTGCACGAGCGGGCGCCGCTGCCAGAAGGTGTGCACGATCCCTCCCCGCTCTCAGGCGTGCAAAGCAAGATTGCATTGACGCATTTGCCCGACGGCCGCTTTGGCGAGCCCAAGCGCGGCTCGGGCGCCCCAACCACCCACATCATCAAGGCACCGGATCAGCACCACCTTGGCGATGCCGCTCTTGAAGCCGCTGCGTTGGACATGTCAGCGGGTCTAGGCTTTGACACGGCGCAGGCGCGTACGCTCCGCGTTGGCGTGATCGAAGTGCTGCTCATCACTCGCTTCGACCGAGGGCTGACAAACGAGGGAAAAATCGGCCGGCTGCATCAGGAAGATTTCGCGCAAGCGCTGGGCCTGCCCGCCGCACTCAAGTATGAGCGCAACGCCAAGACAGAACACCGCTTCGATGCGGCGGCCATCAAGCGCGTGCTAGACCAAACGCTCGATCCCGTCGCCGCGCGCGAAATCTTCGCCCGGTCGCTATTGTTCGACCTCATGATCGGGAATGTCGACGGTCACGCCAAGA
>JBEIHY010000136.1:0-7003 GCA_040381035.1 Hyphomonadaceae bacterium
CGCTTGCCACAGACGCCGAGCAAATGTCAGAACCATAAGGAACACTAGAAAAATCCAAGCTCTAGTGTAGCTGATGCATCTAACGTTTGGTCGCGCGCTTTGGCTCAAACGGGTACCAAACGTTAGATGCGCTACACTAGCAAGCGCAGGGGGCTTGGGTGATAGATCGAGCCGATCAGTTCGGCTTGGCGGGCGCAGGCGCGACCGGGGCCACGGCTGGCGGGGCCAGATCGGTTGCAGCCGGGGCGAGTGCTGGCGGCATCACCACCGGCGGCGGCGTGGCCGCGCCCGGCGATTGCAACGCCCGCAGCAGCGTCAGATCGCCTTTGACCATATGGAAAATCTGACGCTCCACCGAGCCTTGCGGGGCGGCCGGATCGTCGAGATAGGCCTCAAAGGTGAAACCGGCCTTCTCCAGACGCGCGGCGGCTATCAGCGCCTCGACCTGGTCATAAACCGGGATAACGCTCTCTTCCGGCCCCTTATACAGCACCTTTACCGCCGTGCCCGCCGGCGTCGTGCCCTGCTTGACGCCGACCAGGAAAGACGGCCGCGGGCCGGTAAAGGGCTGGCCAGCCTGGAAACCGTAGGTCTTCGACTTTTCGTCCCACAGAGTTTCGATCGCGATCGGCTTGCCTTCTTCCTTCAGACCATTGGCGGTCAAGGCGGCGCGGACGATCGTCATCGCTTGCATCAGACCGTTCTTGATCGAAGTCGGGTCGCTCGGTGTGGTGGCGTCGACATAGAGATAGGGCCGCGCCGAAAGGTCAACGACTTCAAACTTCAGCGTGCTAAAATCGGCTGCCGGCAACGCATTGGCGCCGTCCACGACGCTCTTCAGGCCCGCTTCCAATTGGGCCCCGGCGGCGCCGCCGCCCATCAGACCTTGCAGGCGCGCAATCGGATTGGCCCCGAGCGGGCGCTTGCTGACCAATGTCAGCTTGGCGCCGTCTGCAGTGGGCGCGATTTCGAACGTAGCCTTCAGCGGCGCCGAGCCGTCCGCTTGGGCGAGAGACAAGCCAACCATTTTGGGCGGCTGGGTTTCCGTCACCGTCGCCTTGGCTTCGCCAAAGGCGGTGTCCTTGGGCATCGAGGCCAGATAGGTATAGATCGATGCCGCCGGACGCTTCAGGTCCGCGGACTTTGTGATCGTGGCTTCCTTGGGCAGCAGGAAATAACCGGCGCCGAACGCCACGGCGACTAGAATAACCAAAAGCAGCAAAATCTGGCCGAGCGCCTTCATGGCTCTCCCCTTTTGAAATGACCCCGATATGGAAAGGATTGGTAGCCTTCATATTGCCGCAAGGCAACCTTTGGCGTGCGTGCGCGTGCGCGCCAGCTTGCAAGGGCAGCGGCGGCGCATGATAAAATCAAGTCATGACAGACGCTTCCGCCAGCCCCCAACCCGGGGCCTTGCACACCGCCGAAACGCCTTGGTCCTATATGTGCGGGCGCTGCGGCGGCTGTTGCCGCTCGCGTGAGGTGTTAGTGAACCCGTTCGACATCGCCCGCCTGGCGCAGGGCCAAGGAGTTTCGGCGGCGCGGCTGCTGGCGCGCCATGTCGATCCTTCGCGGCCGGTTCTGCGCGCTGACGCCGACGGCTGGTGCACCTTTTACACCCCCGCCATTGGCTGCACCGTCCATGCCCATCGCCCGGCGGTGTGCCGCTATGTCCCCATCGGGCGCCATGTCACGACCGAGCGTGAGGTCCGTTATGCCGAGGCCGAGCCGGTGGACGGCTATCTCGGCCACTATGGCCGCGATGGGACTGTGAAAGATTATCTGCGCAGCCAAGGCGCGCTGCAGGACGAACAGGCGCTGGAGCGGCTCAACCGCTTCATCGACGACGCTTTGCAAACCGCCTACCGCGCCGGCGGGCTTGAGCAACTTGATGCGATGGTCAGCGCTATCTGGCAGGGCGAAGCCGGCTTGGCGCCCGCGCAATCCTTTGACACCTTCGCTTTGGCGGACGCCGTGCTGCTCGGCGACGGGCTGGATCAGCTTGACGCCCATCTTGACCAAGTGCGCGCCCTGACCGGGATCACCCGCAGCCCGCAAGACCAGACGCAAATGGCCAACCATGAGGAAGGTCGCGCTGAACTGTTCCGCTTGATCCAAGTCGCGGCGTGGATCGCAACAACGCTTGGCGTGCAGCCGGGGTTCAGCGAATTTCTGCGCGCGCCAGCATAGCGCCTTAGCGCATATACAGGATGCCTGTGACGCCGTAGCGCGAGACGAGATCGAAATACGAGTGCGACCAGAACTGGTCCGGCGCCGGGCGGTCGATTTCGTAACCTTCAGACGTCTCGCGCGCAACGCGATCAGCAACCCCGATGCGGCGGAAAAAATCAGCCGAGCGAATGATCGTGTCGCCCATGAATTGCGCCGCCGTCGACGTCATACCGACCGGGGCGATCCAGCCTTCCGGGCGCGGCGGCGCGCCGTGCCAACCAAGCATCGCGCCATCGGGAACGATCTTGTAGCGGGCCGCCAGAAACAGATAATTGGCGCACGAACTGGCGCACAGGCCGTCGACCACCAAGGTCTTTTGAAACAGGCCCATATGCTCGGCCATATCAAGCGCACTGGCGACCGAGCCGCCGGGCGATTGCACCACAACGGTTTCGATCGCGCCCATGTCGACGCCCTTGAAGCTCGCCGCCATGTCGCGGTTGATTTCGCCATAAACGCACGCCACATCGCCGACCGCAAAGACAGACGCGCGAATGCCGAAATTGGTGTAGCCCTCCGCGCAGGCATTGATCGCGCGATCAGCCGCGCTCAAGGAGTCGCGCGGCATGTCCGCAGCCTGCGCAGTCAGCGCGCCAAATGCGACAGCAAGACCAGCGATTGCGGACGCGAGCATGTTACGCATTGGCGACCTCCAGGGCGGGCCGTCGATGCAATCGGATGTCGATTGATTGAACCCGTATGACTAGGCTGTGTCAGGGGTCTTTCTGGCGGATTAACGGCTGCGCCAAGGCAAAGCTGCAACGGCTTAATTTTGCGCAATGCCGCGGCGTTTTCAGCGCACGATCTCGGCTTGATAGCGCGCCCCGACGACGCGGATGCGCGGCGGTTTCTTGCTCGCTTCAAACGCCGCCCAACCGGCGCCGAGTTGACCCGCCCAGCCGCCGCGATTGCCGATCGCCACGGCCTGCTCCGGCGTCAGATCGCCACGCCAGCCGGGCGGCGGATCGCCAGCTTTCATCAGCACCTCGGGCGGCGCCATGCGATAGGGAAAGGCATGAACGGAAATGGCTTTCTGACCATCGCGCAGGGCCTGCGCCATAAGCGTCCAGATCTCTTCGATCAGCGGATCGGTGATCGCATAACAGCCGATCGACACGCACGCCCCATGCACCATCAAAGCCGACCCGGTGCGGCCATGGGCGCGGTCATAGGCATTGGGAAAGCCCAGATTGAAGGACAAATGAAACTGCGAGGCAGGGTTCATCTGCGCCGGCGCCACGGCGTAGAATCCCTCCGGCGCCTGCATGTCGCCTTCGTTCAATTTTGGCCCGGCCGCGCCCGAAAACGCACAGATCGGATAGGTGCGGAATCTCCCAAACGCCGCGCCTGGCGCAGATTCGACCCACACCTCCAACTCAGCCGGCGCCTTGGTGATGCGCAGAAACACCGGCGCGCCGAGCCTCAGCGCCGCGGCCGCAAGCTCTGCACGCAAACGAGGGGCCACGCGCGCTTCGGCTGCGCGCGACCGTCGCGAACTGGGCACGGTTTGCGCGGCGGCGGGATCGGCCAAGACAGCCGCAGCTGCGGCGATCAAGAATCGACGGTTCATGGCGCCATCTTTGACGCCGATCAGGGCAGCTTCGCGGCCAAGGCCGCGCCATCGACCGCTTGGCTCGCCAGGAATAGAAGCGGCGTTACTTCGGCGCGCGCTTGGCCAGGATGCGCTGCAGCGTGCGGCGGTGCATGTTCAGGCGACGCGCGGTTTCGGAAACATTGTGGCCACACAGCTCATAGACGCGCTGGATATGCTCCCAGCGCACACGGTCCGCGCTCATCGGGTTTTCCGGCGGCGTCGGCTTCTGGTCCGGCAAGGCGAGCAGCGCTTTGACCACATCGTCAGCGTCGGCGGGCTTCGACAAATAATCAATCGCGCCAGCCTTCACGGCCGCAACCGCCGTGGCGATATTGCCATAGCCGGTCAGCACGACGACCTTGCAGTCGGGCCGCACGCGATGCAGTTCCTCAACGACCGACAGGCCGGAGCCGTCATCCAGCCGTAGATCAAGCACGGCAAAAGCCGGCGGTTTGGCGCGGGCGGCGTCGATCGCCTCCACAACCCCGGCGGTGGACGCCACATCAAAGCCGCGCGCCGCCAGCGCGCGGCCGAGCCGGGTGCGAAAAGCGACATCATCATCGAGCAGCAAAAGCGTCTTGTCCGCCAAACCGTCGGTAAATGCGGTTTCCGACATCTCGCGCGACCCTTGATGTGCTTGATTCAACATTTGGCGCCTCCGGGCGTCAACTTTCCCTGACACCACTATGCGGTTTAATCAGCGATTGATCACCTATGAAATTATACATGAGATCGTAAAAGTCAGCAAACGCATACAACTACAGGCCGAGCTGCAGCCCAGCGAAGCGCCAATCGGCGTTGCGGCGCCCCTGCGCCCGCCGGCCCATTTGCGTTACGTCATGGCTGGGCAAGGCCCGCTTGGGCCGCTATCTGCCGCTCAAGACCCAGGAGGAAGCCCATGATCCTTGATTCATCCGTCAGCGCTGTCGTTACCGGCGGCGCGTCCGGCCTTGGCCTTGCCACCGTCAAGGCGCTGCGCGCCCAAGGCGTGAAGGTCGCCATCTTCGACTTCAACGAGGACAAAGGCAACGCCGCCGCCGCAGAGACCGGCGCCGTGTTTTGCAATGTGAACGTTACTGACGACGCCAGCGTCGAGGCCGGCTTTGCCAAAGCCCGCACCGCCAATGGCCAGGAGCGCATTCTGGTGAACTGTGCCGGCACCGGCAATGCGGTGAAGACCGCCAGCCGCTCGCGCGATACGGGCGAGATCAAACACTTCCCGATGAACCAATTTGAGCTGGTGGTTCAGATCAATCTGATCGGCACCTTCCGCTGCATCGCCAAGTCCGCCGCTGGCATGTTAACCCTGCCGCCGGGCCCAGACGGCGACCGCGGCGCCATTGTTAACACCGCCTCAGTCGCGGCCGAGGATGGCCAGATGGGCCAGGCCGCCTATTCCGCTTCCAAAGGCGGCGTTGTCGGCATGACGCTGCCGATCGCGCGCGACCTGTCCGGTGAAGCGATCCGCATCAACACCATCCTGCCCGGCATCTTCAACACGCCGCTGATGAATGCCGCGCCCCAGAACGTCAAAGACGCCCTCGGCGCCTCCGTGCCCTTCCCCAAGCGCCTCGGCAATCCGGAAGAATACGCCTCCCTCGCGCTGGAAATGATCCGCAACACCTATTTCAACGGCGAGGATGTGCGACTCGACGGCGCCATCCGGATGGGCTTGAAGTAGGGCGCATCAGGGCAAAGCCCGTCATGCGCCAGGAAACGGAACGCCGAAGCAAGGTGCAAGACGGCCGTTGGCCGCATACACCTCACGGCCCTCACCGCCGCCAATGGCCCGGCACGAATTGCCAGCGCAGCGACGGCCGCTCGACCCAATGGGCCGGCGCCCACACATGCGCCGCGCTCGGCCGTTCAATCCAGCGCCCCGCGACCCAATCATAGACGCGCCCATCCCAGCGCCAATGGCCGGGTTGCCAGACAAACCGCTCGACCGGCCCCGGCGCGGCGACGATGATCTTTCCGCGCAGCGGCGGCGGCGCGCGATTGACGATGATCTGTTCTTCACCGACGACGCGCTCGTGCGGGGCGGCCTGTGCGCAGCCGGCGACGCCCGACAGCGCCAGAAGCAGCACCAATGCGGTGGAACGGTGCGGTGACATGAAAGGCTCCATTTCTCACCCAACCTGCCCATACAACGGGCGCCACAGCGTGAACCGGCTCACAACGGCGTTGCACTTTTGTGAGGCGCAGACTTTCGCCGCAGAGGGTTTGCAGATTGACGCTGTGATGTTCGCACTGGAGCATGTTGCCGCTATGTCCCTGCGCGCTTTGATCTTGTCACTCCTCGCTTTCACCGTCTGCGCGCCGGTCGCATTGGCGCGCGACTTCTCCGCCGGCCGGCCCGGCTTGACGGAAAGCCCCTTGAGCGTGGATGCCGGGCGCTTCCAGTTTGAAAGCGAAGTCCTTGGCTTTAGCCGCAGCCGCGATGCCGGCATTGAGGCATGGTCGACGGCTTCGCTCGATCTGCGCTACGGCGTCGGCCCGTCGACCGAAATCGAAGCGCAATGGCGTCCATTGCAGCGGGTCAAGACCAAGGGCAGCGACACCGCCGAGGGCGGCGGCGATGTGACATTGCGGCTGCGCCAGACTGTGTATGAGGCCGGCGACGGCAAGGTCGCGCTCGGCCTCATCCCGTTCGTCACCCTGGCAAGCGCGGCCGATGATCTCGGCGCCGCTCGCGCGCAGGGCGGCGTGATCGCCACCGGCGCCTTCAGCGTCGGCGCCAAAACGCAATTGGCCGTGACGGTCTCAGCTGCCAGCGCCGACCGCGCCGACAATGGCCGGCGCACCTTCACCGGCGGCGCCGCTTTTGACCTGAGCTATGCGTTCAACGACATGCTCGGGCTCTATGCGGGCGGCGCGACACAACAGACCGCCGCCGGCGGGGCAAAGCCGGTCAATCTTGCAGAAGCCGGCGTCACGCTGATGGCCGGCAAGGAAACCCAGTTTGATGTCGGCGCCGTGTTCGGCCTCACCCGCGCCGCGCCGGACCTGGCGCTCTCGATTGGCGTCGCGCGGCGATTCTAGTGTAGCGCATCTAACGTTTGGTACCCGTTTGAGCCAAAGCGCGCGACCAAACGTTAGATGCATCAGCTACACTAGAGCTTGGATTTTTCTAGTGTTCCTTATGGTTCTGACATTTGCTCGGCGTCTGTGGCAAGC
>JBEIHY010000137.1:0-6883 GCA_040381035.1 Hyphomonadaceae bacterium
CGAAGTCGCCTATTTGGTCACCAGTCTGTCGGCAAAAGAAGCTGATCCCCAACGCCTGTTGGCGCTCAATCGCGCACATTGGGCCGTCGAAAACAGGCTGCACCATGTCCGCGACGTGAGCATGGGCGAGGACAGCTGCCGTGTCCGCGCCGGCGCCCGCCCGCTCGCCGGACTGCGCAATCTGGCCTGGTCGCTGCTCAGAAAAACCCGCCTCCCCATACCCCAAGCCCGCGACAACTTCCGCGAAGACCGCGCCCAAGCCATGAAAACCGTCACCGGAAGGATTCTTTGAATGGCCACGGCCTGCCGCGAGGCTTTCTCGCCAACATTGCCGATCTTATAAAAGATCACGCCACCATTGAATTGATTTTGGGGCCAATGCTCAAAGCGCTGGCCGCCGCGATTGAGCAATTGTTGGCTTGCGATCGCGTAGCTAATCGGATCGCGCGCAAAGACAAGACCGTCCAAGACTTGATGACCGCGCCGAGGGGGCCGATCGTGGCGCTTGGTTTTATGACCGGGGTCGCAACGCTGACGCGGTTCAAAAGTTCATCATCGGTGGGGGCGTTTTTCGGCATGACGCCCAGACGCTACCAATCCGGCGAAGTCAATGTGGCGGGCGGCATCTCCAATTGCGGCGACGGAATGGCGCGCAGCCTGCTCTACGGGGCGGCCAAAGTCTTGTTGAGCCGTGCTTCAAAACCCAGCGACTTGCAGGCATGGGGCCAAGCGCTCGCCGAACGCGCCGGCAAGAAAAAAGCGACAATGGCGGTTGCGCGATAGCTGTCCGCGACTCTGCATCGTATGTGGGCAGCCAACGAACCGTTCCGGTGCGGCTTGGCCGTCTGAAATCATCACATACTGTTTCCACTGCTGCTTGCGGTGGATCGTCGTCCCTGCCGGGACGGGGCTCGGCGACCGCGCCGTTTCTTCAGTGACAACTCCTTGAACACGTCCAGGACCTTGCGGCGCTGAAACCTTCCGAAGACCATGATGCGGCGCGCTATGCTCGACCGCGAAGAGAACGATGTACCCGGCAGCGATAAACAATCCGCCAATGCGGCATTTTCAGATGGAGGCTAACAGGCCCGACAAACGCGTCCTGGCGTCGTGCTCGCGCCCGTCAAGGCCGGCCTGGAAGCAAGGCGCTTGGGTCGAAGGTCAGCGCGACGGCCGACCTTGACCGCCGCTGCGCGCGTCGCCGGTCTTGCCATGCGGTCGGGACGGAAGGAAGCCCGCGGCGCGGTCGAATAAAAGGAAGGGCTGGTTCGCTGCGCGATTTTGGATCTTGCAATTGAGCTGGCGATTAGAGAACGAAGAAACGCCCGTCTCACCCGCCGAACCAAGAAACAGATCAGACCGCAGCCTGAACCGGACATTTGCCTTGCTACGAAAAACGGACATCTGTGCGTGTCGTTGACAACCCGACGCGCCAAACTTGACCAGGAGAAACTTCACCGCCAAAGCATACCCGCCGCACGCCCGCTGGCGCATTTCGAAGTCATTTCGGAATGGCGTGCCGAAGCTGTCGGAATATGCATCGGGAGGGTTTGTCCATGACGGACGTGTTCTTGTCGTACAGCCGGTCTGACCGGCAGCGTGTGCGCTATCTGGCCCAGGCGCTGACCGCGGAAGGCTTTTCGGTATGGTGGGATCCTGAGATCCGCCCCGGGGCCAAATGGGATCAGGCGATCCGCAAGTTCTTGGAGCAAAGCGCGTGCGTTGTGACGTGCTGGACCCGTGACAGCGTGAAAAGCAAATGGGTGCTTGCGGAGACGACGTTCGCTGACGGCCAGAAAAAACTTGTTCCCGCTATCCTGCAACGATGTGCGCCGCCGATCCCTTACAATATGGTTCAATCCGCCGACCTCACCGGTTGGAAAGGCGCAAACGATGACGCGCAATGGCTCGCGCTTCTGGAGCAGGTGAAGCAGCTTGTCGATGCGCGCAGGAAAAGGCTTGTAGTCGCGCCGCCGCCCGCGGGCGAAGCCCACGGCCAGACGCGCGCCATGGCGGGCGGCGCAGCGGCCGAGCCGATGCAGGCGGGCGACGCCTATAGCCAGACCCGCACCGCACCGGGCGGGGTAGGGGCCGATGACGCCTTCATGCCAGACCGTTCAGCGTATATTCCCCCGCACGATCGCCCCCGCGCTGGCGGGGGCCGAATGGTGCGGTTTCTTGTGGCGACCGCCGTCACGCTGGTCCTGACCGCGGGCGTGATTTTTGGACCAGGATGGATCGACCGGTTTGACCGGGGCGGCGCCGACAGCAGCGGGACGCAGGCAAGTGGCCCGACGCAGATCGCCGCCAATCCGGTGAACGCCGCCCCGATCCAAGCCGCGCCGAGCGGTGCGGCGGCGCCGTCGCCCGAAGCCAAGGCCGCGCCGTCAACCGCTGAGCCTGCGCCGCCTGAGGCCGCACTGCCTCAGGCCACACCGCCCAGGCGGCCGCCTCCGGCGCCGGCGCAATCGCCGGCGCGGCGGTCGCAGGATCCTGTGTCGACATCCGTGACCCCAGTCCCAACGCCAGCCGTCCAGGCGCCCGGTGCCGATCCGCGTCTGCCCTGGATCAATCTCGACGCGTGCACCCAGCGCCTTGCCGCCCGGTGCCCCAAACCGATGGGAAAGGGCTTTGCCGATGACATGGTCACCACCCGCCAGGAGGCGACGTTCCTGCGCGGGCTTGGGGTTGAGACCTCCACCATCAACGCTGAAGTCGCCGGCCGCTGTGAGCGGGTGCTGGCGTCGAACCCCTCGCCCACCGACCCTCCCGGCTTGGTCACGCCGTTTGGGAAAGCTTGCGGCGTTCAGCCGCAGCGGGAGGGCCTCAGCTCGGACCAGAAGGCAGTGATCGTTGGGGTCGGGGCTGCAATCCTCGGCGGGGTCTTGGCCCAGCAGGGACAGCGCAATCCCGCGCCGGATCAATCCCGGCCGAACCAGCCTTCGCCTGCGCCGGCGCGGGACCCGACGCGGGATGTCGCTCCACCGCCGCCGCCACGATAGACTGGGGCTTCCGGCGCAAGCGGACGCGCCAGCGGGCAGGTGACGGCGTCATCGCCGTTAATACCCGCATCCGCCAAAGCCGCGAATGCGCTTTGAAGCCTCGGGCGAAGCGCCGAACGGTCTGGCCGGCAGGGCCCGCTGCCGGCGTCGAAATCGGCGGCAGAAGCGTCCTATCTCGCGTCAGACTGACGCCGCCGGCCTTAGTGTCGTAGACATTGGCGAACGCTTTCCTTTCAATTTAGCTATTGTTGTCGAGAAAGCGACGCGCTTCGATCTGCGATTCAAAGATATGCGGGGCGACAGAGCGCTTGAGCACGGCGCCTAGTTTCAGCCGCATAAACGCGCTCGTCGTGTATCGGGACACCTTCTCGAAGTACTTCCGCTCGATGACGTCGACGAAATCCGAATAGAACGGTTCGACCTGCACGTCGAGCTGGAAGGCGTCGTAGTTGACTATCGCGCGTACCTTTCGCCCTATTAGCTTGCAGCGTTCCTCGATCACCCGGTGCAAGGCCACCACGTCTTTCCTGCTTCGCACGGACATGCCCTCCAGATTGACGAACAACAGGTTGCGGCGTGCATCATATACGACCCGGTCCTCCAAGTTGCGTTCAAGCAGCGTATCCCGAAGCCCCATTAACGCGTCGCGAAAGATGCGAGCGTCCATAAGTTTCGGCGGAGCCTGTATGATGGGCGCAAACCCCATACGCTGAAGGACGTCACGATCGAGATCGACGCCTGGCGCGATTTCGACCAATTCAATGCCGTCTTCGCCGAGGCGAAATACGCAGCGCTCGGTGACATAGAGCACGTGCCGGCCCTGGGCGGCGGCGCGCTCACCGCTAAACGTAATCTGTTCGACATTGGGGCGGAATTTGCGAGCGCTTCCCTCGGAAACGATCTCAAGGGCGCCATCGTTCACGCGCAGATCGAGCCCGCCGGCGGTAAACAACCCAGCGAACACGAGACGTCGTGCGTTCTGACTGATATTGATGAAGCCGCCCGCGCCTGCCAGGCGGCCATTGAAGCGGCTCACATTGACGTTGCCTGCGCGGTCAGCTTCGGCCATGCCGAGGCAGGCGAGATCGAGCCCGCCGCCGTCATAGAAATCGAATTGCTGGTTCTGTTGGATGATGGCGTCGGTATTAATCGCGGCGCCGAAATCAAGCCCGCCGGCCGGCTGGCCTCCGATCACGCCCGGCTCGGTGGTGAGCGTGATATGCTCCAGCAGCCGCTCTTCCGCCGCCACCGCGGCCACGCCTTCCGGCATGCCGATGCCAAGATTGACGACGCCGTTGACGGGCAATTCGAGTGCGCAGCGGCGGGCGATGATCTTGCGCGCGTCGAGAGGACGTGATGCCGCCGCTTCAGCCGGCGCGCGCAATTCGGCTGCGAAGGCAGGCGAGTAGGGCGTGCCATAGGTCTGCACATGATGCGCCGGCTCAGCGACGACGATGCAGTCGACCAGTACGCCTGGCACCTGCACTTGACGCGGGTGCAGCGTGGCGCGAGCCGCGACGCGCTCGACTTGGGCGATGACGACCCCATGGCTGTTCTTGGCCGCCATGGCCATAGCCAGGTTATCGAGCGTGAGCGCTTCTCGCTCCATGGTGATGTTGCCCGCAGGATCGGCGGTGGTGCCGCGAATGAACGCGACATTGATGGGGCGCGGCTTGTAACGGAGCCATTCTTCGCCATCGATTAGGATCAACTCGACGATGTCCTCAGTGGTAGCCGAGTTGATCTTGCCGCCGTCAAGGCGCGGATCAACGAACGTGCTCAGCCCAACTTTGGTGATGACGCCGGGCTTGCCCGCGGCGATGTCGCGATAAAGATGGGAGATGACGCCCTGCGGCAAATTGTAGGCTTCAAGCTTTCCGGCGACCGCCAGGGCGCCGATTTTGGGGACTAGCCCCCAATGCCCGCCTATGACCCGCTTCAGCAATCCCTCGTGCCCCAGCTGGTTCAGGCCGCGATCCTTACCGTCGCCTTGCCCCGCGGCAAACATCAAACAAAGATCGCGCGGCGCGCCAGTGCTCAGGAAGCGTCGCTCAAGCGCAGCGAGAAGCGCGTCTGGCGTGCCGATTCCGACGAAGCCCGAGGTAACGAGCGTGTCTCCGCTTTGGATGACTTCGACAGCTTCATCAGCTGATACCAGCTTGTCCCTCATGCCAGCACTCCATATGACGCGCGCGCTATGCTCAGGCCGCCATGAGGTGGCGCTCGGGCCTTCGCCGCCCATGACGCGCAGCTTGCAGGAACAAATGCACGTCTTCGGCGCTCTGGTCGGGAAGCTCTTCGTGCAACATATGGCCAACATCTTCGTACACGATCAAGTGCGCGCCAGAAATGGAAGCGGCGAACTGTTCGCTGTCTTGAACCGGGACAACACGGTCCATGCCGCCATGCAGCACCAGCGTCGGTGCGCAAATCCGCGCAAGCAGTTTTGGATTGGCGTAGAGACGCGCTTCTTCATTCAGAGCGATTTGCATCAGCACGTCTCGATTCATCGGCGCCCGCCCAAGCTCGACATAGCGCTGAATCATGACTTCCTGCGCGAGCGTTGCGTCCGCGAACGAAGCGCGCAAGCCCCTGCGCATGAATAAGGAATTGTCGAGATCGCGCACCAATGGCCCCATCGGGGAGCGCAACAGATCGCGCAAGTTACTGTTCATGATGTCCTGGGCCGGCGCAGGCGTCCAGCCAGCCGAGGCGACCAACACCAAGGCGTTAACCCGGCTCGGGCGCCGGCGCGCGTAGTCCCAGGCCGCGGCCCCACCCATCGAGCTCCCCGCCAGCATGAAACTGTTGAGGTCGAAATGGACCGACGCCGCTTCGATGACGTCGAAAAAGCTGTCCTTGGTAAAGCGATAGTCAGGAGGGGTTCGCGTCAGTCCGTGGCCGGGCAAGTCGATCGAAATCACGCGATAGTGGGCGCTGAGCCGTTCTACCCACGGCTCCCAAGTGTGAAGCGAAGAAAAATAGCCGTGCACAAGTATTAGTGCCGGCCCGTCCGCTCGACCTTCGTCGCGATAGTGTATCTGCGTTCCTCGTGGTCCGGTGAAGAAGGACGAACGCAGATCGGCGTACTTTCGCGCCAAGACTGCGTGGGGAATGTCTGGTCGCCGCATCGCTGCAAGCGCGAGAAAATAAAACCCGGTAATCGCAAACAGCGCAGTCAGGTACGCGCCAAGCAAGCCCCGCATTGTCCCTTCCCCCCCCCCCTCGCCTTGAGTGGTAGGAGGAATTGTCCATGCGGGGATTAAACGTTGAGTTAACATAACCAAACTGTTTCTGACTGCGCTTCCCGAGAGCCAGCCATGAACGGCCGATGTTAGATTTGCCAACGGCTTGAACGGGCCATGGATGCTCCCATGGCCACATTCGCCGGGTGGCAGGGTAGCTCCACTGCAGCCGTCCGTCATGCTGCGGTCGCTGAGGCCGGAGATCGCCGGGAATTGCCGTTTGCTATTCACCTTGTTTTGACAGCATTCATGTCGCGAGCCGCCTTGTCCGACGCACACAGGCTTCGCGGCGAGCCGATAACACCAGGGAGAACTCGATGCGGACAGTTTCTCTCCGCGCCGAACATGACGGTCGCAACCATCGCTACCTCAGTGCAACTCTCGTAGCGGAACGCGCATTGTTGAACGGTCCCGTCGCGGGAGTGGTAGAAAAGTGGGGATGGCGTAGCCTGCGGGTTCCACAACCACCCGATTCCGCCAGCGTGTCATCGCTTTCGGGGTCATGGAGACCACGCCATGTCGAATCATATCACAAAGATCCGTTCCATCGCGAGTGCGCCGTCGTCCGCCCCGGCCCCAGAGGCTGACGGTCTGACGTCTTTATTGAATGGCCCCAATTGGTTCGATCCGCTGGAA
>JBEIHY010000138.1:0-6751 GCA_040381035.1 Hyphomonadaceae bacterium
TCAAGATCGGGTGCTCAAGATCGAGGATCTGATCCAAACGCGACCGGAAAAGATCGGTCTGCCCGGTTCCGCCCACCTGCTTCGGCCGCATCTGTCGCCTCCCGCAAAACGCCGAAAGCATGCAATCACGCTTCGCGGATATTGCAAGATTTCGGCAGGAAAGCTGCGCAAAACCGGCAAGCGCTCTCCGGCGGATCGGGAATATTGGCTCAATCAATCATGGGGTTACGGGTAATTCACGGGCGACTCGCTGAGAAAGCGCTGATCACCAGGCCAGTTCGCGGCCATCATAGTTGAAGAATTTGCCGCTGTCGGCGGCGTTCAGGCCGGCAAGAAGTTTCTGCTGGCCCTGCGCACAATTGGCCGTCGTCACCGGCGCATTCTCACCGCCCATGCGGGTTTTCACCCAGCCCGGATGCAGCGCGACAACGATGATCCCGCGCCCGCGCAGATCATTGGCAAGCCCTTTTGAGATCATATTGAGACCCGATTTCGACGCGCGATAGGCGTGATAGCCGCCCATGCCGTTATCGCTCACCGAGCCCATCAGGCTCGACTGATTGGCGATAATCTTGCGGTCGCTCACCGCGACATTGTCGGCCAGCGCCTGCGCCATCAGCAGCGGCCCCAGCGTGTTGATGCGGATCGTTTCCATAAACGCATCGGGATCGACATTGCCGAAATTCTGCCGGTCGCCGCCATACACCCCGGCATTGTTGAACAGGAGATCAATCGGGCGATCGCCCAAGGCGGCTTTGACCTTGGCGGGGGATGCCGGATCGGCGGCGTCATAGGCGATGATCTCGGCGCCCAGTGCCGTGAGTTCTGGCGAAGCGGCATCGCGCACGGCGGCAATGACATGGGCGCCCGCGGCGGCGTAACGCTGGGCGTGCTCCAGCCCAATGCCGCGATTGGCGCCGCTTATCAGTACGGTTTTCATGACGTGCTCCTGTTGCAGCGCCAGACATAGGCGTCGCGCGCGATAATCTCAATCTTGCCGCGATCTCGTCCCACCGCGGCCTTGCTGACAGGCAGAATGCAAATCGATGCGTCGCCGCGATCTGCTCTGGGCCAGTGTCCTGGCGTTTTCGCCCCCCTTTGCCGGGGCGCAAGGTCCAAGCAGTGCGGCGGCGCAGCTCCCTTTCGGCGTGACGGTGGCGCGGGCCGCTGAAGCACGCGCGCGCAAGCCGGAAATCTATGACGGCGCCTATCGCGTCATCGCCTATCCGATGGGCGATGTGCCCGACGATCGCGGCGTCTGCACCGACACCGTGATCCGCGCGTTCCGAACTGGCGACGTTGATCTGCAGCAGCTTGTACATGAAGACATGCGCCGCGCTTTCGCGGCTTACCCGAAAACCTGGGGCCTGAAGCGGCCCGATCGCAATATTGATCATCGCCGCGTGCCAAACCTGGAGGTGTTTTTCACCCGCCAGGGCAAAGCGCTCACGCGCTCACGCAGGGCCAGCGAATATCTGCCCGGCGATCTGGTGAGTTGGCGCCTCACCGGCACAAACCTGCCGCATATCGGCGTAGTGTCGACACAGACCAGCGCGCTGACGCGTCAACCCCTGATCGCGCACAATATTGGCGCCGGCACGCAGATCGAGGATTGCCTGTTTGCCTGGCCGATGACCGGCTGGTTTCGCTGGGCTTAAGGGGGCTACGGTCTGCGCGCTGATGACACGCCAGGCTATGAGGCCGCAAAAGTGGCGCGTGCTGGCCCTGTCGCGCCGTCGTCCTCCGGTGTTTGCCGCAGGCGAACACCGGAGGACGACTAAAACGGATTGATCCGGCGTCGCCGCGAATAAGCAAGGTACCCGACACTTGCCCCTGCCCGAAAGCCAAGCCCCGCCCGCATTGGCGCGAGCGTGATATTGTCGGCCCGCTGATAGTTCACGCCGATTCCGCCGACAAAATAGGCACTGCCTTCCACGCCAGGGAAGCGGCGGTAAATGCTGGCTGGGTCGGGCAGTCTATAGACCAGCGTGAACGACTTTGAGGCGTTGCCGCCTGTGTCGAAGCCGATGCTGGGGCCCTGCCAAAACACGGTGGCCCCGCCGCCGCGTTTCATCACCAATTGGCCCTTGCCATAGCGCAGCCCGACGCCGATGGCGCCGGCCAGCTCCTCGCCGCGGATATAAGCGTTGGGGCGGCCATTGTCGCGGAAGATGCGGGCCACCGCGTCTCCGGCAGCTTTCGCGGTGACGCCAAAGAATTCCGACACGGCATTGGCCATTTCAGATTCGGAGAAGGTGTCGTCGCTGCGCGGGCGCGCAAGCGCGGGGGCCGCCGCGATCAGCGGTGCGGCCAACAAGACAGAACGACGTGATATCATGACAAGCTCCGAATACGGAGCATCCTGTAGCCTGCTTTGCGGCGATCGTCCGCTTTTGGAAAGTTAATCCGTCAGAAGGGCAGCACATTGCGCTTGCGCGAATAGGCGAGATAGCCGATCGCTGCCCCACCGCGCAGACCAACACCCGCCCGCATCGGCGCCAAGATTACATTGTCGACGCGCTGATAATTCACTCCGATGCCGCCAACAAAGTAGGCGCTGCCTTCCACGCCGGGGAAACGGCGATAGATGGCGTCCGGTTCGGTCAAACCATAGATCAGCGTGAACACTTTCGAGCCATTGCCGCCGAAATCGAGCCCGACGCTCGGTCCCTGCCAAAATACTGTGCGCGAGGGCCCTGACTTTAGGTACATCGTCCCCTTGCCGTAGCGCAGCCCAACGACCCACGCCGCAGAGCCTTCTTCGCCGGCAATATAGCCAACCGGCCGGCCTTGGTCGCGGAACACCCGTTCCACGGCGGCGGCAACGGCCTGGGCGGTGGCGCCGAGAAAACCGGCGGCGGCGGTGACGATTTCCTCGCGGCTGAACGTGTTTTGCTCATTCTGCTTCGGCGTCGGCTGAGCGGCGGCCGACGGCAGTGAAGGCGGCGCGCCCAGCAAAGGCGGCTCAGCGGAAGCGGGCGCCGGCGGGGGGGAGACGGAAACGGGTTGCGCGGCCGGCGCAGGCGGCGGGGAAACAATGGTCGGTGGCGTCGGCGCCGCGGACGCGACCGTCTCGCCAATGCCGGGCGGCGTCATCGAATAGACCTTCTCGCCGCTGGCGCGCACGATCTCCCAGACCGGCTCGCCCTTCGTCGTATAGAAGGCTGGCGGCGGCGTTCCCGGCGGCAGGCCGGCCGGAACTTGCGCGTTGGGCGCGCCCGAGAGCGCCTGGGCGGCGGCGTCCCAGGCGGCGGGCAGCGCCAGCCCGGCCATCAATACTGCGCGGCGCGACGTCATGGTCTTCTCCAATTTGGCCTTTTTCTGCCGGCACTCAAAGGCCGTCCAGTCCCCGCGCGCCAGACGCGTGGAATTCCCCGGTTAAGACATGATGCCGATGCGGCATTTTCACGGCCAAAATGGCGCCTTGGGCAGTTCGCCAGAACCGCTTGATTTCCAGCCGCTCAGTTCGCCATCAGCGCCGGTACGGTTAACCGGCGCAAGACATAACCGGTGGCGCTGCCGAAAATCATTTGCGCAAAGCCATGCCGGCCAAAGGCGCCCATGACCAACAGATCGGCGCCGGCGGCTTTGACAGCGCTGAGGATTTCTTCGCCAGCGGCGCGATCCTTGCCGGCGATCGATTGGATATGCAGCGCTTTGGCATGGCGGCCGAGATAGGTAGCGATATCGAGCGACGGCATTTTGGTGGCGCTGGGCGCGGCCTCGCGAAACTCGCCGACCAGCACGGTGACTTTTTGGGCCGTTTCAACAAACGGCATCGCCGCACTCAGCGCCCGGCAGGCCTCGCGGCTGCCGTTCCAGGCAATCACGATATTGTCGCCGAGTGGTCCGCTGTGGCCGGTGTGCGGCACGACCAAACTGGGCCGGCCGCAGCGGATCGCGGCGTCTTCGGCGTCGGTCCAGTTAAATTCGTCATGCGTCGTTTGGGATTGTTCGGTCACGATTAGATCGTGGAACCGGCCGACCAGCGCCAGAATTTCATTTGCCCGGCCTTCGGCGTATTCAAAGCTGTGGTCGATCCCGCGCCGGGCCATTTCGGCGGTGAATTTCTGTTTGGCCCCAGCGACGCTGACGGCGGCTTGCGCCTCACGCTCGGCGACATAATCGCCGCCGGGGCCGGGGCCGGGGCCGGGGCCGGGGCCGGGGCCGGGGCCGGGGCCGGGGCCGGGGCCGCTGGCGATGTGCTTCAGGATCGCCAGATCGGCATCGTTGTACAGGCCGGTCAGATGGGCGTTGAAGCGCTTGGCCAGATCCGCCGCCACATCAATATGCGGCGACCATGCCTCATAGGATTTCAAGTGTACCAATATGTCACGGAAACTCATCGCGGACTCCTGCGGTAGGTCAGCTCTAGAAGATGGAACCGCTGAATTTGTTCGACCGCTGAACTTCTCATGAAGCGACGATTGGTCGCGGGCTTCAGCCGGACCTTTTCCACGGCCCCTAGGAGATCGGCGGAGGAACCTCAGCCCCGCCGCGCGCCCCGTTTGCCGCGGCGCAGCGCGAATGCTACCTCCCCGGCATGTTTCCCCGCGCCCGAATCCGCAACTTCTCCATCGTGGCCCATATCGACCACGGCAAATCCACCCTCAGCGACCGGCTGATCCAGCAGACCGGCGGCCTGGCCGCCCGAGAGATGGTCGAGCAGGTGCTCGACAATATGGAAATCGAGCGCGAGCGCGGGATCACCATCAAGGCGCAAACTGTCCGGCTCACCTACAAAGCCCAGGACGGGCTGGACTATGTGCTCAACCTGATCGACACGCCCGGCCATGTCGATTTCGCCTATGAGGTGAGCCGCTCGCTCGCCGCGTGCGAGGGCGCACTGCTGGTGGTCGACGCCTCCCAAGGCGTGGAGGCCCAGACGCTAGCGAACGTCTATCAGGCGCTCGACAACAATCTGGAGATCGTGCCGGTCCTCAACAAGATCGATCTGCCGGCGGCCGAGCCAGAGCGGGTGAAGGCTCAGATCGAGGAAGTCATCGGGCTCGACGCGTCCAACGCGGTGATGATTTCGGCCAAAACCGGCATCGGCATCGGCGATGTACTGGAGGCGATCGTCACCCGCCTGCCCGCGCCGAAAGAGGGCGAAGCGACCAAGCCGCTGAAGGCCATGCTGGTCGATGCCTGGTATGACCAATATCTCGGCGTCGTTGTGCTCGTGCGCGTCCTTGACGGCGTGCTGAAGAAGGGCATGAAGATCAAAATGATGTCGACCGACGCCGTCTATGGCGTGGAAAAGGTCGGCGTGTTCAAGCCCAAGGCCACCGATGTTGAAGATCTCGGCCCCGGCGAGATCGGCTTTATCACTGCTTCGATCAAGGAAGTGGCGGACGCGCGCGTCGGCGAAACCATCACGCTGGAAAAGGGCGGCATCACCCAGGCTCTGCCCGGTTTCAAACCTGCCCAGCCGGTGGTGTTCTGCGGCCTGTTCCCGACCGATGCGGCCAATTTCGACGATCTGCGCGCAGCGATGTCGCGGCTGCGGCTCAATGACGCCAGCTTTTCGTTCGAGATGGAAACCTCCGCGGCGTTGGGTTTCGGCTTCCGCTGCGGATTTCTCGGCTTGTTGCACCTGGAGATTATTCAGGAGCGACTGACGCGCGAATTCAATCTCGATCTGATCGCCACCGCGCCAAGCGTAATCTACAAGATCACGCTCACCGACGGCGAAGAGATCGAGCTACACAATCCCGCCGACATGCCCGATGTGGTGCGCATCCGCGACATTGCTGAGCCATGGATCAAAGCCACCATCCTGACGCCGGACGAATATCTCGGCGCGATCATGAAGCTCTGCCAGGACCGCCGCGGCGCCCAGCGCGACCTCACCTATGTCGGATCGCGCGCCATGGTGGTTTACGATCTCCCGCTCAACGAAGTGGTTTTTGACTTTTACGACCGGCTGAAATCGATCTCGAAAGGCTATGCCAGCTTCGATTATCAGATCGAGGACTACCGCGTCGGCGATCTGGTTAAGATGTCGATCCTGGTGAACGAAGAGCCGGTCGATGCGCTCTCGATGCTAGTGCATAAGGCGCGCGCCGAAAGCCGTGGCCGGGCCATGGTGGAAAAGCTTAAAGAGCTGATCCCGCAGCACATGTTCAAAATCCCGATCCAGGCCGCCATCGGCGCCCGCGTGATCGCCCGCGAGACTTTATCGGCGCTGCGCAAGGACGTGACAGCGAAGTGCTATGGCGGCGACGCCTCGCGCAAACGCAAGCTCCTCGACAAGCAGAAAGAGGGCAAGAAGCGGATGCGCCAGTTCGGCAAGGTGGATATCCCGCAGGAAGCGTTTATCGCGGCGCTGAAGATGGATGGGGATTGAGCCGGCCATTTTGGAAAACTGGAGACTGGAGATGGATGGGGATCGACGGAAAGGGCACGAAAGCGAAGGTTGGTCACATGGACGCATCTATTGAAGGCCAAGCACCGAACACAACGTGGTTCGAAGATTCGCCCCAACTGAGCCTTGTCGGCTGCCTTCGCCACGCAGCCTTGTGCTTTGAGAATGCGCAACATGATCCGCAAGCTCTGCGCCGGATCATTCTCTCTCTGCACTTAGGACAACTCTGAATAAGTCCACGAGTCACGGCGCGCGCGAAGCAGCTTAATCTCGGTTGCGTATCAAGCATTGCACGAGAGTGTGACCGATGAAGCAGATGACGTTCGCTGCACTGGGGTTTGGGCGTTTCGCAAAGACGACGCGCAAGGCCGTGTTTCTCAAGGA
>JBEIHY010000139.1:0-6702 GCA_040381035.1 Hyphomonadaceae bacterium
TGCATCATCTCCTACTCAGACGCCGGCAAGACCTGCACCGACAAGGCCGATTGCCAAGGCACTTGCCTGGCTACGCCCGGCCAACGCATGGGCGAAAAAGGCGCCGGAAAATGCGCCGCAACCGACAGCCTGTCAGGCTGCAATGCGCCGGTGAATGGCGGGATCGTTGGCCCGGTTCTTTGCGCCCACCAGGGGCAGCCACGCGATGGCTGAGCGGTCAGCATAGCGCGATCGCTGCAGGGGCGGAGAGAAATCTCGGGACCGCCGCAGGCTCACACCAGGTCGCGATGCACGACGCCCTTGGAGGCGCGCACGCAGGCTGCTTCGATCGCGGCGCGGGCGCGGTCGGGCCGCTCCATCGGCAGCGCGTGGCTTGCCCCCTCGATCGTGGCGATCATAGCGTCCGGGCGCTGGCGCTTCAAACGCTCCGCCGCCGCGTTCGACATGGTTGAGCCGTGCTGGGCGCGCAGCACCACCAGTGGTCCGCCAAATCGCGCCAGCGCGGCCCACGGATCATGCCGCTGGGCGGCAAAGGTGCGCGCTTCAAACGCCGGCCGGCACGCAAGCTTGACGCCGCCAAACGGATCATCAACAGCGCCGTCCTGGCAATAATCGGCCAGCATTTCCGGCGTGAAAGACTTGAAAATGCCACGCCCAGTCAGCAACGTCGCCATCTCTGCGCGGCTGACAAATTCGTCACGGCGCTTGGCGGCTTTGCGGGCTATGGCGAACGTCTGCTGCGACAGAAGCGGCGCACCTGGCGTGCGCATCATGGCGTAAAAGCGCGGCGGCATAATCACCGGATCGAGCAGCGCCAGTCCGCGCACCATATCGGGCCGCTTGCCGGCCGCCAAGGCAGACACGCACCCGCCCATCGAATGGCCGGCTAGCGTGACTGGCGCGCCGAGCCCCTTATCGATCAGCGCGATGACGTCATCGCGGTGACGCGCCCAGCCGGCATAGCCAAACACCTTGGCGGGCAGCTTGGTAAGGCCATGGCCGCGCATATCCACCGCCACGACGTGCAGCCGCTCCGCCAGAGGAGCAAGGATGGTGCGGTAGGTCAGAGCGTTGAAGCCAGTGGCGTGCAGAAACACCACATCGACCGGCCGCTCCGGGTCGCCCATGGCAATTGCGGCCATCTGGCCGACGGGCAGATTATAGTTAACGCGGCGAAAAGATTGCGGATCCGTCATCCCAGCTTCTTAGCACCGATTTATTGCCGCCGCCTCACCGGGTTCAGGCGCCGCTAAAGACCCGCTTGAGAATGGCGCTGGAGCGCGCCAGGGGGTCAGTGCGCAATTTGGTTTCCTCCTGCGCCATCGCCCGATAGAGGGCGTCCAGCGCGGCGCGGCTGGCATAATCAACCACATCCTTGCGCATATCGCCGGCGAGATTCTTCAACAAGGGTTGACGCTCCATCGCCACATCGATCGCCTTAAAGGCGCCGGACTGACCCATAGCGGTTTCGAGCTGCGGGCGCAGCATATTTGAGAGTTGGGCTTCCGTGCGCTGGCGGAAATAGGCAGTGGCCGACCCGTCGCCGCCGCGCAGCAATGCAAGCCCGTCCGAGATGGTCAGATCGCGCACGGCGGCCAAAAAGATCGGCTTGGATTGGGCAACAGCCGCTTCCGCGGCGCGGTTCATTTTCAGCTCCAGATCGTCGAGGGGGGCGGCCATGCCGAAGGCGCGCAAGCGGATCTGCGCCGCGCCCAAGGCCCCCGGCAGGTTCAGCTTGAACTGCGGAGCGCCCCAAAATCCATCGACCGCGCCGAGCCGGGCGGCGGCGGCGTCGGCGGCCGCGCCAAGCGCTGCGCGCATCCCTTGCTCGGCTTCGCGTTGCGTCACCGGGCCCCGGCCGGGCTTGCCGGTCAGCACGCCAACGACCCGCTCGATCACCGATTGGCGCTGGCTGCTGGTTTGGGCGTCGGCGCTGACGCAACCGCCGAGGACAAGTCCGACCGCGATCACAGCCGCGGCGCACCGCGCCCCTGCTTTCACCATCGCCATCGGCCCGACCCATTCAAATCCGCGCTTGACGCCCGTTGCGTCAAAGCTTCTCTACATTAGTTCAAGATCGCGCCGGCGGAAACCCGCGCGTCAGCCGCCTGGGAGACCGCCATGGAATCGACCTGCTTCACCGTCACGATCGAAGATCACGTCGCGCATCTGCAGCTCAAGCGCCCCGAGGCGTTCAACACGATGACGCGGGCGTTCTGGAATGAGCTGCCGGCGATCGTGCGAGACATTGACGACAACGCCAAGGCGCGGGTGATCGTGATCTCTTCCACCGGCAAGCATTTCTGCGCCGGCATGGACCTAGCGGTTTTCACCGATGGCGAGGGCGTCACCGCCGCCGGCTCGGGCGATCCCTATGTTCGCGCTGAAGCGTTTCGCCGTCATGTTCACCATCTGCAGAACACCTTCACCTGCCTGGATGAAGCCCGCGCGCCGGTGCTGATGGCGGTGCAAGGCGGTTGCATCGGCGGGGCGGTGGATTTCGCTTCCGCCTGCGACATTCGTTACGCTAGCGCCGATGCGTTCTTTTGCATCCAGGAAATCAACATCGCCATGACCGCCGATGTCGGCACCTTTCCGCGGCTATGCAAGCTGATCCCGGAAGGCTGGGTGCGGGAGCTCGCTTATACCGGCCGGCGGCTGCCGGCGCAGAAGGCCAAAGAGATCGGGCTTGTCAACGAAGTCTTACCTGACCACGCCGCTGTCATCGCCCACACCCTGGAAACCGCGCGCGAGATCGCTTCGAAGAACCCGCTGGCCGTAGCTGGCTCCAAGGTGATGATCAACTACGCCCGCGACCACACAATCCGCGATGGCCTCGACTATATCGCCACCTGGCAGACCGGTATGTTTGCCCCGCCGCACATGCTAGAAGCCTTCACCGCCCAACGCGAGAAACGCCCTGGTAACTATCCCGATCTGGCGCCGCTGAAGAAAAAAATGTGACCTTCGCTCGTGTCCTTAATTCTGAAGTTCGCCGCGCCTTTGGACCAAGCGCTAAGCGAACTTCTGATTAAAGCAAAGGACACGCGAGTTAAGAGTTTACAGTGTGGCTCGTGAACTAAAATTTGCTCCGCGCCTGCCCGATCAGATGGGCGAATTTTTGGTTCGACACACTAGAAATCGAACATTTGAAACTTGTTCATCAGGCATACTTTAAGCGGTTTGCCGGATGCTGGGCGAATGGCGGTTTCCCTTCCTCCGCGTCTGCCCTTGATCCAGCGCGTGCTGCATGCGCCGTGGCGCGCATTGCATCAGCTGAGCGCCTTGATCAAACTGACCATGTTAATGATGGCGATGGTTGCGCCATTGGCTGTGATCGGATCGCTGTATTGGTCGAAATCGCAACAGGACATTCGCCTCGCGGCTCAGGAGCGCGCCGGCCTTGCCGACGCCAAGGCGCTGTGGCTGCACCTGTTGGCCGCAGCCGCCCGCCCGGCGATGTGCCTGGACACCGGATCGGTTCCGTTGCGCATGGATGACGGCTACAGCCTGCGCGAACTGGTGATTTGGGGGGCGCCGACCGTGCCGGCGCCGCCAACGGGGAGCGTCTGCACTGGCGCTGACACCGACGCCGCGATCCTGCGCGCGAAAACCATGATGAGCAAAGTGGCCGACGCCTCCAAGCTCATTCTCGATCCAGAACTGCCCAGCTATCACGCCATGGATCTGACGATGCTGCGGATGCCGGAGCTGATCGCTGCGATGGCGCAATCGACCAACACCCAATCCGAGAACTCTGAACTCGGCGACGCCATGTCGCTGTGGATGGCGTTCGGACGGTTTGACGCGGGCCTGCGCGGCGCCCAAAGCAGCGGCGCCGCCGCCATTGCCCACCATCCCGATCCGGCAGCCAGTGCGCGCCTGGGCGGCGCACTCAGCGACCTGAGCGCCACCGCCAACGGCTTGCGGCTATGGGTGGCCGACTACGCCAACACATCCGGCGGATTTTCTGACACCGACGAAGCAATCCAAGTTCGGAAAGATTTTCTCGACGCCAGCGATCGGCTGTGGCGCGAGGCCGCTGATGCGCTGGACGCGCTGCTCGCCGCGCGCATCGAACGGCTGCATCGCGCGTTGTCTTTCGGCATTGCGATGTCTGCCTTCGCCTTAACGGTGGCCGGCCTGTTCATGGCGCAGATCGCGCGCTCGATCGTGCAACCGCAAAAACGATTGGTCGCCGCGATGACCAAACTGGTCGGCGGCGATCTGCATGTGCGCGTGCCCTATCGCAAGGTGCGCAATGAAGTCGGTGCGGTGGCCCGCGCAGTGGAAGTGTTCCGCAATGCGATGATCGAACGCGAAATGCTTGCCCGCGATCTGGAGCGCGAACGCAACGATCTGGAAGAACGCGTCGACCGGCGCACCTGCGAACTGGCAGTCGCCCAGCGCGCCGCGGAAGAGACCGCGGTGACGCTGGAGCTGGCGATGCGCAAGGTCAGCGCCGGCGCCTATATTGTCGATCGCGTGACCGGCGACATCTGGTGTTCGGACGGCCTGATCGAACTTTGCGGCAAGCCGATGCGTCGCGCCGATCTCCTGGACGGCGTCTGGACTCTGGTGATCGCGGAAGATCATGAACGGATGCGCACCGCTGTCCGCGCTGCCCGCTCGCGGGAAACTGCCGGTGTCGACATCGAAATCCGCATCCGCCGCCATGGCGATGACGCTTTGCGCTGGCTGCAAATCGCCCAGACCGTGCGCAGCGATGGCAGTGTCGTGGGGGTGATGATGGACGTCACCGCGCGCAAAGAAGAAGCGCTGGCGCTGGCTGCCGCACGCGAAGCAGCCGATGCGGCCAATTCGGCGAAGTCGGCGTTTCTGGCTGCGATGAGCCATGAAATTCGCACCCCGCTAAATGGCGTGCTGGGCATGGCCGGCGCGCTTGAGCGCACGCAGCTTGCGGCCGGGCAACGCGAAATGGTTCAAGTGATCACCAATAGCGGCGCGGCGCTGTTGACGATTCTCAATGACGTGCTCGATGTGTCCAAGATCGAAGCCGGCAAGCTTGATCTGGAAGTTGTGCCCTTTGACTTGGGCGAGGCCGTGCGCACAGTGGCTCAGCTCTATCAAGAAACGGCATCGCAAAAAGGCGTCACGCTGCAGATCGATCTGGCCGAGGCGCCGCAGACCGCCCTGCTGGGCGATCCCACGCGCCTGCGCCAGATCATGCAGAACTTCATGTCGAATGCGGTGAAGTTCAGCGAACGCGGCGAGATCAATGTGCGCGTGCGCACCCTGTCGGCCAGTGACGCCGCCGTGAGCGTGCGTATCGAGGTGAGCGACCAAGGCATCGGCCTGTCGCCGGAGCAAAAAGCCCGGCTGTTTGAACGATTCACCCAAGCCGATGACACCATCACGCGCCGCTATGGCGGCGCCGGCTTGGGGCTGTCCATCTGCCGTGAACTCGCGACCCTGATGAATGGCGAGATCGGTTGCGACAGCACAGCCGGCGTCGGCTCGACCTTCTATCTGGAGCTGTCGCTGCCGCCAGCGGAACGCGCGCCAGCAGCAAACAGCCAGCAAGAAGCCATCGCGCCCACGGACGCGCCGAGCCTGCGCGTGCTTGCCGCCGACGACAACGCAACCAACCGGCTGGTGTTGAAGACACTGCTGGAGCAGGTCGACATCCATGCGGCGTTTGCCGTCAATGGCGCTGACGCTGTGGCGCAGGCCAGCCAGCAGATGTTTGATCTGGTGCTGATGGATGTGCATATGCCGCTGCTCGATGGCATGCGCGCGACGCGGGAAATCCGCGCGTTCGGCGGGGCTTGGGCGCATGTGCCGATCATTGCGCTGACCGCCGACGCCATGCCCGCCAATATCGAAGCTTGTTTGGCCGCCGGTATGAACGCCCATGTGGCCAAGCCAATCCGCACCGATGTGTTGTTCGCCACGATTGCGGCTGTCCTTCAGGAAGCCGACCACGCCGCCGCGGAGCGCGCTGCCGCTTAAAGCATCGACGCAAGGGCCGCCGCCATGGTCGCACATGGGCGCCCGCTCCGTTAAGCGCGGCTGGCGAACGGCCGGCTTGTTCGGGAAATCCCACGCGGATTATCAAGAATCGCAGCGTTGGCGCCAGAACTCGCCCAGCGCGAAGCGCGCTTCTTCGGCGGCGCTGATGCTTTCGTCCCGGAAATCGCGCTCTGAACTTTTGGGCGTGGTGCGCGGCGCGATGGGTGTCAGGACGATCGCGTCGGAGCGCAGTTTGCGCGCCAGCCGGCAGACATAAGGCATGGGGTTCAGCAGCGCGGCGCGCAGGGCTGCGAGCTTGCGCGCCAGCGCCCGGCCATCCCCGCCGTCATCCCCAGGTGAATCGCATTTGAGTTGAGGTTAGTCACGAACAGGACTCATTGGGTTGTCGCTTTGGTTTTGGTGGCGATGATGCGGGGTCTGGCGATTGTCTTTTCCGGTGTTGATGATCCGTGTGCCGACAAAGTGCGCCATGAGCGGTGCTCAGGATTGCGCGGACATGGCGCTTTTCGGGCGGTCGAAAGAGCCTATCCTGCGCGAGTTCTTGTCATTGCCGCATGGGGCGCCGAGCCCGCTTCTCTCACAGCGGTCCATTTTTAGCATTGCTTTTCGCATTGTCGAAAGGCCGTAGGCTGATGGCTGGGCGCCACGCACGCCGTCCGCATCGCCGCCTTTGCGAGGCGGCGTCTGGCAGGTCGTTGATGGGCTCCA
>JBEIHY010000140.1:0-6699 GCA_040381035.1 Hyphomonadaceae bacterium
CCCCTGCATGGCGCGCAAAAGAGAACTTGCTTTCATCCGTGCCCGGCGTCGGCGACGTCATTGCGCGCACGCTCATTGCGGAATTGCCGGAACTCGGCACGCTCAACCGCCGCGAGATCACCGCCCTCGTCGGTCTGGCGCCGTGGACGCGGCAGTCCGGCAAATGGAAAGGCAAGAGCTTCATAGGCGGCGGTCGTGCTTCGGTACGAACGGCTTTGTTCATGGGCGCACTGGTTGGTGCAAGGTACAACCCCACCCTCAAAGCCTTCCGCGATCACCTGGTCGCCAACGGCAAACCCAACATGCTCGCACTCGCCGCAACAGCCCGAAAACTCCTCACCATCCTCAACGCAATCCTTCGAGATCAATCGCCATGGCAGCCAAAAAACGCTTGACCGGAAAGACAGTCGCTCCGGTTCTGGCTTGGGCGCTCTCTCCTTGTGAACGTCGTGTCCTGGTTTCCGTTGGCGGCAGGCGCCGAATTCACAGCTCGGGGCAGAAGCTGCCGGTTGCAGAGTTGCGACAAGCTGACCATTGGTTCATCGTCGTCGATCGGTGCCTAAACGTCCCCCTGCTTTTTCCGAGCGGATCAGATTTGCGTAGCATCTATGTCTGAGATGCTTTGCGATCGCGGAGCAGGACACAGATGCCACTTCGGTGAACATGAAGCGTATCGTTATTGTGAGCGCCCTCCTGCTTGTGTTGATCCTTGCCGGCGTGGTTCTGCCTTGCTGATCAAACACAAACCAAACCCTTAGCGCGAATCGCCAACCAGAAAGAAGGGCGCCCAGACGGCCGGGTGCACCTGGAGGGGCGTACCCTCCTGGCGCAGCTTGCGCATCGAGGCATGGAGCCGCGCAGCTTTATCCCCCGCCGTCTGCGCGAAAATCTCGCCGGCCAAAGCGTTGGTGGCTTGATCACCGGCGCGCCAATGGCTGATCAGCAGGGACCGCGCGCCGGCGACCAGGAAGCTTTGCGCGAGGCCAGACAGCGGCTCGATCTCCGCCGGGGCGTTGGTTTCAGCGGTGTTGCAGGCGAGCAGCAGCACCCAATCCGCATTCAGCTTCAAGCGGGCGATTTCGCTGGCCAGCAGTAGGCCGTCATTCGCTGGCCCTGCGGCGGTCAAAGGTGGGGTGAAGATCAGCGCCGGCTCCGGCGGTTCGCCGGCCAGTTCGCCCGAATAGAGGCCATGGGTGGCGAAGGCGATCACTCGGGCGCGGGCAAGCTCCCCGGCCTGGTCCAGTTGGCGCAGGCGCGCTTCGCTCATCTCCGGCCCGATCAGGGCGCTGCCTGGGCCGGCGCCGAGACGTTCCGCCAGGCTGCGCACCGACTCCGCAGCGCCAGGCAAGGCCGGCAGGTCGCGGACTTTGGCCACGCCCGCTCCGCTGCGCGTCAAGGCTGCGAAGAGATCCTCCACGCCGCCGGGGCCGGCGCCGGCGGCAGGCTCTTTCAGATTGGCGGGGCCCCCGAAACCGAGGAACGGGCGCTCCTCCACCCCGCGGATCGCGGCGCCAAGGCGCAGGGCCCGGAACGTCGCCACCGACGGGACATGCGTCAGGTTGTAGCGATCGGCCAGCCATTTCACATTGCGATAGGCGGCGAAATCATCGCTTGCAGCATGTTTGGCGCCCTTGCCCCCGAGCGGACGCGCCGGCTCGACCGCCAAGGCATGCAGCGGAAGCCGCTGCAGCGCGCCGCCGGCCAAGAGATGCACCGTCTTGACGCCGCTCAGGCGCTGTTCCAGCGGCTGGAACGTCGCCTTGTAGAGGGCGTGGGCGGCCTCCAGGTCCACCACGGGCAGATCCTGCGCCCGGATGACCTCCGGCGCCTCCATGGAGGTCCGCAGGCGCCGGGCCAATTCCTCCACCAGAACCGCAGGCGTTGGGGCGCGATCGACGGTCAGGCGATCGCCGCGCACGGTGAACAAGAGCACCTCGTCACGGGTGGGTGCGATCATCACCAGCGCTTCATCGGGTGCAAGGAGGCCCTTGAGGGAGGCGGCGGGGATGTTTTGCGTGTCGAACAGCTGGAAGGCGTTCGGCGCCCGGGCCCGGACCTCATCCATCAGCCGCATGTAGGCGAGCATGCGTTCCCGCGTAGACGCACTTTGAGCGCTAAGCTCGCCCTGGGAGGAAACATCTTGCACCTTGCGCAGCGCGGCCTGCGCCTGCGGATCCGCGGCGGCGAACCGCGCGAAGGCCCCCTGCATGGTCTGGGACGTCCATGTCAATTGCGCCAATTGCGCCAGGGCAAACCCCTCCTCCACGTCGCCTGTGGCGGCGAAGAGGCGGGCGGCTTCACCGGACCAATCGAAGGTCTTTCGCCCCACAAACGACCCGTAGAAGCTGGAAATTTCGGTCGCAGCTTCAGCATTCCCGGCAAGGAGCCTTTTCAAAGCCGCCGCTTGCCGCGCCGCATCAGCGGTTTTTCCAAGCTTCAGGCTTGCAACGCCATTGGCGATCATCAATCGCACAATCTGACTGACATCCGGGTCTTCCCGTCCGCTCAGGGCCTTCACGGCGCGGGCGGCCATAGGGGCGGCTTCGGCGTATTTCCCGGTGGCGAACAACGCCAATGCAAAATCCGCTTCAAGATCTTGAAACGTTTCACTGTTGAATTCATCGTGCGGAAACTCTGCCACTGCCGCCCGCAGCAACGGTTCGGCAACGTCGAAACCTTCAGACCACATCTTTTCCTGAGCTATGGATCGTCTTTGCTCCAGTTGGCTTTCCGCCATTGCCTCCAGGAGCCCTTCCACCACGTCCGTGTCGAAATAGCGCACAAGTTCGGCCCGCTCCACGGGGCGAGCCAATTGTTCGCGCGCAGCGATTTTCTCGAATTCGGTCACGGCCAAGACCAAACGCGTTGCATTACGACTGGCTTTAACCGTCGCCACCTCCGTGGAGCTTGCGGACGTGCCATAAATCAAAACTGTATAGGCCTCTGCACCGGTCAACAGTTTGGCGGCATGCGCACTTCGAACTTCGCGGATAAAGGCTTCACTGTCGGCGAGGGCTTCCTTCCCGGCCAAGATCAGCAGCGCTTCTTCGTCCATCCTGCGGTAAGGTTGTGGAAACTGGAAGCGGTGCTTGGGCCGGTTCAGCAAAGCGCGTCGCGCCGCCGGATCGGGATTGGCGGTCACCGCCAAGACCTTGCTGGGGAGGCCGTCATCAGATCTGTAGTATCGCGGATTACCATCCTCCCATTTCTCTTCGGAATAGATCCGATCCAAGACGCGCACGCAGGCAACCTCAACTTCGGCCCGGCCCGCCTGGCGCGCGGCCCAAAGCGCATCGAGGGCGGCGGCCTCCGCGATGAAAACAAATCCCATTCTCAATGCGTTATCGGCCAAAACGAGGAAATTATTGTTGATGTTAAGCGCGCGCGCCTGGATCAAGGAATACCGTGTCAACAGGATCGTCTCGTAATCGCGCCCATCCGGCAGATCCTCAGCGTTTTCCTTGTAGAGTTTCGTCAGCGCATCGATGGCGGCTGCGCCGTCAGGCCCTTTCGGATCGCGCAATGCGGCCAGCGCCGCTTCGGCAGCGCCGGCGCCCCTAGGCTGGCCTGCCTGCGCCCAACGCGCCAGAATTGCCGGCGCGGCCGCCCTCGCTGCGGCCAATTCCTCAGGCGACCAATAGGGAATCGTACGCGTTGTCTTGGCATAAATCGCCTGCATTTGGGGCGACTTCACTACGTTCGCCATGACCTGCTGGCCTCTCGTGGCCGCATCCATCATCCCGGGCCGGCGATTGATCGCCTCGATCAGTTCCGCATCCCGGGTGCGTCGCGCGTCGGTGTAGAATTCGAACAGTTTCTCCCGAACGGATTCCGTCATCATCGACGCCTGGGGGTTGCGCATCGCCATGCGCAGATATCCGAGCTGGGCGAATTCAAAGACGAGGGGGTCCTTCTCTTCAAGGTCGTCGTCACCGCCACAGGCCAAAGGGACCGGCGCGACGGGCGCGATCGCAGCACATGCAATGGTGAATTGACGATAATCCGCTTCGGAAATCAGGCCGCGTTCGCGCGCGCCCGCCGCCACGAGACCGACCAGCACGTTGTCATTGCCTAAGGGCGTCGTGGCATTTGGGACAGAAAGGGACCAGCCGCGCATTTGCGCGAAGAAGTCCGCGTTTGGGTAGCGCATTTGGCCGTAGACATCCCCACTCGGGTTACCCAACGATGCCTTCTCAATCTTCGTCAGGATCGCTGGCATCGCCGCCAGGGCCTTCGCCACCTCGCTCTGCGGCAAGGCCGGCGTTGGATAGACGATCACGGGCGCGCTTTGCGCCTGGGCGAGGGCTGGCGCAAACACGAGCGCCGCGCCGGCAAGCATTGAAGCAAAACAGGTTCGCGAAACGAACGGACTGGAGATGAACATTTTGTGTCCCCTGCCATCATGGAAGGCGGTCATGAATTGCCCAGGCACCCCCAAACATGTTAATTCTCGACACAGCATGGAAAAGGGTGGTTTTCAATGGCGCTTTTGTTGAGGGCGGTTGGTGTCGCCGTGCTTCTCTTTTCGTTCTTCATGGCCTCTCCTGCCCATGCACAGCGTGTGGAGCCAGCGCCCATCCCCTTGCCGATGAGCGAAATCGTTGCGCTGGCCGCAGCCGGCGACCAGGCCTCCCTGATCCGTGCTGAAGCGGCGGCGCGCATGACGCCTCAGCTCGATGTGTTGGAGCGGGCGGATTTGCGCTTGTCCATCGCGGAAAAGCTGCAGCAGGCTGGCGGTAGCGCTGCCGCGCGCGCCATCGCAAAGGATGTGGCCGCCAGCGTGGCAGGGGAGTCGACGCTGCCGCTGGCGGCGACGGTGCGGCTGCAGCGGCGCGCCGGCGCATTGCTGGTCCAGGCCGGCGCTCCGGACGCAGGGGCGCAGGCGATCGCAGCGGCTTTGGCGTCCGCACGGGCGAAACTGGGGCCCGATGCGGCAGCCCTGCGTGAACTCTTCAAGGATCTCGCCAAAGCCCGGGAAGCTGTCGGCGATCGCGCCGGGGCTGCGGAGGCGCGGGCCGAAGGCGCGCGGCTCGACAAACTAGACGCCAATCTCGCCGCCGAGGAGGGCACGCGCGGCGGCGTGGCCCCGCCGCCGGAGGCGAGCGGCCCGGTTTTCGAAATCGTCCGTGTGCTGTACGCCACGGATCGGCGCCGCGATGGCGATGCGCGCCCGGAATGGTTTTACGGCCCAGATCCTGGGCCTTTGGAATTCGGCGAAGCGGAAGTCAGCCTGCCGATCGTGCGCAGCATAGGCGCCGCGCCGCGGGCCTTCCGGCTTTATCGCTTCGAGGTGCGCCCCGATCCTGCGCGCCACGTCATCGTCACCGGCGTGAAACCCTACGCCGGCGGCCGGGCGGCCTTCATGAAGCAGGTGGCGGAGCGGGTGGAAAGCGGCGCGCGCAAGGAAGCGCTGGTGTTCATCCACGGCTACAATCAAACCTTTGGCGATGGCGCCGCCCGCGCCGCGCAATTGGCTCTGGATTTCGAGGTTGATGGCCCCACCATCCTCTATAGCTGGCCATCGCGCGGCAACCTGCTCAGCTATGCGGAAGACGCCGCCACAGCAGAAGACGCTGCCCGCGCGCAGGCCTTGTCCGCGCTGCTGGCGGAAATTGCGCGCACGCCGGGCCTGCGCGCCGTCAACGTGATTGCGCATTCGATGGGCGCGCGCCCGCTGCTCGCGGCGCTGGAGAAAATGCCGGCGCCGCCGACTGGCCAGGCCCCCTTGAACGAGTTGATCTTCGCCGCCCCCGATGTGGGGGTGGACCGCTTCCTGGCCGGCGCCCTTTCGGCGCGGCCGCAAGCCAAGCGCGTGACCCTCTACGCCTCCGCCAGGGACCGGGCGCTCGAAGCCTCACGCTGGTTCAACGGCATGACGCGCGCGGGGGAACGGGCCTTCGCCTCCCGCGACTTCGAAGCGATCGACACCACCTCAACCACCGCGGGTTTGCTGGGCCACGACGATTTTGTCGGCCCCGCCCGGGACGACGCCCGCGCGCTGGTCTGGATCGGGCTGGAGCCGACGCAACGCTGCGTGTTGGAACCGGCCGCCGGCGCGTGGCGCCTCGCGCCAACGCCCAAATGTGACCAGAGCGCCTTTGCCGCGGCGTTGACCCTGGTGCGCAGGCTGGGCTCGACGGCGGCGGCGCTGCGCGTGGTCGATCAGGAAATGGCGCGGATCCAGGCCGCCAAACAGCCGCTGCGCATCGAGCAATGGATGCAGGTGCGCGCGCTCTTGAACGCGATGGGGCAATAGAACGCGCCCGTTCGCTTCGTTCTTGCGGCCTCTCAACCAGCCTTAATCCGCACCCCTTGGCTTGTCTGGCGCAACTTCGGGTTTTGAGGCGGCGCGTTTTCAGAAGCACCCAGAGATTTGGCCAGAAACGCCGAGGCGGGCTCAAGTCGATAGCCGCGCCACGCAACTGCGCCGCTGTACCGCTACCCTTGCGCATCCTTCCCGCAAAGGCGAACGCGGCCAGCACCCAATGTCGTCCTTGGGCGAAGCCTCACCAGTTGGCAAGGCGGTCATCTTGCCCCTCAAGTTTCCGCTTCCGGCTTTGGCTAGCGTTGCTTGACGCCGGCATCGATACGGCGCCGCCACAGTCAGGCCGGCGTCGATCAACGCCCAAGGAACGAAACCGCGCGCCGCAGCACGACCTTATGGGGATTTAAGCGCTTCGGGTGGGATGCGGACGTAAG
>JBEIHY010000141.1:0-6670 GCA_040381035.1 Hyphomonadaceae bacterium
CCCCAACCCCCGCCTGGCTGTCTCGGCGGGGCGGGGCCCCCCGCGCGGCCCCCGCTACGGCCACCAGCGCCAAAACGATCGCAAGCCAAAAGCCGCGCATTAGAATTTCGTCCGCACGCCGACAAAAGCCTGGCGCTGCATGGAGCCATAGCCGGAAGCGGTTTCATAGGATTCATCAGTGGCATTTTCGACCCGGCCATAAAGCGCGATCTTCTCGGTCACTTGCCAGGAGCCGCGCAACGCGGTGAGCGTATAGCCTTTCAAGAGCCGGGTATTGGCGGCGTTGTCGAAGCTCTTGCCGACTTCGGTGACGCCAAGCGACAGCGAATGACCGGCGGCGAACGCATAGCCGAGATCGAGGCTCGCGTTGCCATCGGGTTGGCGCGGCAGGCGCTTGGCAAAATTTGCGCCGGGCGTGCGATTGCGGGCATCAAGCGAGGTGTAGGCCAATGCCGCGCGCCAACGGCCCGCTTTCAGCCGCGCAGTTGCTTCCCAGCCGTCGGCGAAGGTGACCGCGATATTGTTATAGGTTCCGAACGGACGCCCGGCGCAGAAAGGCGCCGCATTGCCAAAGCAAGACACGAAGTCGATCTCGTCCTTTGCCTCGCGGCGGAAATAGATCGCCCCGACCGACAGCGCGCGATCTAACAGCGCCTGCTCGACGCCCACATCATAGGCCACCGCTTGTTCCGGGCGCAGAAAGACATTTCCGAAATCGGAAAACAGCTGGAACGGCGTTGGCGCCTTGAAGGCTTCGCCGACGCTGGCGCGCAAAATGGTCGCGCCGTCATTGGGCGTGTAGGCGATCGTGGCGCGCGTTGTGATCGCTTCGCCGAAGCGATCGTCATCACTGCGGCGCACACCGAACGAGGCGGTGAGACCATCGGTCGGCGTGGCTTGGGCTTGCAGATACATCCCGTCGAGCGTGGCGGACGCACGGGCCTGTGGCGGATTGGGATTGAAGCTCGACGGGGCGCCGGTTTTCAGCTGCGCGTCTTCGCGATCGGCGCCGCCGACGAGTTGCAGGTGCGGCGTGAGATCAAACGTCGATTGCCATTCCAGCCGCTCGTTCACGCCGCTTGAGTCAAACGTTACGGGTACGCTCAAGCTCGAATTGCGGCTGACGCGATCAGTGTCGGCGCGCATCGCCGCGAAGCGATTGCGCCAGCGGCCATCGAGCGCTGTGAGCGTGACGCCGGCATAGAAAATCCGCTGCTCGGTGACTTGCGCTTCCGGCGTATCGCCAAGCGCAAAGGTTGGCGGCGCGAAGCCGTCGACATCGACCTCCCCGCGCGACCACCAGGCGCGGGCGTCGAGTTGCACGGCGCTGGTAAAATCATAAGTCAGCCGGCCATTGGCGGCGCTGTTGACATAGCCGTCACGCTCGCGCCCGCCGCGCCGTTCGTTGAAGGCGCTGATGCCTTTGCTTTCAAAACGGCCGCCGCCAAGGGCAAAACCGAGCTTCTCGAGCTTGCCGGAGGCTTCCGCGCGCAGCCGCCAGGTTTGCAGTTCGCCAATTTCGGCGTCGGCGCTGCCGCGCAAGGGGCCATCGGGTTGGCGGGTGATCAGATTGACGACGCCGCCAATCGCCTGACTGCCATAGAGCGTCGATTGCGGGCCGCGCAGCACCTCGATGCGGTCGAGATTGCCGGCCAGAAGCGTGCCGAAATCAAAGCCGCCGCCGGGTGCGGCTGGATCATTGATCTTGACGCCATCGATGAGAGCCACGGTTTGATCGGACTGCGCGCCGCGAATGCGCACGGACGTCACCCCGCCAAGCCCGCCATTGCGATTGATCGAAACGCCCGGCTGATCGCGCAGCACGTCGGCCACACCTACCGCCTGGCGCAGGCCCAAAGCGGCGGCGCTGATCACGCTGACGCTGGCGCCGATTGCGGCCGGCAATTGCGGGGTTCGGGTCGCGGTGACGATGACCTCTTCGCTGGCGACGGACGCCGGGACGGCCAGCGCCCAAGCCGGCGTCGTGACAAGCCCGAAAAGGGCCAAAAGGCTAATGGTTTTCATACTCGACATCCTTTTTGCGCCGGACACGGACCAACCGTATTCGGACCAAGATGTCGCTGTCAGAGGGCAACCCCTGCGCGCGCGGCTGGTCCTGGCCGCAAGCGGAGCGACGGCGACGGCAGGTCTCCCGGCTCGCGGATCACAGCGCGCCCCCGCCTTCCCGGACCGCCGAAACGGCTTTGTCCAGTGGCTGTTGAGGGGGGTGCTCCCCGCTTACGGTTGCAGGCACAGCCGCGGCTTGGAAGCATCGCTTCGCACCGCATTCCCTTTTCATCCCGACCGCAGCCGGGACACCGTCAGGCCTCGTGATTACGCCTCGCCTCGCTCTGGCGCAAGCGGGCGACGCTTTCTGCGCGCATTCGCCGCCGCGACGGCGAGGTTATGCGCCCCAATCCTTGAGCGCCGCCAGCACCTGCGGCCCCACCGTGTCACCGACGCCGCCCATGCCGCGATTGACATCGGAATGGCTCAAGCCGCGCGCACGATAGAGCCGTGCTTTGACGCCTGCCGCGCGCAAGACTGCAGCCAGGGTTTGCGATTGGCGCACCGCTGGCGCGCGGTCAGTATGCACGATAAGAAACGGCGCAATACCTTTGCCGGGAGCGACGTGACCGACTGGCGAGGCGTCAGCCCACAACGCCGGATCATCGCCAAAAGCGGCGCGGTACATGTCGGAAAGGATCGACTGGCGCCCCGCCAAGGCGTCCATTTGCGCAGACACATCATAGCCCGCCCCGTCCAGAAGCACGACGCCGCGCAGCGCGCCCAAGCTCTTGCCATGAGCGCCAAGCCGGCGCGCATCAGTTGCGACCAACGCCGCCAGATGGGCCCCGGCCGAGTGCCCCATGACATAGATCCGCGCCGGATCGCAGCCATGCGCCGCCGCATTGTCGATCAAAAAGGCAAGGCCAGCGGCCACATCCTCGATATGGGCGGGATGGATGACATCTGGCGACAGGCGATAATTCAGACTTGCAAGAGCCACCCCACGCGCGGCAAAGAACGCCGCCTTTTCGGCCCCCGCGCCGGGATTGGATTTGTCGCCAATGCGCCAGCCGCCGCCATGGATGAACGCAACCAGTGGCGCCGGGCGCGCCGATGGCGCAGCGATGCGGTAAAGGTCCAAACTGGTCAGATTGGCCTGTGCGCCCGGCCGCTGGGCATAGACCAAAGTTTGCGCAACCGGCCGCGCCTGGGCGCCCGCCGATCCGGCCGCCAAAGCCGCCGCCGCACTGAGAAGAAACCGCCGCCGATCCGCCATCCGCCCTGCTCTACTGCGCCGCCGCCATGTGCGGCTCCACCTGTAACGATCTCCCGCCGCCATCCCGTCGCCAAGACCCGGAAACAGCCAATTGACCGACCCGCGCCGCGCCTGTATGTACCCCCCTCCCAACGCACCCGTAGCTCAGCTGGATAGAGCACCAGACTACGAATCTGGGGGTCGGGCGTTCGAATCGCTCCGGGTGCGCCATGGGGGCCTTGGGTTTTTAGAGATCTCGACTCGGCCCAAAAATCTGGAAATAAGCACCGGGCAACCACCAAAAGCGCAAGTCGAAGCAAGCTTTGGTGAGGCGACGGTCCGGAATCGCTGCTGGTGACCTCGCCACCTCGATCGAACTGAATGTTCGGAAAGCCAACCGATCGAGCTCGTAAGCGCCGCGTTTAGGGATGGCGATAGCGCGAATGGGAACCCATCGTTGGATCGGAGAAGCCGGGTTCTCGAAGGGTTCGGTTTGCGATTGAGCGGGGAGAAAGCTGGGCGGCGCAGGGGCACAGCAATCCCACAAACGGAAATCCGCCTGGAACGACAAGAGCCTGCCCGAAAACAGACACTCGACATACGCGCCCCCTTGGCAGGAGGTCACCGGATCGCCCCTACTTGCGGAGCAGATAAAGCGGCGCACGATCGGCGCGACGGACGCCGCTCGCCGCTGCTGACTTGCCGGCTTCGCGTCGCAACTCTGACGCACCGCCCGGGGGGAGGTCCGCAAGAGTTCGCTTAAGGCGAAGTAGCATTCACACCGGCGGTCGGATCGTGGCGCCCCGCGAATTGCGGGAACGACCTTCGCGCTGCTATGAGTGCTGAGACCCGCACAAGCGCCAACGCCAATCGAGCTCGCAACGAGGGAGGATGCGTCTATGCCAAATAGACCCCAGAAAAGGACCCTGGAGAAGCGCGACTTGCCCGGCGCCTTTCTGGCCGGCGCCCGTTGGCTGATGAACCCCGTCTCGGAAGGCGGCGCCAAGCAAGTGCCGCGCATCAAGATGTTGGCGGGTGGCCCTGAAACTCTCGCCGATGTCGAGCGCATGCGCATTCATCCCACCGGCAAGGTGCTGCTGGCGCAGCGGCCAGACCTCGGCGTGGCGTTGTCGGATTCCATGGCGCTCAAGGCCATGCCCGCCGGCAGCCTGGGCCGGGCGTTTTTTGACTCGATGGACAATCCCTATGGCGTGCCCGGTTACTTACTTGCTGGCCTGATTTACCGGGACGGCTTTTTCGATTCCTTCGAAATGAGCGATGACGCCCGCTATTATCTTGAGCGCTCGCGCTGGATGCATGACCTGTTTCATGTCGTGACCGGCTATGCGCCGAACCTCTCGGGCGAGGGGCTGCTGATCTATTTTCAGCACGCGTATCTCTATGGCGTTACCTATCAAAAGCTGGCGTCTTCGCCCTTTGGCCTTGGGCCAAGATTTTTCATCCATCCCAGCTGCGGCGCAAAGCGGTGGCGCGCGCTGCTGAAGGAGGCGCACACAAACGGTCTGGCCGCCCATGCGGTGTGTCCGGCCATTTTTGTGCCGTGGGAGGAGCTGCTGGCGCAGCCGCTGACCGACGTGCGCGCGCAGCTCGGCATTGTGCCGTTCCTGGAAGATACCTCCCATTGGTTGGATAGGTCTTGGCTCGGCAAACAAGCGTCCGACGGGTTTGGCGCTCAGTCGCGTGGCGCGTCCAAGGCGCAGCTTGCCCGGCGGGTGATTGAGGCCGGCGTCGACTATCGGGATTTCTATCGCCTAAGCGCGGCCAGGGCGCGCGCGATCCTTCAGCTTGCCGCAAACGGCGCCAGCGACGAAGACATTCGCAGCGCTGCAGCTGCCTAAAATCCAGCAAGCAGTCTGACTTGCAGCAACAGGCCAAATCATACCCGCTGTGAAAGACTAAGACGTCGGCTGAAGCCTTACGTTTCCCGGCCACTGGCTAGCTCAGACATCCCAAAACCAGAAGTACCGCTCGTGCCGCAAAAAGCCTTCCGGAAGCGGACCCCTGTCGGCAATGGCCTTGTCGCTGCGGGTTGGCCATTCCCTTCATGGTTTTGATAGTCGAAAATCGATGCGTCAAAGACATGGCCTTGGGGGTCACCGCGCGAAAGCGGATCAGCCCGCTGGCCAAGGAGCCATGCATGGATTGGGATGCCTTCTTCGCCGTTCATCGCGACTTGCCGCGGGAAGGCCCGGGATTGGCTGAGGACGTCGCCTGGGTCGGACGCCGGATCGGGATCTCGCCAGCGGGGCATGTGTGTGACGCAGGCTGCGGTCCTGGCGGCGACCTTGCGGCTTTGAGTCAGCTTGTTCCCAAAGGCCGCGTCGATGGGTTTGAGACTGTCGCGCATTTCGTCGAAGCGGCAACAAATCGGCTCGCGGGCGATGCGTCGGTGCGAGTGATCGAAGCTAGCATGGAGAACCTGACCGGTCCCTATGATCTGATATGGTCGGCGGGCGCCGTCTATTTTTTGGGTGTGTCTCGAGCATTGAACGCCTGGCGCCGTGCATTGACCGAGACTGGCGCCGTGGCTTTCAGTCACCCCTGCTTCTTCACTGAAACACCCTCTGAAGCGGCGCTGGCGTTTTGGGACGGCGAACCCGGAAGCATTGGGACGGAAGGGACAACGCATTCCGAGATCACGTCCGCCGGATGGCGGGTTATCGCAACGCGCCCACTCACCGATGAAGCTTGGGCAGCCTACTATGAGCCGATGCTGGCGCGTTGCGACATTTTGGAAGCGGCAGGCGTGAGCGATGCGGTCGCGGCTGCGATCGCTGCGGCAAGGATGGAGGCGGCCAGTTGGCGCGCCGTGGCGCATGAAACAGGATACATGCTTTATGTCGTTCGCCCCGCCTGACCTATGCGGCCATCTGCGAAGCCGATGTTGATTTCAGGGCAGGCGCCTGATCGCCAGTGAACTTGCCTGACATTCCACAATGAGGTGGAAGCCAGTCCGTGACCGCTTTCGGACGTTAGCGCGATTTCACGCCCGACCCCACATGAATGAGGCGTTCTCAATCTCAATCGGTAACGAGGCTATCGCACTGAAGAGGCACGGCCCTTTCTCCGCCGTAGTATGATGGCAAATCCGAGTACGCTGACCGTGATCAACACCGCAGTAGCCGCCATGGTCGCGTAGTCGCGGTTGCGTCGGCCCAGTGGATTGAGGAACTCCCATTTGTGCAGATTGTCGAACGTCCAGCCCTCAAGGCGTGTCAGCCAAGTCTCGTTTGGGCGCGCAGCGATCAGGCCTTCGCGGACGTCCACGAAAACGGGACCACTCGGCACATCGACGCGCCAAACCGGCAGGCGCTTGTTGATGAAGCCGTAGCCATCGCCGAAGCGGGTGACCATTGACACGGACGCTTCTGTTGGCGCGCCGCC
>JBEIHY010000142.1:0-6584 GCA_040381035.1 Hyphomonadaceae bacterium
CCGCCGCCACCGCCGCCCGCATGGCTGAAATAGTGGATCTTCACCACCGCCTGCTGACGCAGATCGCCCGCAAACCCGCCGCCGACGCCGGACGCGCGCCGCGTCTTGATGCGCCGATCCAACAGGGACGAGAGCCGCGGCGTTTTGCCTTCCATCTTAGCCGGCCGGCCGCGCTTGCGCATCGCGCCATCCAGTCGCTCCGCATTCGGACGATCCAAACGGATCGACCGATCGGCCTTCACATCCGGCGGTGCGCTCGCCGGTTTGGCGAAGCTCGGCGCGCTGTGTTCAGCGGTGAAACTGGCCTTCGGCATCCCTTCGATGCTCCGTGTCTGCCCACATTTTCGCGAAAATGCGTGGGACAAAATGGGCCATCATCAAAACCCATGGGACACGGGAAGTCCAACGCGCACAGGCGCTTGGGGTATGCCTGGGACACGCCTTTATCTTGCTCAAATTCAATAGTTTGGCCCAGTTTGTCCCATTTTCGTTTTTCAGGCGAATGCGGTGCGTTCTAGCGGCGCAGCTCGTCTACGCCACTCACGCGAAAGTCCGATAGTGGCGATAGGCAAGCAATCCGCCAGTGAAGGCGCCGACACACCCCAACATCGCAACAAGTTCGGTGTGATCACCGTCTTGGTTACCGAACAGGAACATAAATCCGCCCAACGCGACAGCGCCACTCAGAGTCGCAAAAATCACCCCAGCGCGCGCCGCCACCCCACCGCGTTCCGCAAGGATGTTGAGCACAGCATCAGCGCCGACATACAGCACCAGCCCAGCGCCAGTCGCCATCATCGTAGGTATACCGGCTACGTGCAGAGCTGCGCCGCTCGCGACCGCGATCACCAACGCGCCGGCGCGGTTGATCCGCAGCGGCGAGAACAGCACCACAAGGATCAAGACAAAGAGGGCCATCACACTGCTCCAACCAGCGGCGTCGAATGGAAGATAGAAAGAACGATCGGTCAAAGCTTGCGCCACACGCCCTCCATCAAGCGCGTCTCTATTGGCCCCCAATACCGGCCATCGAAGCTGTCGGGCGTGTCGCCGAGCAGGAACACTTCCCCTGCGCCGAGCTTTCGACACCCGGTCCAGGCCGTCGGCGCTTGCCCCTCCAGCGCCGGCGACGGCATGGGCCAGGCGCTGGCGCCATTGATCTGGAGGAACGTGTCGTCTGCGCATACGTGATCGCCCTCCACCGCCGCCACGCGCTTGATGAAGCGATGGCGCGGCCCGTCGAAGCCACGCCCTGCAGCAAGAGCAGGGGCAACGTCGCAGGCGCGAACCGTGACGATCGCGCCGCGATCCACGGGCGCGTCGCTGCGCCGATAGAACCCGGGCGGCATGCTTGTTGAGTGGTTGTAGAGCGCCAAGTCCGACACGCGAGGCGCCATGGTGAATGCCGCACCGACGCCCATGACGCTAAACAACAAGAGCGCGAATTTTCCAGCTGCGGCTTTGCCCATGGCCGCGCCGGAGCAGGAAGCGTGCCGAACCCAGTTCACCAAGAAGGTGAACCGGAGGATTAATGACGCCCTTGTTGGTCAGGCCTCGATCATTCCGGCTTGAGCCGAGTCTTCATCCTCGTCCTTGGAAGCGGCAGCGGAGACGCCCATCAGGCCCAGCAAATAATCCGACGCTGCTTGGGCCTTGGCCGCTGCGGTCAGGAAAGCCGAAGCGTTGTCGTTGAGCGCGGTGAGCCAACTTCCGATATAGGCCGCGTGGTCTTCGATATGATCGGCAGGCAAGCCGATCTGGGCGCCGATGAAGGCGCTGGCCAGCTCAGCGACGAGTTCTTCCAAAGCGTAGCCGGCGTCGCCAAAGCGCTTTTGGCCAAAGTCTCGATCAAGCCGGGACTTCGCGCGTGTCCAATGCGCCAGCTCATGACTCTTCGTGGACAGGAACCGGGTCACATCAGGAAAGGCGGATTTGGGCGGCATCTGGATGATGTCCAGGCCCGGCGCGTAGAACGCGCGATCGCCGCCATAGCGGATTGTCGCCGGGATCTTTGCAAACAGGGCCGTGAGGCGCACTTCTTCTGGATCGCGCGGTTGCGGGATCGCCGGTGGGGTCGGGACGAAGCTGTCCGGCAGACCGCTCACCTGGTCGCCATTGAACACGATATAGCCGCGCAGAATGCGCCGCAGCTCCGGCTTTTCGTCTTGATGGGCGGTATCGGGCCGCTCCCGCCCCATTTGCTTGTAGAACACCACGAACGAGCCGCGTTCACCTTTGCGCACGTTCGCGCCAAGCGCCTTGCACTGCTTATAAGTGAACCAATGCGGCGAGGAAAAGCCGCACTCCTCCGCCGCGGCCCACAAAGCCACGGTGTTCACACCGCGATAGGGTATGCCATTCGCGCGGAGCGGCAACACCAGCGGCAAGGCGCCAGTTTCGGACCAGGGCTTCACCCAAGGCCGCACGCCGCGCTCAAGCGCGGACTTGATCTGGCGCGTCACCCGCTCGGCGGGCGAGAGGCGGTCTTCGGATGAAGAATGCGGAACAGTTTTCGCGGAACGCATGGCGACGATCTCCCGTCGCCGGATGCGAAGCTTTCACGCAGGCCCATGCCCGCCGCCCCGGCGACGCGAGCCCAGAAGGCGGGGTCGGCGGCGGCGCGCACCTGTGGCCGTAGCGGAGCGGAGGACGGCAAAGCCGTTGCGCGCTGGCGTTCGCCCCGCCCAGATCGCGGCGTGGATCAGGGCGGCGGGCATGCGACAAGCCGACAGTTGAAAGGAGAGGCCTGCGCGGACCGATCCGGAGAGAAATCTTAAGGTTTCTCGGATGCCGCGCTGCGATGCCGCGTTTGCGGCGGCGCGGGGCGGCGTCGGCGAAAGCTGAATGGCTGACCCGCGGTTTGGCGGGCTCTGTTATGGGGATTGTGGCGCGGACCTTTGCCCCTGGACGGCGCCTTGTCTGTGTGCGGCGGAGTCGGGGCTGCTGCGGATAGAGCCGTTAGATCCGATTGAATTGCAATGGCTCGCCGGGCCAGGCGCGGATCGCCCCTTGTCCCAGCCTTTGGCTTGTTGGCGGCGCGTGCGGCCGGGCCCGCTCAAGAAGATCGGTGTTTTTGGACGCCGGCTTTCGTGTTGGTGTGAGTTGCGGCAGGTCATGAGGTGTCCTGTGTTGCCGGCGATGGCGCACAGAGCCATGTGCGGGGCGATGATCCGCGCTCGAAAATCTCCACCAGGATCATCCGGCCGCCGCAGGCCGTGCATCGCCTAGGCTCGGGCGCTTCGGCGCTGGTCGCCGCCGCGTCGGGCGCTGCGATATCACTGGGCGCAGGCGGCGCGACGACGCCCAGCAATGCGCGCGCTTTGGCGATGTTTTCGGCGCGATGGCCGTTGGCCAAAAGGCCGTAATGGCGGATGCGGTGAAAGCCGTCGGGCACGACGTGGAGCAGGAAGCGGCGGATGAATTCGCTGGCCGCCAGCGTCATCACGCCATAGCGCGCCGCACCGTCCTTGCGATAATCCTTGACCTTGAAGGTGACGCGCTGGCCGTCGAAGGCCACGAGGCGCGCATTGCCGATGGCGACGCGGTGGGTGTAGCGCGCGAGGTAGCTCAACACCTGCTCGGGGCCGGCGAAAGGCCGTTTGGCATAGACCACCCATTCCGTTTTGGCGCAGGGCTTGAGAAATGCATTGAAGGCTGCAGCGTCCGAAAGATCTGCATGGTCGCCGAAGAAGTGCAGCGCGCCGGCGGCGTGCAGCGCGCGCAACCGCTCGATCATCAGCCTGCGGAAGAGCCGCGACAGCACCCGTACGGGCAGAAAGAATCCGCTTCGACACGCGATCCATCGCGATCCGTCAAGCGCAATGCCGCCGCCCGGCACAATGCAATGGACGTGCGGATGATGCGTCAGCGCCGAGCCCCAGGTGTGAAGCACCATAGTGACGCCGATCTTCGCGCCGAGATGTTTCGGATCGGCGGCGATTTTGATCAGCGCTTCGGACGCGGCCTTGAACAGCGCATCATAGATCGCGGCCTTGTTGGTGTACGCGATGGCCGCGATCGGCGCCGGCAAGGTGAAGACGACGTGATAGTACGGTACGGGGAGAAGCTCCGCGCGGCGCGCCTCCAGCCAATCATAAGCCGCCGCCGCCTGGCATTTCGGGCAATGCCGGTTGCGGCAGGAATTGTAGGAAATCTCTGCACGGTCGCATCCTTCGCACCGCGTGACATGCCCGCCGAGCGCTGCCGTGCGGCAACGCTCAATCGCGCTCATCACGCGCAATTGGCCAAGGCTTAAATGCCCGGCCTCAGCCGATCGATAGGCCGGACCCGAGGCGCGGAAGATGTCCGCGACCTCGAGCTTATGTCGCGACACGGAAGACAGCACCTGATCAGGTGGGCGGCTTCTCGTCCGGCGTGCGCAATTGGGAAAAGTCCAGACGATCGAGCGGACTGATCACGGCATCGATCAACTTCGTCGACACGCGCGTATAGATCGCGGTGGTGTCGAGCCGCTGATGCCCAAGCATGACTTGAATCACGCGCACGTCCACGCCGGCTTCAAGCAAATGCGTGGCGAACGAATGCCGCAACGTATGCAGCGTCACGCGCTTGGGGATTTTGGCGGCGGTCGCGGCGTATTCGCAGCCGCGCGAGAATTGCCGAGTGGTGATGTGTTGCATCACGCCATTGCGCGAGGGGAAAAGCCAAACCTGTGATCGGCATTTGCGCCACCAGTCGCGCAGAAGCGCGAGGAGCTGAGGCGACAGCTTGGCGAGGCGATCCTTGCGACGCTTGCTGTTTTCGACGCGGATGACCATCCGGTCGCTGTCAATGTCGCTGACCTTCAGATTGACCACTTCGCTGGCGCGCAAGCCCGCGCCATAGGCCACGCTCAACGCGGCACGATATTTCAGCCCCGGCGCCATGAGCAGCAGGCGCGCCACCTCTTCCGGCGTCAACACGACGGGGACCTTCTTGGGCTCGCGCAGGATCGGCACACGCTCAAATCCGAACGGCACGCCGAGGGTGACCCGCAGGAAAAACCGCAAGGCGATCGAGGCGCTGTTGATCGTGGCGTAGCCTGCGCCCTGCCTTTGCAAATGCAGCAGGAAGTCGCGCGCATCATCGACTGTCAGGTCTTCGGGCCGCTTCTTCACAAAGCTGAGGCAATTGCGAATGGCGCGGATGTAACAGCGCTGTGTACCGGGCACGAAGCCGCGCAGCTCCATGTCCTTGATCATGCGCTCCCGCAGAGGGTGAACTGGCTTTTGGGGTGTGCTCCCTGTCACGTCGGCCATTCTGGCCTCCCGTCTTGCAGGCCGGCCCGGCCAATCCAAGCCCAGCCGTCACACAGGAGGCGCTTTCCAGGGACAGAGCGCAAACGATGCAGAATGGGCGTCCCGCGCTAGCGGGTTAGTCCAATCGCCCGGAGCGGACGTTGGACTGAAGTGGCCAATTAGTCCTTGAAAAACACGCAGGTCCGAAGATCAACGACAGGTAGTGTTGCCGAAGCTATCTCGGGAGCAACGAACCGTGTTGCCATTGTTGTCGCGGTAAGTGGTGTTCCCGAAGCTATCGGTGGAACCGCGCACCGTGTTCCCATTGTTGTCGCGCCAGGTCGTGTTCCCGAAACTATCGGTCGAACCGCGCACCGTGTTCCCATTGTTGTCGCGCCAAGTCGTGTTGCCGAATGCATCTGTCGATCCGCGGGTCGTGTTGCCATTGCTATCGCGCCAGGTCGTATTTCCGAAGCTATCGGTTGAGCCGCGGGTCGTTGTCCCGTCTGCACTTCGGCACGTAGTGTTTCCAAAACTGTCAGTGCTACATCTTGTCTGCGCCGCGGCAGTTTGAGTGAAAACAACCATGAGAGTAGCCAGCGCTGCCAAAACGAAACGCATATGCTGTCCCCCTGCTAAAATCCGACGAGTTTGAGTATCTCCAAAAAAGTGGGCGATCAAGGATCAAATTTAGCCGGCAAAGCCGCTCTTCGCGGTCAGACAACTTGACCATAACCGTTGCAATTGTTTGCTCTGAAGTGTCCGTAAATGCCCCGAGCTGTGAATTCGGCGGCCGGTGACAGGCGAAACCGAAACTCGACATTCAGGCTACCGATTCCGATGATCACGCCCATGCATTCCGAAATATCGACGCCCGGGCATTCCGATATTTCAACGCCCACCCTTGGAGCGACGTAGGCCTTGTGGATAAGCCTGTTCAATCGAGCTTCGTCAAGAGCGCGTGACCAATCTCAGGCTGGTGCGCTGCGCGTACGCGTTCGGCGCAGCGACTCACCCGACAAATTGATGCGGTGGGCGGTGTGCACTAGCAGCCTGTCGGACTGAACGGCAAATCAGTGTAGCCTTATGGCATAGCTAACTTTGTTCCGTTTGATCGCGACCAAGCTTTTTTGTTGCCGCCGGATTTGAAGGACTGGCTTCCGGGCGATGACCTTGCGCACTTCATCATAGCCGCGGTGGAGCGCATGCCGATGGGCGCGTTCAAGGTCAACGACAGGAATTCCGGCAGCGCGCAATATCATCCGCGGATGATGCTCGCGCTGTTGATTTATGCCTACGCCAATGGGATTTTCTCCTCGCGGCGGATCGAGCGGGCGAGTCATCGCG
>JBEIHY010000143.1:0-6350 GCA_040381035.1 Hyphomonadaceae bacterium
AAGAGCTGGTCGCGCGAACGCCGGGTTATCGCCAAGGCTGAGTGGACCCAAGGAGAGGCCAATCCACGCTTTGGGTCACCTCCCTGAAACCCAGGGACCGCGGCGCACGCCCTCTTTATGAAGACATCTACTGCGCGCGTTGTGTCATGGAGAACTGGATCAATGAATCCCAGGCGGATATGTTCTGCGACCGGACATCGGCGCCGACCATGGCGGCCAATCAGCTGCGCCTGTGGTTCGCATCGATGGCCCATGTTCTGATCTGCGCTCTGCGCCGGATCGGGCTTGCCGATACGCAGTTCGCCGCCGCCTCCTGCGCCACGATACGGCTTAAGCTCCTGAAGCTTGGAGCGCGCATTGTTGTCTCGGTGCGACGCATCAAGTTCGCCATGGCGACAGCTCATCCCTGGGCCAGGGAGTGGGCCCATGCGCACAGGCGACTAACCGCCGCCTGAGAGCCCCCGCTTCGCCCTTCCCATCAACAATGGAGCCCATCAACGACCTGCCAGACGCCGCCTCGCAAAGGCGGCGATGCGGACGGCGTGCGTGGCGCCCAGCCATCAGCCTGCGGCCTTTCGACAACGCGAAGAGCAATGCTAAAATAGACCTCGGTGAGAAATGCGGGTTAGAGCTTAGATCGCTTTCGGACGGGAAACCGCTCACACGTTTTCCGAATGCCGTCTCGCGCACTGTGAAAAGGACCGACCGCAGCTTTGTTGAGCGCGTCGCCCGCTGCTAGGCGCTGCGCGGCGCGCTTGCACTTTGGCGCGTCATGCCGGCTTCGCGCAGGCGCGCAATCACCTGGGCCGTCGGCTCATCAATCTGCACACGGCCCGCCTCCAGCCAGATCACGCGATCAACCACCGACAGCAGTTCCATCCGGTGGGTGCTGAGAACCAATGTGCGGTCACGCGGCAATTGCATCAAGCCTTCGCGGACGCGCTGTTCGGCGCTGGAATCAAGCGAAGCTGTTGGCTCATCCAGCAGCAGGATCGTTGACTTTCGCGCCAGCGCGCGGGCCAGGACCACCGCTTGGCGTTGACCGGCTGACAGACGCGAGCCGCGCGCCCCCAGGCGCGTGCCAAAGCCATTCGGCAGAGTGGCCGCGATCTGATCGACACCCGTGATGGCGACGGCCGCAATCAGCTCCGCTTCACTGGCGTGCGGCGCGCCGAGCGTGACATTGTCTTTCAGAGAAGCGTCAAACACGATCGCATCTTGGCTCGCGAAAGAAATCGCGCTGCGCAGGCGGCTCACGCCGTACTGATCGCCGGAAAAAGAATCGAACAGAATGGCGCCTTGCTGCGGCTCGATCAGGCCAGCGCACATTTGAAGCAGAGTTGACTTTCCCGATCCAGATTTGCCGATCAGCGCAATCCGCTCGCCCGGCGCAATCTTCAGGGTCAAGCCATCCAATGCTGGACGACCTTTTTCCTCATAACCGTAGCGCACATTGCGCAACTCGATGGCGCCGCGCGGCTGATATGAGCCGATCGAGGCGGTCGGCGCGTCTTTCTCCGGCGGCAGGGCGATCAACTCGGCAAGGCTGCCGAACTGCGCCAGCGCCTGGTGCGCGCGGGCAAGGATGGACGTGGCTGTTGAAATCGGCGTCATCGCGCGGCCGGCCATCATCGTGCAGGCGATCAAACCGCCCACCGTAATCAGCCCGGCCTGCATCTGATAAACGCCGACAACCAGCACAAAGACCATTACGCCCTGAACACTCATGCCAATCACGCCGCCGGACCATTCGCTCCATTGCCGCGCGCCATGGCCGGCAAGCGCGGAATGATCCGACAGCGATGTCCAATCGCGCATGAAGCGGCCTTCAGCCTGGTTGGTCTTCAGGGTTTGCATGCCATCCACGGCGTCTTCGATCTGGTTGATCCGCGCACGCATGAGATTGGATGTGCGCTTACCCAGCCGCCCAAGGCTCGATGCAGACACCAGCCCCGTTAACGCAATCATCAGCGCCCCGAACATCGCCACCAGCGCCAGCGGCCCGCCGATCAGCCACAACGCCAGCATCCAAATGAAGAAAAAGGGAATATCGACAATGAAGGTCACCAGCGCCAGCGGGACCAGATAGGCAAGCCCGTCAATGTCGCGCAGCGCCACATTCAAGTCGCCCGATGTGCGTTGCGTCGAGCCCGGCCGTGCGGCAAGCAAGCCTGACATCACGCGATGCTGCACCAGATGGCTCACCCGCAGGCCCGCCGCTTCAATGAAATCGGCGCGCACATTACGCAGCATGAATTCAAACGCCAGCGCGATCAGAATCCCAATCGACAGCGCCCACAAGCTTTCCATCGCCAGATTGGGCACAACCCGATCATAGATCGCACGCTGATACATCGGCATTGCGAGCGAGCAAAGATTGAGCAGAATCGCCGCGATGACGAGTTGGCCAAGCAGGCGGCGATCTTCCAAAAACCGAGCCAGAATCCACATTTTCGGCGCCGCTCGCATGGCGTCGCGCTCTTCAGCGGCATTGTCGCCGTTCACCGGATCGACCACGCCGGTGATCAAGACATCGCTGGCAAAGGCAAGCGCCAAACGCTCAACGCCAACCAACCCGACCTCTCCGGTGTCGACGCCTGGCGTCAGCACGCGCATATGGCCGTCCTCAGGCGGCGAAAGGGCAACGACAAAGCCGCCCTCATTCAAGCGCAGAATGCAAGGGAAGTCGCCGGCCAGAATGTCGCTCAGCGGGCGGCGCTCCCAGCGGGCCTGCAATTGAAACCGCGCCAGGGCCAAAGGCGCTACACGCGGATCCAGGTCTTCACCCGACATCGGCAAGGCTGCGCACAAGCCCTGCGGATCAGCGGCATGGCCGGCGCGCCGCAACAAGGAAACAAGCGCGGTCGTCAAGGAAATGCCAACGATCGCCACTGCCGGCGTCTCGCGCGCGACCGCACGCCCGTTTGGCGACAGGGCGGTTTTCCACCCGATCTGGCGCGCCATAACCAAAGCCTGCGCAGCGACCGCGATCGACTCGCGGGTTTCCGCTAAGAGATCTTTCAGACGAAAGGGGCTCGGCAAATTCATGGCCGGACTTAACCACGTCTAAGTATAACTGTGCGTAAAAGACGCTCTGACGAATTGCGGAATGCAATGATGAGCGAAGAATTTGCCCCCCACTCCGCTGGCCCGTGGAGTACGCGATTGCGCACCGAGCCGGCCAAACGCCTGCTGCGCACAATCTGGATGACGATGGCGGCCTTCTTCATTTGGGCCGCCCTGTTCAGCGTCGATCGCGTCACCCACGCACAAGGGCGCGTCATACCGTCGCTGCAGAACCAGGTTGTGCAGCATTTAGAAGGCGGCATCGTCACGGAGTTAAAAGTTCGTGAAGGCGACCGCGTGCGCAAAGGCGATCTGCTGATGCGCATTTCCAATGAATTCACCACTGCCGACGTGAACAATGCGCGCACCGATGTGGTGTCCATGCAGATCGCGCTTGCCCGTCTGGAAGCGGAAACGCGCGGCGATGAAAGTTTCAAAGTCGATCCGGCGCTGGCCGCGCAATCGCCCGATATGGCGAAATCGGAAGAGGCGCTGTTTGTCGCGCGGCGCAATCAATTGCTGCAAGACACCGCGATCTTTGCCAATCAGGCCCAGGCTCATCGCTCCGAAATCGATGCGATTCAGCAGCGGTTAAAGAACCTTGCCGCTGAGGAGAAGATCCAGCGCGAGCGCTTGGCGCTCATTGAAGGGGCCTTGGCGGCAGACGCCGCCTCGCGCTCCGATATGCTGGATCGGCGCAGCCAACTGGAACAATTGCGCACCCGCATCAGCGATGCGGCCACATCCTTGCCGCAGGTGCGCGCGCAAGCCGCCGAAGTGGAAAGCCGACGCGCTTCGGCCATCGCGCAGTTCGTTTCCAAATCGGAAGAAGCAGCGGCGAAACTGCGCGTCGACCTGGCCAAAGCCCGCGAAGGTTTGACGGCCTTTAACGATCGGGAAGATCGCACGGACGTGCGCGCGCCGATAGACGGCTTGATCAACAAGATCATTGTGCAGACCGTCGGCGGCGTTGTGCGCGGCGGCGATCCGCTGATGGAAATCGTGCCAACAGACAACACCGTGATGATCGAGGCGCGCCTGCGCCCCCAGGATCGCGGCGATGTCTGGGCCGGCCAGTCGGCGTCGATCAAGGTGACGGCCTATGATTCCGCCGTGCATGGCGCGCTCCCCGCCAATGTTGTCGAAATCTCGCCGGACGCCATCCAAGATCAGAAAGGCGAAAGCTATTTCCGCGTGCGCCTGCGCGCCGATGCGAGCAAATTCGGCCTCGACAAGCCGGTGATGCCGGGCATGACCGCCAATGTCGATATCCGCGCCGGCAAGCGCACCATTCTGGCTTATCTCGCCGGGCCGATCGAAAGGCTCAGCCAGAACGCATTGCGCGATTAATGGTGAGGCGCCCCATTTGGTTCTGCGTTTGCAAGTAGAGGGCCTCCATCAGCGAGGGCGCGTCGGATCTGAAAAAGTCTTTTCACTGAGGTCGATGGGGACTGTTATCGCGGACCGCGCAAGCCACTTTGTGTCGGGTAGCCTACGCGCGCCGATGCGGCAAGCGGAAGCGCCAAATTGCGCTGCACTTAGAATTTCATCGTTGACGCATATGGGGCGCCACGATGGCTCACCGCCGCCACATCCATCTGCAGCGCATGCGTGACGCGCAAGCTCGACGCGATGACCAGCGTCTCCGGCAATCCTGCTTGCACCGTCCCAGACATAGGCATCCCGCGAGGCTGTCAGTAGCCCGCATTTCCGACCTTTAGGCCACGCCGTTGAGCTGCGTCGTTGGCGCGGCGCGCAATCAACCCGATGGCGACTTTGGCAACCGTCGCTGAAAATAGATCGCCGACGCTCCGACCAGGGCAAGGCTGACTACCGAGCAGGCATAAGCGCCGTGAATGAAGAAGGTCAGCCAGTCGAGTTGCACGGTCGCGAAGTTCTTCACCAACAATAGCGCGATCGAACCGACATATCCAAAGGTATCGGCGAGATAGATCAAAAACCCGGCCGTGCCGACCTGGCGCGAGGCCGCGATCAATCGCTCAAACAACACCGCGTTATAGGGCGCATAACACATGTAGAGACCGGCGCCGGTGGCGATCATCCAAACCAGACCGTCAATGAAACCCCTCTGGTAGGCCAATGTCGCCAATCCGATTGCCGCGGCTCCGGCGGCCATCAGCGCATGCGTGACAAGGAAGGCCGCGCGGTTTGATTTGATCAGCATCAACGCGCCGAGAACGGCAAGTGTTAGTGCAGCGACCGGCGCCTCGCTTAAGGAAAACACCGCTGCATCGCCGCCACGGCCCATGGCGCGCCAAAATTCTGCGGCGAAATTGTCGCGAAAATCGCGGAAGGCGGTGAACAAGACATAGGCGGCCACCAACAGAAAAAGCCCGCCGCCAAATTGCTGCACGAAAGCGCTGCGCTTGGCGGCGTCCATCGGCGCGCGCCGGGTGCGTTGATCCTCGTCGGCCTGATCGGGCATGGGCAAGAGCGACAAGCCCCAAACCGAAATAAACAGCAGCGGAAAAAACAGCGCCCCGGTCACTGCCGGCATCCAATACTCGCTCACAGCCCAAGCGTCCATGGTCCAGACCGCGACGCTCTTCACAATTCCGGAAGAGAGAATGAAGCTGGCGCACAAAATCGCGCCGAGAACTTCCGTCGTGCGCCGGCCTTCCAGATAGCTAAACACCAGCCCCCAGATCAGCCCAAGCGGCAGGCCGTTCGCAAACAGGGCCAGCACCTTGAACGGCGCAGGCAGCACAGCAAAAGCGATCAGCGCCAGCCAGGATACGCCGATCAGCCCGATAATCGCCAGCCCGCGCCGCTCCCGGCCAAGTTCCGCGATAATCTTGATGCCGATGGCTTTTGACAGCGCATAGCCGATCACTTGCGCGATCACCAAAGCGATCTTGAAATTGATCGCGACAGCCCAGCCCTCGGGCGCATCAAAGGTGGCTGCAGTGAATGGCTTGCGAAACGCATACATCGCGAAATAGGCGCTGAAGGATGCAACGCCACCCAAAGCAATCACGCTGAGAGATGTCCAACGCCGTGATGCCGTCTGTTCCATATCGCGCCGCCCCGCTGATCGTGTTGCGTTGTCATGCCCGAAAGATTGGGCGCCGCGCTAGGTCACGCACTCATAAATCGCCATTTGGGACTCCCATTGCCGGCGAACGCTGATTCATTGGCGGCGAAGAAGATCGCCGATGCCGCCTGTTCGCCGTTACGAGATGTCGGACTTCGAGTGGTCGATCATTCAGCCGTTGTTGCCGAATAAGCCGCGTGGTGTCGCACGGGTCGATGATCGCAAGGTG
>JBEIHY010000144.1:0-6251 GCA_040381035.1 Hyphomonadaceae bacterium
CACGCTCACCAGCGTCGCCAACAAGATCTCGTCCAAAGGATATGTGACCATGCCGGCCACCCGATGGTCGAGAACCGCTTTCATCTCACTCAAAAAACCCAAAGCCATCCCACTCTCCCGGATCTCCTCCGGTCGAATCGGTGTCGGTTGAGGTTGCGTTAGCGATCCAGGATTCCACCCTGTCGCGCTGGCCGCCCTCGCTTGCGAAGCCCGCCCACCCCGGCTATGACCCCTGAGCAGGCCGTTCGCGGTTGGCGGATCCGGCGGGGGCGGCAAGCCCAGCGCCCGGATCGAGCCCGGCACAGTATGCACCTTGGGGCCCGCCACGGCGGCCCCACCGGCGGAGCGTGGCGCAGCCCGGTTAGCGCACCAGTCTGGGGGACTGGGGGTCGTGGGTTCGAATCCCGCCGCTCCGACCAATAAAATCAAGGACTTACCGGACCTTCAGAAACCTTCGAAAAACCCCGTGCCCCGCCATGCCCCGGTTCGGGGCCGGTTTTGGTGGGGTATGGTCGGTTGTGATCGGTATGAGGTTCCCGGCAGATCGCATCCAGGCGCCTTTATCGGCGACCAAAAGCTTCTTCAGCGCGTGCGGATTCTCCGCAATCCTAACGTCTCGCGTTCGATTTGCGGGCATCTCCAGAAATTGAGGGGCGAAGCGTGGTCTCTGCGCCATAGGCGGCAGACTTGCCTTGACCAGCCACGCCAGGGTTCGGTATGACTACAATGGTCACATTATAACGAGGCGGCCGTGAAAGAACTCCAACTCCGCGACGCGAAAGCAAACCTCTCTGCTGTGGTTGATGAAGCGGTCCTCGGCGAGGAATTCGTCATCACCCGGCATGGCAAGCCCGAGGCCGTCTTGATCGGCTTTGAGGAATGGAAGCGGCTGTCGGCCGTGCCCTCGTTCGGCCGCCTTTTGATGGCGGCGCCTGAAGCGGCCGGCGATCTTCCGCAGCGCGATGAGGGCGGGCTGCGCGATAGCGGCCTCTGACATGTACCTTGTAGACACGAACGTCATCTCCGCCGCCGCTCCCGGCCGCGCGGTTTCGCCAGCGCTGGTGGACTGGATGGATCGCAACGCAGCGGTGCTATTCATCTCGGCTGTCACCATCGCGGAAATCGCCGAAGGCATCGTCAAAGCGCGACGCGAGGGCGCAACACGGAAAGCCGATGATCTCGCCGCTTGGCTGGACGCTGTGGTTCACCTCTACCCGCGGCGCATCTTGGCTTTGGATGTCGGCGTCGCGCGCTTGCTGGGCGAACTCTCCGACCATGCTCGCGCGATCGGCCGCTCGCCCGGGCTTGCTGACCTGATCATTGCCGCGACGGCGAAGCATCACAGCTTGACGATCCTAACCCGCAACATCCGCCACTTCGCGCCGCTGGGCGTGCCGGTGCATGATCCTTTTGCGAGTTTGCCGGCGTAAGGATGTCGGAATCGCCGGCGCGGAATTCCTTGCGAAGTGGGGGGCAAATTTGCAGGCCGATCGGGGTCATTTTTGTACGCCGATTGACACCAAGCCCGTTCAACGCCGCCTGGCGCTGGTCATCCCCGATGTGACCGCATTCAAGGCGCCGCCGCTGCTGGCCCAGCTCTGGCGCGATCTGGGTCGCTGCGGCATCGACGTGATGGTTGGCGCTGAACGGCTGTTTGATCTCCAAAGCTTCCTCGGCGCGTGCGCCATGACCCGGCTCACCGAACGCGACCATGTCTTCACATCAATCACGGCTGTCGGCTCAATGGGCGAAGACGACGCCGACCTGCTGTCCGCCCGCTCCAGCAAAGCCTGGGGCTTTGGGCGCGTTTATCCAATTGAAGCGGGATTGTCCGTGTTCGGATGGGGCTGGCGCAAACGCCCGCGAATTGAAGCGAAACGATTGGAGCGGGCTGAAGACGACGCCGCCTGGATGATTGGGGATGGCATCAAGCCGCGCCTGATGCGGATCGCATCGGCGTCCGTCGTCACCATGACGCAGGCGCCGCCTGGCGTGTTGGCGCCGCCAGCGCCGTTGTGGACGCTTCCGGCGCCTCAGCGCCTCAAGCTTGCGGCCCTGATGGCGCAGGCCGCAGGCCGAACCGGCGCGCGTGAAAGCTTCAACGGCAAGTTCCGCGACGAATGTTTGAACATGGAATGGTTTCGGTCGCGCGCCGAAGCCAAGGTCGAGATCGTGTGTTGGCGCAAACATCATAACGCCGTGCGCCCGCATTCGAGCCTCGGCTATTTGACGCCGAACGCTTTCGCGAAAAAGTATAAGGGGCTCCTATCAGCCGCGGCGGACACGACGGGCCGGCCCGCTGCGCTACACGATGGCTCCGCGCCCCGGCCCGTCGATCAATCGTTCCGCATGGGACAAGAAGGAAAGGCAGGTAATGCCGAATTTTCCAGTTAAGCGCGGTCCGAAGAAGTGAGGCAGGTCACGACCATCAAGGAAGCGCTGCTGCTGTTTGTGCAGGTGTGGTTTGAAGTTGCCGGCCCGTTGGACGAGCGCGCGGATACGGATGATGCGGCCGATGCATAGGCGCGATTTGAAGGGTTTCTGGAAATGCTGGCGGGCGCGGTGGAGCGGTAAACTGGGCAAAGCTGGGGCAGGCGTGCGCATTCCGACCACTTGCGACTGCAAACGCCTCACCCGCGCCATGGTCTCCCTTTGCATGCTCACCGGCTCACGCCCACGCCGGACCAGACAACCTGCGCCGCAGGGGGCGAACGATGATGTTGAGCGAGAGCGTGGGTGAGAGTTATGAAATCGCCGACCCTTAAATCGCACATTTGGTCGGATTGGCGATTAGCACTGTGATCCGTCCGTCCTCCGGACCCGGCTCGACAGATGAAATGTCGATTAGGCCCTGCATTGACGGCCAAGACGCGCAAGGCGGCAGAGCGGGATGTGGAGGCGATGTTGGCGCGCGTCGTCCAATCGATGGCCAACCTGCCGCCAGCGTTCGGGTGACTTAGCCAAACGTGTCTGCTAGTGCGGCATGTCAGTTTAGCTGGCGGTTGGGGAAGCCAATGGCGGACATCTTCATCTCCTACAAGCGCGAAGAGATTGCTTGGGCCGCGCGTGTCGCGCAGGCGTTGAGCGAGGAAGGCTTTTCGGCCTTTTATGATCTCGACGATGACGGCATCCATGCTGGTGAAGAATGGAACAAGCGCCTGGAGCAAGAATTGGCGGCGGCCAAGTGCTGTGTCGTTCTCTGGAGCCGCGCCTCAACCGAAAGCGCTAATGTGCGCTCCGAAGCAAGGCGCGCGAATGGGCGTGGCATTCTCGCCCCAGCCAAGATCAATACCTGCCGAGCGCCATTAGGTTTGGACAATCTTCAAGAGGCGGATCTCAGCCAGTGGCGCGGTGATCGGTCGGATGCGCAGTGGCGCTTTTGGGTTGACCGTGGCGTGGCGCGGAAAGTGGGCCGTGCCGGGCGGCCGCCGAAGCAGGCGCAGCCGCCCGTTCCGCCACCGCCCCAGCCGCTTCCGCCCATGGAAAATGCGCCGGCTCCCAGCTTGCCTAAGTGGCTTATCCCTGCCGGCGCGGCGGGGCTTGCGCTGGTTGGGTTGTTGGCTTGTTCGCCCCGGAACCAGACTGGGCCTGTAAGTGAACGAGAAACCGCCGCTGTCGAGGCGCCGGCCCCGCCCGAGGCCGAGTCAGCTACGCCTGCAGGATCTGCCCTCGTCGACGGCCAAACCTTCAGCGACTGCGCCGATTGCCCGGAGTTGGTGGTGATCCCGGCGGGTAATTTCGTGATGGGCTCGCCGGCGGGCGAGACGGATCGGGATATGGATGAAGGCCCGCAGCGGACGGTGAGCATTTCCCGGTTCGCGGCTGGTAAGTTCGAGGTGACGTTTGACGAGTGGGAGCGTTGCGTGGCGGGCGGTGGGTGCCGGTCGAACCCCAACCCAGGCGAACAGGGTTGGGGCCGTGGGCGCCGCCCGGTGATCAATGTGAGCTGGAACGATGCCGAGGAATACGTGCAGTGGCTGAGCCAGAAGACAGGCCAACGGTATCGTCTTCTGACGGAGGCGGAGTGGGAATACGCGACGCGCGGAAAAACCAATGGCACGGCGAGCGAACCGGCTTTCTGGTGGGGTAATTCGATCAATGCGTCCCAAGCGAATTACAACGCCAATTACACCTACAACAACGGTCCGAAGGGGCAGTACCGTGGGCAGACCGTGCCGGTCGGCAAATTCCAGGCCAATCTTTTTGGTCTTTACGATGTTCACGGCAATGTCCGGGAATGGGTGCAAGATTGTTATGTGAACACGTATAGCGGCGCGCCGACGGACGGATCGGCTGTTACAGCTGGAGATTGCTCGTCCCGGGTTCTTCGCGGCGGCTCTTGGGTCGTCAGCCCGCAGTCCCTCCGTTCGGCGCTCCGCAGCTTCGGGCTCCCTACCAAACGGTTCAGCCACGTCGGTTTCCGTTTGGCCAGGAGTGCGCCAGGTAACTGACGCAGAGTAAGTACGGATCTGTGCGGGGGGCGGCCAGCAATGGCCGTCCCTACCGCGAACCGTCTCATCCCCTAATCGTTAACGCGGCCGAAGGCCCTTACCTCCTGAAGCTTTAGCTCCTGGCCCCTCACGCGGCCCCGCTTGCGGGGTGGGGTGTGGGGGCGACGCCCCCACCTGGTCTCGGGCGAAGCCCGAGTCGCGCGATTTTTTTCAGCCGATTATCCGGCCGAGTTCGCCCGCCCAAGCTTCCAACGCCGCCCGCTTCTCACGCAGATATTCGTTTCGGTCATACACCCGGCTGACCGCAGAGCCGACGAGATGTGCGATCACGCGCTCCGCCGTTTCATACCCTGCGCCCACACGCTCGCTGGTCATCATCGTGCGCCCGGTCCGGCGCAGATCGTGCGGGCCGGCTTAGGGAATGCCAATAATCTTGCAGGCGCGGGCCATCGCGCGGGTGAGGCGTTTGGGATCGAGGGCGGCTTCACCGGCACGATCCAAGAAGGCGAAGCCGCTTCCAGAGCGTGCGAAGGCGTCGCGAAACCGATCCAGCGCCAAATCCGACAACGGCGCGGCATGGGCGCGCTTGCCCTTCATCCGCTCTGCCGGGACGATCCAAAGCCTATCGCTCCAATTGAACTCCTCGGCGCGGGCGCCGACCACTTCGCCGGCGCGCTGCAGGGTGAGCAGGCAGAGCTGCAGTGAAGGTAGCGACATTTGCGGACATGCCGTTGATCGGCCGCTCGCCGGCTTCTTGGCCCGGCGCTAAGCCTGCGCCGGCGAACGCGCGCGCTGCTTCCAGAAACGCCCACAGCTTGCGGATTTCCTCCTCGCTCAGCACCCGCTCGCGCGAAGTTTCTTTGAATAGCGGCTCAATGCCGAGCGCCGGATTGGCTTCGATCAGGTCGCGCTTGAGGGCGTAGTTCAGCACTTAGCGCACCATTGCGTGGGCGCGGTTGGCCGTGACGTGGCCGATGGCGTCGCCCAGCGCTTCAATCATGGCTATGATTTCCGCGCGCTTGAGCCCGGCATAGAGGCGTTTTCCGATGCGCGAGAGGATGTGGCGGTCGAGCAGCCAGTTCTCGTAGGCGAGTGTGTTCGCCCGTTTGCGTCGCGCGGCATCGACCGATAGCGCGCAATGAGCGCGGCGAAGGTTTCCTCCTTTTTGGCCTTTTCGCGTTTGATGGCGGCCTGTTTCTCCGCCGCCGGATCAACTTTGCGCACCACAAGGTCGCTCAACATCTCCACCGCCTTGGCCCGCGCTGCCACGAGCGTGATTGAACGCGCATCGTCGATTCCCGCTTCGCCGCCCCGTCCATCGTTGGTGTAGCGGAGGATACAGGATTTCGCGGAACTGAGGGTCACGCGCAGGAAAAGGCCGCTGACTTCGCCGCCTGGCACGCGCAGCTTGCCGGTGACGGGTGGGGCAATTTCATTGACCAATCTTTGGGTTAGCTCGGCGCTTGCGCCGTCGGGCCGCGTCCTGGGCGTGCGCTCTGCTTTGGTCTGAGCCGGTCTGGCTTGATTGTCGTGCGTCATGTGAAATTGCCCCCTCGGCGTCACGAGGAATTGCCCCCTCCCTGACGCTGGAGGAGTGCGGCCGTGACTAAAGAGCGAATCACCGAAGCCACCCGGGAGACCAACGATCCGCGGGGGCAGGCGATGAAGACGCCGGACGACGTGGAGGAGATGCTGCGGCTGAAGGCGTGCGGCTGGGGCGTCAAGCGCATCGCGCGCGAGCTCGGCTGCAGCCACCACACCGTGAAGCACTATATTGCCGCGGGCGGGGCGACGCCTTTC
>JBEIHY010000145.1:0-6244 GCA_040381035.1 Hyphomonadaceae bacterium
TTATCAGCCCTGCGCGGCAATATCCTGCGCCATCCAATCGCGACAATGCGCCAAGGGCGTAGCCTGCTTCAGCCGCGGTATTGGGCCGCGGTTGCAGCAGAAGACGCAACACCATGACCGAAGATCTCATCCACTGCCTAGAGCCCACCCGTCGCGGGAAGGGCTCGCCCCGTCAGATCAACGCCGGCAAACTCACCGGCCAGAAACCGGCGCTCAAAATGAAGGAATTGTGGGCCATCCGCGCACGCTTTGAACTGCGGCGCGACGTGCGGGAGCTGGCGCTGTTCAACATGGCGATCGACAGCAAGCTGCGCGGCTGCGATCTCGTCCGGCTCAAAGTAGGAGACTTGGCGGCCGGCGGCGAGGTGAAGAACCGCGCCATCATCGTCCAGAAGAAAACCGGTACGCCCGTCCAGTTCGAGATCACCGAGCAGACCCGGCGCGCTGTGGGCGAACTCATCCGCCGTGACCAGGTCGGGGCCGCCGACTACCTCTTCCGCAGCCGGCTTTCCATGTCGGAACACCTATCGACACGCGAGTACGCGAGGATCGTTCAGGCGTGGGTGCGCTCGATCGGGCTCAATCCCGCCATCTACGGCACGCACTCGTTGCGCCGGACCAAGGCGGCGCTGATCTACCGCAAGACCGGCAACCTGCGCGCGGTTCAACTGCTGTTCGGACACGGAAAAGGCGGACCTCGCCCGCGAGACCAAGGAATTAAGCGACGACCCCGGCTTCGAACTCGAAGAACTCACCCAAATCTATGTCGAGCGCGGGCTTGAACCGGACCTTGCGCGGCAAGTGGCCGTGCAATTGTCGGAAAGAGAAGCATTGAAAGCGCACGCACGCGATGAATTGCACGTCTCGGACATGACGGCCGCGCGTCCCATTCAAGCGGCTCTGACATCGGCCGCAACGTTCGCCATCGGCGCGTCATTGCCGCTTGTGCTCGTGCTGGTTGCTCCCGTGTCCTCGCTCGTTCCGGCGTTCTCAGCAGCGGCGCTGGCGTTTCTCGCCCTGCTCGGCGCCGTTGGCGCCCGCGCAGGCGGCGCCAACATGTTGACGGCGGTCATTCGCGTTACATTCTGGGGGGCCATAGCCATGGCGATCACTGCCGGCATTGGCCGCATCTTCGGTGCGGTGGTCGAGATCAAACCTAACGCCCCGTAGCTGCGTCACGACAATAGAGTGGCGCGCAAATGCTTGGCGATTGTTGCTTCCTCGTCAGCGCGCACGACCGCCACGCGGATCGCGCTTCCAGGCACGTGAATCTCGTCCGCATTCGCCTCATTCAGCGCGCTGTCGATGCGCACGCCCAACCAAGCGCATGCGGCGCCAATGCGGGCACGAACGACCGGCGCATGCTCGCCCACGCCGGCAGTGAACACCAGCGTGTCAACTCCGCCCAGCGCGGCAGCGAGAGAAGCAATTTCACGCTGAACCGACTCGATGAAAAACGACACGGCTTCAGCCGCTTGCCAACGCGCGCTTGCAAGCAGGCGTTGCATGTCCCCGCTTTCGGACGAAAGCCCCAGCAAGCCGGATCCCCGATATAGCAAGTCGCGCACCTCTGAGATGCTCATGCCCAGCTCTTCCAGCAGATAGAGAATTGCACCGGGGTCCAGGTCGCCGGGGCGCGTGGCCATGGGGATGCCGCCCAAGGGCGTCATGCCCATGGTTGTGGCCACGCTCACTCCGTCCCTCAACGCACAAAGGCTGGCGCCGGCGCCAAGATGCGCAACGACTGCGCGCCCGCCGCCGCCATAGCGCTGTCTCATCACCTGAGCTGCGTGTTCGTATGACAGGCCATGAAAGCCGAAGCGCCGCACGCCGCGCGCCGCCAGTTCCGCAGGCAGCGCGAAAATTTGATTGAAGCGAGGTTGCGTCGCATGAAACGCGGTGTCGAAGCATCCCCACTGTGGAACATCTGGCGCGTGGCGCGCTACCAGATCAATTGCGGCTAGGCTCGCCGGCTGATGAAGGGGCGCGAGCCGCTCAAGCTGAGAAAGCGCCTCGACCGTTTCCGTGGTCAGGAGCGTTGGCCGCATGAAGTCAGCGCCGCCGTGAACAATGCGATGTCCCACAGCGACCAACTTCGATCGATCCAGGCAGGAGAAGGCCGTATCAAGCGCATGATCGATTGCGGTGCGCAGGTCGATCACGAGCGCGCCGCAAGAGCTAACTGATAACCGTTCGCCCGCTCGCCGCAGGGTTAACTGTGGTTGGTCGTCGATGCCGGACACGGCCCCGCGCAGAAGCTCTGAACCGGCGGCGTGCGGGAAGGCCGCGAACTTTACGCTGGACGAACCCACATTGAGCGCGAGGAGCCACTCGGGCATGCATGCGCCCCCTACCAGAGCGCCGAAGGATCACCGCGCCCGAACACGGCAGCCTCTTCCGGCGGCGTCAACCAATCAGAAGCCGAAACGCCGACCAGACCAGCTGCTGAAACGATGAGGTGCGCCCATGTGCATCGGTTCGCGAACAACATTCCCATGGCGTCGAGCGTGCCGCCCCGACTGAGATACCCGTGGGCGCGCAACTTGTCGGGTCCTTCGTCGATGCGCCGCAGCACACCCGTCATAACCTCCGGCCGCGTGTGGCTGACAAGCACACGCGGCACACCCGCAGGAAACATGGTCTGGATCTTTTCATCCGATACAGTGACCCGCGCCTCGAACTCGTCGCGGGGCGTACGCAAGCGGCCTGGCTCAAGGATGCAGGTTGTCAGAACCCGCAAACCCCGCTCGTACAATCTGACCGCCGCTCGTTGCGCCTGCATGAGCTGATAGGCGCCAACGGCCACCAGCTGAAGCTGAGGCCCAGTCGTCGGCGCCACATGCGCCGCGCCTTGATCAAGCGCCATCGAAGCCGACGCGCCATCAAAGATCGTTGGCACGGGCCGCTTGGCCGCAATGAGGCACCCGATCACGCCGCGGTCAGAATACACGCGACGGAGGCATTCGACCGCCGTCGCCGCATCGACGGGGAACATCACCCGCGACACGTCTGACATTTCCCCCAGCAACGCCTCGCCAATGGTCGGGTCCTGGTGGGATTGCTGGTTCTTGCCGTTCTCCCAGGTGTGTGATGTCGCGACCAGCGGAACGCCGATCCATTGCGGCGGCCGCCCGGCCTCGATTTGCTGCCGCGCAAAGATAATATCCTGGCGCAGCGCGCCGAGCATCTTCACCGCGAACGCTTCGTAGGTCACCGCGAGATTGAGCCCGCCTTTATTGCCGAGCACAGCGCCGATGACGGCCTCTTCATTGAGAGCAGTGATGACCGAGCCATGGATCGATTCCGGGCCGTCTGGCTCTGGACGATTGACCCGATGCTTCAGGGCATCGAGGACGCCGCCCATCTGGTTGCTTTTCAACTCATCAGGATTGCCTACCCGAAAGCGCAGCTTGGGATTGGCTTGCGCAAAGGCGACCGCCCAAGCGTCCATCGCGGCCATTGACGAATACACGCCGCCCACCGCAATCGAAGGCGGCGGAGGCAATACAGGCGCTTGAGGGCTGCGTGTTGCGAGCGCATTATCTCGCTCTTTTACGCGTCCCTGCGCGTCGTGCACGGCGAACATCGCTCGCGCGACAGCGAGATCACCCTCAGAAACGAACAATCGCCGAGCTGCTTCATTGAACGATGCGCGCGCTGCCTCATTGTCCCGCGGCGAACCGTCGAGCGGCAGATTGTGCGCACGGTTGGTCCCCGCGCCAGGAAAACCAAATCCTTTTTCTGTTTGCGCGATGGCATAGGGCAACTTGACCGGATACGCTGCGCGTCCGTCGCGTATCATGGACGCGGCCTCGTCCAACCGACGTTCTGTTTCGAGTATCGCCCAGACAAAGGCGGCGGGGTCGCGACCATCGATCGCGATCGGATCAAAGCCATTCACATCAAGATAGCGACTAAGCCACGCAAGGCCGCCATCCTGCACAATCTCAGTACGCTGCTCGATACGGCGTCCATTCAAGATCATGATCGGCGCGACCAGACCGCAATCTTCAGCGCGCCACCAGCGCTCAGCCCAGTCGCCGCCGCGCTGCTCTTCAAACGCGCCATCGCTCAGGATCGCAACAAGGCTCTCTCCGGGCAGCGGCATGTGCACATACTGAACTTCGGCAAAGCCGAGATAGCCGCCCTCCGACAGTCCCCCAGCGGTGTGCGCGTTCACATGACTGCCAAGCGGGGCGCCGGGTCGACCAGCTGGGTCGATCTCATAATTGTAGAAGTCCGAACAAAGCCGTGACAGGCCAGCTTCGTCAGCGCTGTAGCGTGAGCGCTGTGTCGGCGAGAGATTGTCGACCAATGCATTCGCAGCTTCGATCGCCGCAACACAATGTCCCTGGCCCAGTATCCACGCCCTGGTCTTCGACGTGAGGATGTTTGCCGCCAGATAGCCCATATAGGCCGGCACAACATTCAAGGCGCCGCCCGTATGCCCCTCTGGCGTTGCCTTAAAGGACGCCGCTGAGAGCGCCGCACCTGAGAGATCTACGCGGTTCGCATAAGTCATATGCGCCACGACCCACATCGCGGCGCTGGCCAGACGATCCGTCGCCGACAATGTCGCGTAGCATTGGCCCTCGGATTGAGCGCCCGTCTCCGCCAGGCGGTTCACCAGAGCCTGGATTCGCTCGCACGTCTGCGGCGTATGCTGGATCACACCGTAGCCGCGCGACCATTCCAGAAACGCCCGATCGCCGACCGTCGTCATCGCGCACTCCTCACGCTGCATCGGTTCGCCATCTCTAGTGCGACATGAACAGTGGAATGCGAGTCGTATTCAAGATTTCCTTTGTGGCGCCACCCAGCACGAACTCCTTTATGCGCGAATGGCCATAGGCGCCCATAACGAGCAGGTCGGCATGGGCGTTGTGCGCCTGGTCCAAGATTGTGCGCCCGATCGAATGGGCGCCCAATTCGACTTCCACAAACTCCGCTTTCACATCGTGCGATGCAAGAAATTCAAGAAGGGGTGTCTTAGGGTCGTCGATGCGGATGTCCTTTTCACCGCGTATCGTCGCGATTCGCACATTCTGGGCAGCCTTTAGTATCGGCAATGCATCGCACACCGCGCGCGCCGCGGACTTGCTAAAATCCCAGCTTATCACGATCGTCTCCAGCCCGAAGGCGTCTTGAGAGTCATCGGGATAGAGAAGGCATGGCCGGCCAACCCCGAAGATCCAATCCTCTACATCCAACCGGCCTTCAGCGCCCGTCTGCGGCAGGCCCAGAATGCACAGATCGCTTGTGCGCCCGCGCCACGTCATGTCGCTCGCAGACGATGGCCAAGTTTCGGGGATCGGAGCAACAATGACCTCCAAACCGATGCCGGCGCCTTTCTCACGGACATATTGCTCAAGCTCGGCAGATCTAGCGGCAGCGTCGCGCTCAAACTCACGCGCCATGCCCGCCATCATGCCGCCAGCGATCACATGCGTCGGCGTGCGAACGATCAAATGGGGACTGGTGACGTTCAGCTTGGCGCTGAAGCGGAGCGCTGCCCGGCACGCGTAGTCGATGGCGCTCTTTGATGTTGGCGTTGGGTGCGGCGTTAGAGTTAAATGAATTGTCCGATAGGACATGGCGATCTCCTCCACCGTGAACGTCACTTGTAGCGCGAAATCCGCCTCTCCCTAAGAGGCAATCCAGAAGCAAGCGCGACAAGCAAGGCGACGCTTAGTCGTCCATTTCTTCGGCTTGGGATTGACCCGAAGAGGTCGAGGACAGCGCAACCTGCAGCGCCCATGTCGTGTAAAAGTAGTGACATGATCTGACAATTGATGCAATGGCGAGCTGTAAGGCCGGAGCGCGGAGCAGAGCCATGCGGAGCTCTGCGCAGCGCCCCGGCCGTGGTTCAGGATATGACGCCACGACAATGAACGTTGAACGCAAAGTTATCAAGGCCAAGGTCGGCCTTTTGGAGCTGGCCAAGCAGCTCGGCAATGTCACGCAGGCCTGCAAACTGATGGGGTGAGGCGCGACGGCGAAGCCGGCTGAACATGCCGGCGGCATGATCAGAGCGCTGAACGCCCGCAGCGTAAGCGAAGGGCCGGGGCGCGACAGTTTTTACCGCTACCAAGACTTATACGAAAAGGGCGGCGATTTGGCGCTGGCGGAAATGACGCGCGCCAAGCCCAATCTGAAAAACCGTGTTGCCCCGCATGTCGAAGACGCCGTTGTCGCGATTGCGGTCGATCAACCGGCTTGGGGCCAGGCGCGGGTGTCGAACGAA
>JBEIHY010000146.1:0-6232 GCA_040381035.1 Hyphomonadaceae bacterium
CTCTGGAAAAGCCGAACAAATCGGAGGTACATTCTGTTTGCATCGGGGTGGCCTTTCGCTCTGCGCTTTGACTTTGTGGCAAAACGAAATTCTCAGAGTTCGCGCCCCGATGCACCTCCTACCTTTGAGATTTCCGGGCTAGCGCCGTGCGCAAAATGTCCGCGTCCTGTGCGGTGAATGCGCACAATGTGACCGCTATTTCCCCCTGCGCTGCGCGGATGGCGGCAACGGCGATGGCGGCGGCGCGGGGCTTTGGCCAGCCATAGACGCCAGTGCCCAGCGCGGGAAAAGCGACGCGGTCTAAACCGGCGTCGCGCGCGCTGTTCAGGCACGCGCGATAGCACGCAGCCAACAGGGCGTCCTTGCGATCGTCTGAACCCGGGTCAAACCATTTCGGGGCAACGGTGTGAATGATCCAGCGCGCCGGCGCCTCAAATCCGGGGCTCAGCAGGGCTGCGCCTTCTGCCAGCGGTGCGCGGGCGGCAAGATAGGCCTCAAGCGCAGGCCCGGCGGCTGCGCGAATGGCGCCGTCAACACCGGCGCCGCCGTTTAGCGCTGAATTTGCGGCGTTAACGATCGCTGCGACCGCCAGCGTTTCGATCCGCCTCACGATGATGTCGATCGCCATGGCCGTCCCTTGCCGAATTGTAAGCCAGCGCGCGCGCCGGAAACGGCCCATCGCCTGCATTGGACATGCATCGTTCGCTAAGGAGAGACAATGATGAAGCCGAGATTTGCCAAAACCGTTTTGTTTGCCGCCGTTGCGGTTCTTGCGCTCAGCGCTGCAAACGCTGACGCCCGCGAGCGCAGTGGACGTGCGGAAATCCAAACCAAGCGCGGAACCGCGGTTGCCGAGCGCAGCGTCAGCCGCGAGAAGAGTGCGGCCTCGCGCGAACGCAGCGTCACGCGCCCAGACGGGGCCACGCGCAGCGTGGAGGCCAGCCGGACCCGCACCGGCCCTGGCGCCTGGGAGGCGGACCGCACGGTTACGGGACCGAACGGCAAGACCCGCAGCCAGTCCGGCGATTTCGCCACCACGCGCACCGACAATGGTCGCACCGTCACCGGCGTGATCGAAACCGACAACCGCGGTGCAGTTGATTATCGCAAGGATATCGTGCGCGGCGAAGACGGGCGCACGGTCAGCGCCGCGGGAACCCTCCAAGACGGCGCCGTTTGGAGCCGCACCGGCGGCGCCGACTGCGACAAGGGCGTCGGCTGCGCGTCGAACGGAACGTTCACCAACCGCGCCGGCGATACCTCCGTCTGGAGCCAATCGCGCACCAAGACCGAGGACGGTTGGGACAAATCGCGCGACGTGACCTTCGCGGATGGAGCCACGCGTTCGGTCGACGTTGATGCAACCAAGACCGGCCAAGGCCAGGCGACGTTTGACCGAACCGTCACCGCCTGCGACGGCCAGACCTGCACACAATCCGGCACGATCGTCCGCGGCCAATAAGGCTTTCCTTGCCATGGCGGTCGGCGCAAGTTGGTCGCCATGAAACGGATTCTGATCGTCCTCTGCCTTGCGCTGGCCGCTTGCGCCGGCCCTGCGCCCAACCAGCCGACCCCAGCCCAGATCGAGGCCGCCAAAGCCGCGCTCCAGGAGGAGCGGTTCCAGCCGCCTCCGGGATGGACCTGGGGACAGTTTGCCCGCCCAGACGGCGCCAGCTTGCGCTTCGGCCATGCCCGGGCAACCGGCGCTGCGCGCGGCGGCGTGGTGTTCTTGCCCGGCTTTCGCAATTTTGCGGAGGCGAATTTTGAAGCTTTCCGGCAATTCCAGGCCGCCGGTCTTGATGTCTATGTGCTCGATCTGCGCGGCCAAGGCGGATCAAGCCGGCCGCTGAAAGATCGCGAAAAGCCGGCCGGGGCGTCGTTTCGGCATTTCGCTGGCGACGTTGCCGATTTTATCGCCGCTGAGGTGCGGCCGAACGCGGCGGGCCCGGTGACTTTGATCGGAACCTCTCTGGGCGGGCAGGTGGCGCTGCTTACCGCGGTGGAGCGGCCAGGCGCTGCGGATCGCTATTTCCTCGCCGTCTCGGCGATCCAGCCAGCCACCGCCCCTTACGAACCGGCGGTCGCGCGTGCGCTGGTGGCGGGCTTGAGCCTGATTGGCCAGGCCAATGCCTATTCCCCCGGCTCCGGCCCGCGCGATTTTCCCGACGCCTTTGTCCAATCGACCGATGGCTGCGCCGGCGATCCCGTCCGCGGCAGAGCGGCGTTCGCCTGGAACTTGATCAAGCCGGAGTTGCGCCTCGGCGGGCCGACCAATGGTTTCCTGCAAGGTCTATTTGCGACGGCCGACCGGTTGAGCGACCCGCATGTCCTGCAAAAAGTCGCCGCCCCTGTGATGATGATCAATGCCGGGCGCGACACCTATGTTGACGCCATCGCTGCGGAGCAGGCGTGCAAGCAATTGCCGCAGTGCTGGTCGCGGTTGTTGCCAGAAGCCACCCACTGCGTTTGGCAGAGCCATGACGCCGAGCGCGATATTATTGTGACGCAAGCGATCGCATTCGCCACAACACCGCGCCAATCTGACGCAGACGCGCCACAATCTGTTGCGCCGCAGTCACACTAGCGTTCGGATCGCTTTCCACCACGCGGCTGTGACCGCAAATCCGCTAGGGCATGCGCCAAACCCGGTTACACTCATCCTAAACAGATATGGGAGGCCCTCATGGATCGTTGGGAAGACATTATTCGTCGGACGGCCCAGTCCATTTTGGCCGGCCGCCCGCCGAATGGCGAAGCCCCGCCGGCAGGGGAGGCGAGCGAGGTCCACGGGCCGCGGATTGACGGCGATGTCGGGCTTGTTCTGCGCACCGACATTGACGACGCCGTGTGGCGACATCGCCGGCCAGCCGATACCTGACGCCTGGCCTTGGCCGGGATGACGCTGATCAAGCCAAAGCCGCGCGATCTCGGCGATGGGTTCGTTGTGCGCCAGGCGCTGCCTGCCTTGGAGGCGCGCCATGTTGGGCCGTTCATCTTCCTGGATGAAATGGGGCCGGTGACATTCGCGCCGGGCCAAGGCCTGGGCGTTCGACCGCATCCTCATATCGGGCTCGCCACCGTCACCTATCTTTTTGACGCCGCCATTGAGCACCGCGACAGCCTCGGCACGGTGCTGGTCATTCGCCTGGGCGATGTGAGTTGGATGACTGCCGGGTGCGGCATTGTGCACTCGGAGCGTTCGCCCCAGCCGCGCAACGGCGGCGCGCTGCGTGGCATTCAGTTCTGGGTCGCGCTGCCAGCGGCGGACGAGGAGGCCGCGCCGGCCTTCATCCACACGCCCGCACGCGATCTGCCGATGCGGAAGGCGGACGGCTTGCGGGTGCGCGTGATTTGCGGCGCGCTTGGCGCGCTTGTCTCGCCGGTCGCGTCGTTTGCACCGATGATTTATCTCGACCTCGGTTTTGACAGCGCCGGCGAACATCGCTTCGCCACCGCGGCTTATGACGAGCAGGCGGTTTATGTCATCTCCGGCGCCGCCAGGGTCGATGGCGTTGCTGTCGCCGCCGGCGAATTGCTGCTGCTTGGCGCCAACGCCGCGCCGACCATGATCGTGCGGGAACCGACCCGCGCGATCCTGTTTGGCGGCCAAGCACCGGACGGCCCGCGCCAGGTGGTATGGAATTTCGTGTCCTCTCGGCCCGAGCGGATCGAGCAGGCCAAGGCCAACTGGGCCGCCCAAACCATGGGCCGGGTTCCGGGCGATACAGAGTTCATTCCTTTTCCCTAATCGGCATTGTTTCGCCGCGCCGCCGCGATAGTCTCCTGCCGCAAGCGGAACGGAGCAGAGCATGTACGGCGCACAAGCCCTGGTGAAAACACTGGCGGGGTGCGGAGTGCGCGCCTGCTTTGCCAATCCTGGCACCAGCGAAATGCATCTGGTCACCGCTTTGGATCAGGAGCCGGCGATCCGCAGTGTGCTGTGCCTGTTTGAAGGCGTCGCCACCGGTGCTGCCGATGGATATGCGCGGGTGTCTGGTCTGCCAGCGATGACGCTGTTGCATCTGGGGCCGGGCTTTCTCAATGGCGGCGCCAATCTGCACAATGCCCGGCGCGGCTTTGCGCCCACGATCAATGTCGTGGGCGAGCACGCCACCTATCATCGCCGCTTCGATGCGCCTTTGACCTCAGACATTGAAGGGCTCATAGCGCCGCTGAGCGCCTGGACCCGCGTGGCGCAAACGGCTGGCGATTGCGGGCCGCTGGCTGCACAAGCCTATGGCGCCAGTTTTGGTCCGCCCGGCGGAAACGCCTTTCTGATCCTGCCGGCGGATGCGGCGTGGAATGAGGGCGGGGTGGTGACGGCGCCTGAGCCTGCGCCCCGCTTGAAGGCGCCCGATCCGGCAAGGGTTGAAGCCGCCGCGCGCGCGATTGGCGCGGCCAGGCGCCCGGCGCTGCTGGTCAATGGCGCGGCATTGTCCGAACCCGGATTATCCGCCCTGGCGCGTTTGGCGGCGGCCGGCGTGAATGTTCAGGCCGCGACCTTTGCGACCAAGCAACGGCGCGGGGCGGGGCGCTATGGGCCGCCGCGGCTGCCCTATTTCGGCGAGATGGCGCTCGCTGCTCTGGATGGCGTTGATCTGTTGATTGTTGCCGGCTGCGATCATCCGGTGGCGTTCTTCGCCTATCCCGGCAAGCCAAGCGAACTGACGCCGGAGGGGGCGCTGCGTCTATCGCTTGGCGGAGCCGAAACCGATAGCGCTGCAGCGGTGGCGATGTTGGCTGAAGCAATCGCTGCGCCGGCCGCGCCTGATGTCGCGCCGGCACATAGCTTTCCCGATCCGAGCGGCGCGCTCGATCCGACCACCATCGGCGCAAGCCTGGCGCGCCATATGCCGGAAGGCGCGATCGTCAGCGATGACGCTGTGACGAGCGGGCTGGCGCTCTTCACGCTGACGCAAAATGCAGCGCCGCATGATTGGCTGTTTCATACTGGCGGCGCCATCGGCCAGGGCGGGCCAGTGGCGGTGGGCGCAAGCGTGGCTGCGCCGGATCGTAAAGTCATTGCGCTCTTGGGTGATGGCGCGGCGATGTATACGAACCAATTCCTGTGGACTTGCGCGCGCGAAAGTCTCGATGTGCTGACGATCATTTTCGCCAATCGCAGCTATCGCATCTTGAACATCGAACTGGCCCGCACCGGCGCGGGCAATGCAGGCCCGGTGGCCCAGCAGATGCTTAGCCTCGACAATCCGCCGATCGATTGGGTCAAGCTTGCGCAGGCGCAAGGGGTGGAGGCCGTGCGTGTTGCAGACGCGCAGAGCTTTGACCGCGCCTTTGCCGGCCTGTGCGCGCGGCGCGGCCCGGCCCTGATCGAGGCGGTGATTTGACCCGCATGCGGACATTGTCCCGCCGCGCCTTGACGCGCGGCGAGCAGGCATTGGCCGAGCCCATCTTTGGGTCTGAGATTGCGTGGCCGCGCGTGCGCATCGTACAGGCGCCGCCTGCGGGCTTTGGCGCCATGGCGCCGCTGCGCCACACAATCTTTTTCAGCGGCTGGGCAGCGGCCGTCGATTTCGCCGCAGCCCCGGCGGCTGAGCAGGGCTGGTTTATCCATGAGCTGGCCCATGTCTGGCAGGCCGGGCAGGGCGTGAATCTGCCGCTGGCTAAATTGTCCGCCCTCGGACGAAACGCCTATCGGTTGCGCCTGGCGCCGGGCAAACTGTTCAGCGCCTACAATATCGAACAGCAGGCCGAAATTGTGCGCGGCATGTATTTGGCCCGCGCCGCTGATCGTCGCGACGACGCTCTGGAAGCGCTGTGGGCTGCGCGCCACGTTGCGAAAACCGCATTGGTTTAAGGACCTTTACTGCATTTCTGAACGCGCCCTTAACGCCGCGGCCGCATTGTGGCGACATCGTCCAGATATGCGGACGGGGGTCTGCATCCGACTTTCCAGAAGCCTGCGTAGCGTGGCGAATTCCTCCGGCAAGTCCAAGCCCTGCAAGGCCGCCGCTTGATCCAAAGCGCCGGGCTTGCGCTCCAAAAGCTCAAGGTAGTGCAGCGGATCGAACACCAGATCGGCTTTGGCGTAGGAGCGTGGATGGCGGGCGATGATCTCAGCGCCGCAGATGATAATGACGTCGTCGACAAAGCCTTTGATGAGGATGTCGCGGTGGCCAAACCGCGTCGGCACGGGTCTATCGGAAATTTCGTGTAACGGGCTTCATACTGCGATCTCAGGAGGATTCGCATGCCCCGACGCAAAGCGCCC
>JBEIHY010000147.1:0-6181 GCA_040381035.1 Hyphomonadaceae bacterium
AATCTCAGCGTGGCAGCGTCTTGATCGCGGCGCGTGCGAGCGCGTCAGCGCGTTCGTTCTCGGGATGGCCGGCATGGCCCTTGACCCAATGCCATTCGATTTTGTGGCGCGCCGCCGCCGCGTCGAGGCGCTTCCACAAATCTTCGTTTTTCACCGGCTTCTTGTCGGCGGTTTTCCAGCCATTGCGTTTCCAGCCGTGGATCCATTTGGTGAGGCCGTCTTTGACATAGACGCTGTCGGTTGTGAGGCTGACGGCGCATGTCTTGCTCAGCGCTTCCAGCGCAACGATCGCGGCCATCAGCTCCATGCGATTATTGGTCGTTGCGGGCTCTGCGCCCGACAGTTCTTTTTCCACGCCCTTGGCGCGCAAAATCGCGCCCCAGCCGCCGGGGCCGGGATTGCCGCTGCAGGCGCCGTCTGTCCAGATTTCCACATCGCTCATCGCGTCGGCTTAGCCAAAGTCGCTGGCCGGTGATAGGGGCGCGTTGTTCACAGCCGCCGCGCCGCTTTGCGGCCCCGATTAACGCTTCGGTAGGATTCCCCAACGATCCTTTGCGGCTCATTCTGGCCATCCAGAAGGGATTGGGGACGCCATGACCGCACGGCTGATATCCGTGATCAATATGAAAGGCGGGGTCGGCAAATCGACGACCGCGATCACACTTGCCGAAACGCTGGCGGTTCATCATCGCCGCCGCGTGCTGGTTATTGACCTTGACCCGCAAACCAATGCCTCGATCATGGTCGGCGGGCCGGAGCGGTGGAACGCCGCGCGCGGCGAAGATCGCACATTGGATGCCTATTTCGACGCTTACGCCATCGGCGAGAAGCCCAAGCCGTTCAAAACCCTGATCGACAAGCGCGTGACCGATTTGGCTGACAATAAAGGCCGCATCGATGTTGATCTTGTCGCTTCCGCGCCGGAATTTCGTTTCGTGGAGCGCGATCTGATCGAGCGCTTCGTCAAGCAGCAGCTTAATCTCGATGCCATCCAGCGCCGCATCTGCCAGTGGTTCGCCGCCGGCCTGAAAACCGTGATCGAAGACTATGACGATGTGATCATTGATTGCCCGCCGGGCATTTCGTTGTTTGCAGAAGCCGCGCTGATCGCGTCGGATGCGATCCTGGTGCCGTCGATTCCCGATTATGTGTCCCGCCTCGGCCTTATTGCCTTTCGCCGCCGCGCGCTGAGCATGATCCGCGACAAGCGCGGCGCGCCCTCGACGATCTTTGTCCTTGCCACGAAGTATGATGAGAGCTTCTCGCTGCACCGATCGGAAGCGGGGTTGCTGAAAGAAAACCTCGGCGACACCATGTTTGACATCCGCATCCCGCAGAATGTCGATATTGCGCGCGCAGCGGAATGGTCGGATGCGCCGCGAAGTTTTGAGATGAAATACGGCTCCGGCGCAGAGATCATCAAACGGCTCGGCGAAGAATTCCTCGCCAAGACCGAGCAGGCGGCGCTGGCGGCGTGAGCGTGCTGCGCACCCTCCACCGGCTGCACCGCGCCGTGCGGTTGGAAGTCAAGCGTAACCCGGTATTTGCCGCGCGGCTGGAGTATGCCTTGCGCGGTTATGCCCAGCCGGAATTGAGCGAAGATCCGGATGGGGAAGATGTGGCGCCGGCGCCGGTCATCAATCCGACGGCCCTTTTGGGCAAAGGTGGGGAAGTGGCGCTTCGCGCCGCACTTGCCGATTGCGACGATGGCGCCATTCGCGCGCTGCTGGCCGAACACAATCTCGATCCCGCCGGGCTTGCCGCCGCTTTCAATGGCGCGGACCTGCGCGATCACGTTGTGACGCAAGCGACAAAGCGCATCGAGCGCGACAAGAAACTGTTCGATTATTGAGGCTTTCTGCATGCCGGCGGCGCGGGCCCGCTCACTGCCCCATCAGCGCTGCCGCAAACCCCGGCCTCCACGCCCGCGTCGCGGGGTCAAACACGCCGAAATTGGCGCTGAAATCGTGTACGCACCAGGGGATGGCGTTGTCTTCTGCGGTTTCGCGCACAGCCTGGTGCCAGCGCAGGCGCGCGTCCGGCGGGCTTGCTACATGGGCGCCGAACTCACCTAGGAACACGATTCGATTGTGGCCGCGGCCCCAATCGGCGGCCTCAGCGAAGTCGCGCGCTAGCGTGGCGCGTTCGCCAACGCTGCCCCAATCACGGCCCTTGGGCGGGGGATTGGCGAACCATTCTGCGCCTTGCACGGCGAACTCATAGGGCTCGTAATAGTGGAACGTGGCCACGATATTGGGATCGGGCGGCAGCGTCAGTTTCAGCATCGTTTCGCGCTTGAACCAATTGTCGCCGCCAATGATCAGCGCCCGCGTCGGGTTTGTTGCGCGAATGCGGGCGACCAGCTCCGGGATCAGATCGTCCCAGGTTCGGCCCTGCAATTCGTAGGCGGGTTCGTTGAACGGGGTGAAGATCAGCGCCGGCGGGTAATCCTTGTAGTGGGCGCCAATTTGATCCCACAGCCCCAGAAAGCGGGCTTTTTCCGTGTTCGGACTTTTCCACAGTGCGTCATAATTGTGCACCGTGAAGATCACATTCAGCCGCCTTGAAAACGCCCAGCCGATCACTTCATCGACGCGCGTGAAAAATGCCGGATCGATACGATAAGGCGGCGCTTCGTCGGCATGGGCCGACCATTGGATTGGCAGGCGGATGGTGTCGAAGCCGGCGTCGGCAATGGCTTCGATATCGGCGCGGTCGATACGATAGCCCCAGTCGCCTTCGTTTGGCGCTTCCAAGGCGTGGGCGATCTGCACACAGCGCTTAACCGGAAAGTCCGGTTTGGCGGACGCGATCGGCGCCGCCTGCGCACACGCTGATAGCGCCGACGCCAGAAGGGGGGCGAGAAATCTCATGCCTGCCGCTGCAGAACGATGGCGATGTCTGACAGATCCGGGCGCCAGCGGCCGAAGCTCAACACCCGCATCATGGAGCCCAGCGCCCGATAGGCGGCTGCGATCAGCGGCGCGCGCGCGCCGATCCGCGCCATCATCCAGCTAGGACCGCTGGCGCCATAAAACTGCACATCCAGCCCCGCCGCGCGGGCGCGCGCGATGAGCGCTTCCGGCGTCACGCTCCAGCGCAGAAAGGCCGGAAACGGCACATGTCCGGGCTTGCCGGCATCGGCGTAACCGGCGAGGCGGCGATAAACCCAGACGTGAAACCCATGCGGCGTGAACTTGGTGATCAAGCCCTTAAAGCTTTTGGGATCAGGGCCGGCGAGCACCATCAGCCCGCCGGGCTTGACCTGATCCATTAGGATATCGAGGGCTTTGTCGGGATGCGGAAGATGTTCCAGCACATCATTGGCCGCAACCAGATCATAGCGCGCCGGATAATCGCGGAATGTCTGCAGATCGGCCTGCAGCTTCGTTGTCGCATAGGCGTTGCGGGCGAGTTGTTCGGGGCTGAGATCGACGACCGTAAACACCGCCTGCGGCAGGAAATCGAAATGCGTGGCGTCACCGCCGCCGGCTTCCAAAACGTGCACGGTGCGCCCTTGCGGCGCGAGTTGGCCGACCGCCGTGCGCAAGGCGGCGCGCTTGGCCTCCAGATCGGGAAATTCTTGCCGGAGTGCGCTGGTCGCCATGGCTTTAACTGTTCTTAACCTTGTTTGCACATCAGTATAGCAGCGAATACTTGCCAATCCGCTTAATGCCGGGGGCTAGCCTGGTTGCCAAGCTAGGGCTGCATGGCTAGCGTTCGCCGCCGCCAACGGGGCGGGGCTATTGACCTAAAGTCGGTGCGGGGCATGTTCGGCAAAATTCTCATCGCCAATCGCGGCGAAATTGGCGTGCGTGTAATCAAGTCATGCCGCCGCCTCGGCATCAAAACCGCGATCGTATTTTCGGAAGCCGACCGTGACAGTCTGGCTGTGGAAATGGCCGACGACGCCGTGTTTATCGGCCCGGCTCCCGCTGCGGAAAGCTATCTGGTGATCGATAAGATCGTGGCGGCCGTGCGCCAGACCGGGGCCGAAGCCGTGCATCCAGGCTTTGGGTTTCTGTCGGAGAAAACCGAATTTGCCGAGCGTTTGCTCGCCGAAAAGATCGCCTTTATTGGCCCCAATCCGCGCGCGATTGCCGCGATGGGCGACAAGATCGAATCCAAGCGCACCGCGGCTGCGGCGAAAGTCTCCACCGTGCCGGGTTTTGTCGGTGAGATCGAAGACGTCAAACACGCGGTGAAAATCGCCGAGGAAATCGGCTATCCGGTGATGATCAAGGCGTCGGCCGGCGGCGGCGGTAAGGGCATCCGCATCGCTGAAAACAAGAGGGACGTGGAAGAGGGCTTTCCGGCCGTGCGCGCCGAAGCCAAAGGCGCCTTCGGCGATGACCGCGTCTTCATAGAAAAGTTCATCACCAATCCGCGCCACATCGAGATCCAGGTGATCGGCGATAAGCACGGCACAGTGCTGCACTTGAATGAGCGCGAATGCTCTATCCAGCGCCGCAATCAGAAAGTGATTGAAGAAGCGCCCTCGCCGTTGCTCGACGACAAGACCCGCAAGGCGATGGGCGAACAGGCCGTCGCGCTCGCCAAGGCGGTTGGGTATGACAGCGCTGGCACGGTGGAGTTCGTCGCCAGCGGCGCCGATAAGAGCTTTTACTTTCTGGAGATGAACACCCGCCTGCAGGTGGAGCATCCGGTCACCGAAATGATCACCGGGCTTGATCTGGTGGAGCTGATGATCCGCTCCGCTTACGGTGAAAAGCTGCCGATCGGCCAGAAGGACGTGAAGATCAATGGCTGGTCGATTGAAAGCCGCATTTATGCCGAAGATCCGTATCGCGGCTTCCTGCCTTCGATCGGAAGGCTGAGGCGCTATCTGCCGCCGGTTGAAGGCAAGTTCGGCGACGTCACCGTGCGCAACGATGCCGGCGTGCGCGAAGGCGACGAGATCTCGATGTTCTATGACCCGATGATCTCCAAGCTGATCACCCATGCGCCGACGCGGCTTGCCGCCATCGACGCCCAGGCCCGCGCGCTCGACACCTTCATGATCGAGGGCATCCAGGACAATATCCCGTTCCTCGGATCGGTGATGGACGAGCCGGTGTTCCGCTCCGGCGATATCACCACCGGCTATATCAAGAAGATTTTCCCAGACGGCTTCAAGGGCGATGCGCCCACTGCCGCACAGGCCGATTTGCTGGCGGCGTGTGCGACCTATGCCCATGCGCTAGCCGGCGCGCGTGCGGTGAAGATTTCCGGCCAGCTGAATGGCGCGCCGGCGGCGCGGATGGATTGGGTCGTGCTGCGCGATGGCGCTGAAACGCCGGCGCATGTGCGTTTGAGTGCGGGTGGGGCTGAGGTGACGTTGGCAGGCAAATCACGCACCCTGCAAACCGATTGGGCGCCGGGCCAAGCGGTGATGGCGGGCGATTTCGCCGGCCAGCCGTTTGCGGTGAAGATCGCTGGCAATTCGGGCGCCTATCAGCTGCGGCTGCGCGGCGTGAGTGAAACCGTGCTGGTGGCGAGCCCGCGCGGGGCGGCGCTCAACCGCATGATCCCGCCCAAGCAGCCGGCCGACACTTCAAACCTTGTCCTATCGCCGATGCCGGGGCTCGTGGTGCGGATTGATGTGGCTGTCGGGCAAGACGTCAAAGCCGGCGAGGGTGTGGCCGTGGTCGAGGCGATGAAGATGCAAAACATCATCCGCGCCGAACGCGACGGCAAAATCGCCAAGATCGCGGTCGCCGCCGGGGCAAGCGTTGCCGCCGATGAGGTGCTGATCGAACTGGGATAACCATGCCTCGCGGCATGACTTAACCCAGCAGAAGATCGGCCGCGAAAAACGCGAAGAAGCCGCCAATCGCAAACAGACCGACGGCCGCAAGCCAGATCCGCCAACCCCAGCGGCGCGCCGCCCTACAGGCAGCCGCCGCGCGCGGCTCGATCGGGCAGGGCAGCATGCGCGCATGCCATTGCCAGGCGCCCGCCACCGCCAGCAACAGGCCGGCAAACCCAAACACCCACGCCTTGTGTTGGCCGAGCCAAATCAGCTGTGGCGCGGCGCTAACCCGCATTTCTCACCGAGGTCCATTTTTAGCATTGCTCTGCGTGTTGTCGAAAGGCCGTAGGCTGATAGCTGGGCGCCACGCACGCCGTCCGCATCGCTGCCTTTGCGAGGCGGCGTCTGGCAGGTCGTTGATGGGCTCCA
>JBEIHY010000148.1:0-6034 GCA_040381035.1 Hyphomonadaceae bacterium
CCTTCTCGACCGAGCCAACAAGCCGCGTTCGCAAATCCGTCGAGTAAGCCATCGATCCTCGCCCCGCTTGACCAGGATAGAATCGACTGCATCGCGCACTCTGTGAATCCCTTCCGATTCAGTCAAATCGGGAACCGCTCTGAAGCCGGCGCGATGGCGCATAGATCTGGGCCTTATCCGCGCAAGGAGATTAGGATTTTCAAGCCTTTCGGCGAGAAAGCGCGCCATCGATCCGGCCGGCTTGCGCCGCCGGCCATGCTTACGGCCGTGTTCATGCCGGTTCCCTCTGCTTGCCCCATCTCAATCTCCTCTTTGCCCTGCTGATGCGCATTTTTCGCGTCATGCCGCGCGCCCTGCCGTCGGCCCGCTTTGTGCGCGTGGTGGAACGCACCGAAGCCGCGCTGGCGGCTGCAATCCTCGCCACATTGCGCCAAGACGGTTTGGCCTTGCCAGATCTCGCCGACGCGGCTTTGACGTATTGGTTTGCACGGGATCGTCCGGGTTCGGATCAATCGCTGCGCCTCACCCTCTCCCGCTTGCGGGGGAAGGGGCGGGGATGGCAGCGTGTGTCGTATGGCGCGCATGGAAGGCGGCAAACGTGCCAGGCCTGGGCAACGCTTCAACGCTCATGTGACGGGCCGTTTTCCTCCCAACCCTGCCCCTCCCCCGCACGCGGGAGAGGGGCGCGCCCGCGCCCCGCCTTGGTCCGTGGCAGGAGCAATACCCAAAACCGCCCCGCCCCCGCCGCGGCGGGCGCCCTGCGATGATCACCAACAAAAGCGCCCAAATCGACCCTATCGGCAGTTGCGCGCAAACCGTCCAACCGGCGCGATCCGCACCGTGTCCAGCGCCCGGTTCAGATTGCGAAACCGCAAATCCACCGTCCACACATCCGTGCAGCCGGCCTTGGCGGCCGGGCGGGTGCGCGTGCAGACATCAATCACCGTATCGGGCGGCGCCTCGATCGGCGCAGCACGCTCAACACAGGCGAAATCCGAAGCCGCCAAATCGGCGCGCACGGCGTCGCGGCCCGCATTCGTGCCGTAACGCAGCGCCAGACTTTGGCGAAACACAGCGTCCATCTCGGCCGCCGGTGCGGCCACCGCAGACGCAATCAGCGGCGGGCGCGGCGGGGCGGCGGCGCATGATGCGAGCATAAAGCCAAGGGCGGCGATCACGAGGACGCGCATGTCTGAACCTCTTGAGCAGCGGCCCGCGCCTGCGCGATGGCTTCGGCGGCCGCCTCAAACGCCAACAGCGTCGACGCATGCCGCGGCGGATAATCGCGCACGCCTTCCAGATGCCGCAGCTCCCAGAACCGGCCCTGCGGCGGGGCCGCGTTCTCTTTCAACATCGCGCGCAAAGCATCGCGCGCAGCAAGCACCTCATCGGCGCGCGCGCCGACTGCGTTCAAAGCCAAGATCGCCGTGCTCGCCTGACCAAGCGCACAGGCGTCCGGATTGACTGCGATCGCCGTGATAATGTCGTTCTTCAGCGCCAGCGCAACCTCAACCGTCGATCCGCAGACTTTGGACACCTTCAACGCGGCGCCGCGCGTTTCCCCCGCCGCCGGGGTCGGCAGGCTGCCAAGATGGGGGATGTCGGCCGCCAGCTCCAAAACGCGGGCGTGATACAGGCCGTCCATATCGTCTCCGATCAGCGCGGCGGCGCGCCGAGCAATTCCTCACCCCCGCACAGTCGGTCATACAGCGCCCGCGTGCGGGCGAGTTTTTGATTGCCGCCGGTGTCATAGAGATGGACCTGAAAGATGTGCTCACAAGACGCGAGCCGCACCGTCTTCCTGCACACCTGGCGGGGCGGATCGCCGCTGCCCTGGCCCGCGACAAAACATTGGAATGCGTTCTTGCGCAGGTCCGCCAGCACAAACGCAAACGCCATGTCCGGCGAATAGCGATTGGAAATTCCGCGGGCGAACCGCCCGGCCACGGCCTGCTGTTCGCCCCCGCCATAGGGGCCAAGATCAATTGGACTGTCGGGGATCACATCACCGCGCGGGGCCGTGGCTTGCGACGGCGGCGGCTTGGGCGGGCCAGCCGGCGGTTGCGGCAGCGACGCGCAGGCGGCAAGGCCCGCAATCGCCAAGACGGCGCAGGTAAGGCGAACGGCGCGGTTCATGTCCGCGACACTCCCCCGCCAGCGCCCGCTTGGCAAGGGGCGGCTGCGGTCAGCCCGCGGCCTCAGCGCAGCGCGCCGAGGCACATCAACATGTATCGCGCGCGCACCGCCTCGCCCTGCTTCCACAGCTCCACCACCCAGTCATGGCCGCATTGGCGCTCGAACGCCCCGCGGCGGCAGTCCATCAAGGGCACCGGCGCGCCATCGGGGCGGTTGGCGTCGCGGCAGTTGAAGCCTTCGCCGGCGAGCTTATCCTTGACCTGCGCGGGCGTGGCGCCCGGCGGCAGGAGCCGCGCGATGGAGGCCGCGAACGCCTTTTCGGCGGCGTCCGGGTTGGACCGCCACGGCCCGAAATCGACGCCGGAGCGGCTAATGCCTTCGGCCGGGGCAGTGTTGTCGGCACTGGGCGAAGGCGGCGGGCGGAGGTCTTTGACCTTGCCGGCTGGCGTTATGCCGTCGCGCGCCGCAGGCGCATTTGGGACCGTCGTGCTGGTGGCGCAGGCGCTGAGCGCGACGACCGCCAGAACTGTCAAAAGTTTGCGCATCATCGCTCCTATCCGATCCGCCGCCAGGTTGAGCCGCCGGCGCCATCCATCACTTCTACCCCGCGCTCAGCAAGCATGCCGCGCAGGCGATCGGCCTCGGCCCAGTTCTTGACCGCCCGCGCCGCCACCCGGGCGCCCACCAGCGCGTCAATCTCAGCCGCGTCCTCATCAGCGGCGCCAAACCAGTCCTTGGGATTGGCCTGCAACAGTCCCAGCAAAGCCCCGCCAGCGCGCATTTCGCACTTCAAGCGGGCGTGCGTGGCGGGATCGTCCGTCTTGTTGGCTTCCGAGGCGAGCGCAAACAACGCCGCCAGCGCGCGCGGCGTGGCGAGGTCATCGCACAGCGCTTCCAACACGCCAGCCGGCGGGGCGGCTTCAAGGTCTGGCGCGGACCAGACGCGATCAAGCGCACCGTAGAGCCGGTCGAGGCTCGCTTTGGCCTGCTCCAACAGCGCGCGGTTCCACTCCAGCGGAGCTCGATACTGCGCACTCAGCAGCGCCCAGCGCAACACCTCGCCCGGCCAGTCTTCCAGCAGCGCATGCGGCAACACGACATTGCCGAGCGACTTCGACATCTTCTCGCCGGAGAAATCCAAGAACCCATTGTGCAGCCAGTAGCGCGCCAACGGTTTGCCGGTGGCGCTTTCAGATTGGGCGATCTCGTTTTCGTGGTGGGGAAAAACCAGATCGACGCCGCCGGCATGGATGTCGATCGTTTCACCCAGCTCGGCTGCGATCATCGCCGAGCATTCGATGTGCCAGCCCGGCCGGCCCGATCCGAACGGCGCTTCCCAGGCCGGTTCGCCGAGCTTGGCGGCCTTCCACAAAGCGAAGTCGGCGGCGGCCCGTTTGTCGTCCTCGCCGTCGATTCGGGCCTTGTCGGCCTCGTCTGGAGTGCGGCCGGAGAGCTTGCCGTAGTCGTTATCGGTCGCGACGGCGAAATAAACGCCGCTGTCGGCGCGGTAGGCGCAACCGCAGGCGATCAGCTTTTCGATCAGGCCAATCATGCCCCCGACATGAGCGGTGGCGCGCGGCATATGGGTCGGCCTGAGCGCGCAAAGCGCATCGGTGTTGGCGAGATAGCTGTCCGTGTAGCGCCCGGTGATCGCCTCCAGCGCCACGTTTTGATCGCGCGCCTTGGCGATGATGCGGTCGTCGATGTCGGTGAAATTGCGCCCATAAACAACCGCATTTTCCCCGTAGAGATGGCGCAGCAGTCGAAACAGCACGTCAAACGCCACCACCGGGCGCATATTGCCGATATGGGCGTGGTCATAGACCGTCGGGCCGCAGACATACATCGTCACCCGCTTAGGATCGGCCGGGGCAAACGCCTCCTTGGCGCCGCTCAGCGTATTGGTCAGGTAAAGTTTTGGCGCTTGCATCCGAGGGCTTTCGGGTTTCGTATAGATTGGCGGAGCTAATTCCGGCTTCGAACCGCATTTCATGGGCTGCCGCGCCCGCCGCCATGCAAACCGGCTTGACCCGGAGCCCCTGGCGGTGAACGCTGCGATCACCCATCTACGATGCGCCCGCTGAGGGATCAACGCGGGCGGGCGTTAAGTCCTGGTCGGGGGTAACCCTGCGATAGGCTCGACTCCCTGCCCCTCAGACAAGAAAGTTAGTCATGGACGCCATTACTTCGCCCCGCCCGCCTGTCGCTGCCGGCTTGAAAAAGCCGTCGCGCGAACAAGCCATGGCGGCGGTGCGCACGCTGCTCGCCTGGACCGGCGACGATCCCGACCGCGAGGGGCTGATCGATACCCCCAAGCGCGTCGTCGACGCCTATACCGAGTTCTTCGCCGGCTACGACATGGACCCAGTCGCTGAACTCAGCCGAACGTTTGAAGACGTCCAAGGCTATGACGACATCGTCATGCTGCGTGACATCGATGTGGAGAGCCATTGCGAACACCATATGGTGCCGATCCTCGGCAAGGCGCATGTGGCCTATATGCCGACCAACAAGGTGGTTGGCATTTCCAAGATTGCGCGCGTGGTGGAAATCTTCTGCAAGCGCTTGCAGACACAAGAAACCATGACCGCTCAGATCGCCGACGCGATCACCGATGCGCTGCGTCCGGCGGGCGTGGCCATTCTGGTCGACGCCAAGCACCAGTGCATGACCACCCGCGGCGTGCATCACCCAAATGTGTCCACGATCACGACGCAGTTCACTGGCGTCTTCAAAACCGATCGTGAACTGAAAGAGCGGTTCTTGCGGCTGTGCGGCTATTGATCGTTACGCCCGCATGACAGGATTTTAGACCGCCGCGCCTATCAATGGGGCGGCGGTTTGAATTGGCTGCGGCCCCCGCGGCGCCCGCTTGCTTGACGGCCCCGCCCGGTGCGGCTTATAGCCAGCCCTCCCATCGGAGAGGGCCTGTAGCTCAGCTGGGAGAGCGCTACGTTCGCATCGTAGAGGTCAGCGGTTCGATCCCGCTCAGGTCCACCATTGCCGCCCTTGAGGTTTTTCATTTCGAGGTGCTTCGGCTGGCGAGGGCAAGATACCAAAAAGATACCACGTCGGAGGCAACGCATGACAAGGTGCCGCGTCCCCTGCCGAAGTCATTTCGGAATCGCGTGTCGAAGTTGTCGGAATAAGCAGACCATCCCCGCGTGGGCGGGGGAGCAGTTAGCCGGCGATCAGCTCAACCGCAGCATGGCAGACCATCCCCGCGTGGGCGGGGGAGCATAACGAAAGTGTCAAGCGTCACCGTTGTTCCCCGGCGTGCAAATTTGACCCGCCGCATTGCCTCATCTTAAATGTTACCGAAGATTGTCCGCCGATAGGTGTGGCGGTGTCAGCGAAACGGATCGCTGGAGCGGATCGCGGACGGGATCAGCATGGGCGCGCGGCGCGAGGTCGTCGCAGCGGTGGCGGAGCGGTATGCTCTCGCGGGGCGGCGCGAAAAGGGTCGAATACGCGATGAGCTGACGGCGGTGACGGGGGGCATCGCAAGCATGCCGTCTGGACGCTGTCCACAAGTCGGTCGTTGCGGTCGGAAGAGGCCGCGGCGCCAGGCGACCGGCCGGCAAGTAATGAAACGCCAGCCGCCATAGCCTCGTCCGGCAAGCGTCAGCGCAAGTATGACGCCATCTATGATGCACTGGTTGCGTTGTGGGAAGCCTCGGATCGCATTTGCGGCAAGCGGCTCAAGGTGATGATCGCGTCATTGCTGCCGGCGTTGGAGCGGCACGGTCGCCTGGCGCTGAGCGACGCGCATCGGGCGCTAATCAAGTCCGTGAGCGCCGCGACGATCGACCGAATGCTGGTCGACGTGAGGGTCGCGGCAGCCGGCGGCCGGCGTCGACGGGTGGGCTTTTATTCGGCGATCCGGCGTGAGGCGCCG
>JBEIHY010000149.1:0-5810 GCA_040381035.1 Hyphomonadaceae bacterium
GCTACGCCGGTTGATCGACCGCAATCGCGACAACGGCGTCGTCGACATGCGGGGCAACACGGTTTTTCAGATTGGGTTTGGCGCGCGTCCTCTCCGCCAGCGCCAAATCGCCACCCTTGTCGGATAAGTCTTGGTAGCGGTAAAAACTGTCGCGCCCCGGCCCTTCGCTTACGCTGCGGGCGTTCAGCGCGCTGAACATGCCGCCGGCATGATCAGCCGGCTTCGCCGTCGCGCCTCACCGCATCATTTTGCAGGCCTGCGTGACATTGCCGAGCTGCTTGGCCAGCTCCAAAAGGCCGACCTTGGCCTTGATCACTTTGCGTTCAACGTTCGTTGTCATGGCGTCATATCCTGAACCACGGCCGGGGTGCTGCGCAGAGCTCCGCATGGCTCCGCTCCGCGCCCCGGCCTTACAGCCCGCCAATGCATTAATTGTCAGATCACGTCAATACTTTTACACCTTAGCGTGGCCGCCGCCTGACACGTGAAAGAAAGCTCGGGCTTGCAGCGCTGCATCCCAGAAGCGGACTATCCGCCCAAGCGGCGCGAAACCATCCGAATGCAGACGTTCGCTCGTGACGCTCGTCTGGCGTGAACTGCGGCTCACGGCGCACAAGCCGCTCGCGCCCATCTTTTAAGCGCTGGTCGGCATAGCGCGACCGGAAATCCTCAACCTCCGCTTCAATCGCCTGCGCCAACAGGTCCCGTGCGCCAGCGCGCAACACGGCTGTCAACGCATCTTCAAATTCTCCTGGCTGAACCAGGCGAACAACTTTAGCTTCTTTCATGGCGTATCGCTCTCCTTGAGCTGGTTCATGGCGGTTTGGACACCAGCCACGATACGCCGATTTGTTCATTTGGCCCCGTCACCCAGATTCAAGCATAGCTCGTCCTTGGGCGATGTATTCTCACCGGGCCAGCCGCGACGAACCACCGCCCGAATGTCGTGTTCATGCAGCCATTCCGGCGCCAAGACATTCAGGTCGCGCGCGTGCCGTTTTAGCGCGACGAAGCTGTTGTCATCCCAGTTGCCATAAAAGGCGTAGCGCGGCGCATCGGCCATGGCGGCGATCTTGGCGGCGCGTGGTTCGCCAATAGCATGCGGGGGGCTGCGCCGCGCAGGTTGCGGGCGCTTGTGGTTAACGCCGGCGGCGTCAGGTGCGGCGGGGTCACTGCGTCATAAAGGATCGCGGCAATGAGCACGAGCCCCGCCACGCCAAGGAGCGCCCCGATTGCGCGCGTGAAACGCCAGCGATGCTCGCTTGGCTCATGGAGGGTTTGCTGGTCCTTGGCGCGCATGGGGCCCCCGGTAAGCTGCGTGTGGAGCCGTCTTCGCGCGCCAGCCTTGCGCGCGCCGGACCCATGGCTCACAAGTCCGCAAGGTGGTTGCCGGATGCTGTTGGATGGCGCCAAGTAGGGAATGCGCCCGTCGCGGTTGAGGTTTGAACATGCGTGTGCGCAAGGCTTCAGAAGCCGACATCCCCGAATTGATGCGGATTGAACGGACCGAAGGGCATGAGGGTCTGGTTGGCCGGTCGAGTGCGGGTGAGCACGCCGCGCGGCTGGCGCGCGCCGATATTGTGGTCTTTGTTTTGGAGCTTGATGGCGCGCCGCGCGCCTTCGCCCAGATCGAGGGCGTGGGCGATTCCCATGGCGGGATTTATCTGCGCCGGATTGCGTCCGACGCCCCTGGCCAGGGGTTTGGCGCACGCCTGTTGCGCGAGGTCATCAACTGGGCCTTTGGCGAGGCGGCGGCGCCGCGCTTCTGGCTTGATGTGCTGTCGTACAATGCCCGCGCGCGCGCACTTTATTCGGGCATGGGCCTGATCGATGAAGGAGTGATGCGCTCCAGTTACGCTCTCGCCGACGGCAGCCGCGCCGACCGCGTGATCATGGCCTTGTTGGCGGACGAGTGGCGCGCCGGTCAGGGCCGCAAATAATCGTTCACTAGAACGAACTTGAAGCCCTTTTTGGTGAGCCCATCGATGATGCCCGGCAGGGCGTCGGCGGTATGGACGCCGCGGCCATTGATGTGAAAAATCAAAATCTCGCCCGGCTTGGTCCGCGCCAGAGTTTGGCGCACCATCGCCTCGGCTGAGACATGCGGATCGGGGTCGCCTTCCGGCCAGCGCCAATGGATGACGCGATAGCCGAGCTTCTCGGCGATCGCGACGGTGCGCGCATCGGCATTGCCGCCGGGAAACCGAAACAGGCGCGGCCGGCGCGCGGTGACGGCGGTGATCTGATCAGCGGCGCGGGTTATCTGGCTGGCAACCGCCGCATCGCTTAGGCGGCGCAAATCCGGCGGATGCGACCAGGTGTGATTTTCAATCTCAATCTTGGGATTGTGCGCCAGCGTGGCGACATCGGTTGCATTGTCGCGGGCGAATTTGCCGGACATGAACACCGTAAACGGAACCTGGCGCGATTGCAGCGCTGCCAGCACGCGCCGATCAAACTTCATCTGTTCGCCCGCCTCGCAGGCGTCGAACGTCAGAGCCACGACCCGTTCCGTGGTCGGCAGGGCAGTGATGATTTCGGCCCCCGCCGCAAGTGGCGCAAACAGAACCAGCAGCGCAAACCATCCGGCACGGATCATGGGCTTTCCTTCAGCACCAGTGCGGTAATCCGGTCATACTGGTTGTTGAGAGTTTGTCCATCGGGCAAGTGCGCCAAAACCATGCCGGCCGGGGCCGGACCGCTTGGGCAAATGTCCTCAAACACGCCCGCGCCGCCGATGCAGAGCATCTTGGTCGGGTGCAGCGCGGTCATCACCAGCCAGACCGGGTGCCCGAGCGCGACGCCTATCCAGCTTGCCGGCGAGACTTCAAGATTGGCCTTTTCGGAGGGCGAAAGAAGCGCCGCCAGAACCACCTTTCGCGCATCGTCGCTGGCAGGTCGCGAACCAGGAATGGGCCGATATCGGCGCCGAACGAGAAGCCGACAAACGCCACCTTGGTGCGCTTCATCTGCGCCAGCCAGGGCGCGGCGGCGGCGGCGGCGATCTCGGCTGCGGCCTCTTTCGGATCGCGCGCTTCCGAAAAGTACCTAAGCGAACTGACGCCAAAGGTCGGCACACCGGCCACCGCAAGGGCGGGTGGTGACTTCCTTCTCCATCTTGCCCCAGCCGCCATCGCCGGAGATCCAGATCACCGCCAAGTCGCTGGCGGGCGCATTGGCGCCAGGTTGCGTGATCTCCGCCTATCGCGGTGGCTGCGGCGCCGCCATCACGGCAGGGGTAGCAGCGCTTGCCAAGGCGAGCGCCAAAATCAATGAGGCGCACTGCTTCACCATGGCCGCCTCCCTGGCTCGCCAGACCGCTTTTGTTGAAAGCGGTCTAAACAAATGATTGGGCGCATTTTCGAACACAAAACTGCAACGACACTTTTGTTGAAATTGCGCCAGACTTTCAAAACGGAGGGATCATTGCGCCTTTCGGCTGGCGCCAAGCCGCACCGCTTCCTCACAATTCCACAAAGCGCCGCGAAAGCCGGAAATGCGACCATTGCAAAGCTCGCGAAATTGTAAGGCGCGCACTGAAGGCGCTGTGAGGGCGGCGGCGCCAGATTGAAAGCATGATTTGATGGAGGGCCGCATGAGACACATGGTGCGCGTTGGCCGCGGCGATTGCGGCCTTGGCGGCGACCCCTGCCTTGGCGGCGGCGATCCCGGGGGCGGCGGTCTATCCGGCCAGTGGCCCGAGCGGCCAGACGGCGCTTTTCCTCTCCGGCGACGGCGGCTGGAATCTCGGCGTCGTTTCGATGGCCAAGGCCATGGCCGCGCGCGGCGTGAGCGTGATCGGCTTAGACTGGCCGGCTTATCTGCGCGCGCCATGGGCGCGAGCCCTGCCTGAACTTGGCCGATGATCTGATCGCCACGGCCAAAGCCCATAGCGCCAAAGGTCCGCCGCTTTTCGTCGGCTATTCGTCCGGCGTCACGGCCGTCTATGGCGCCTTGGCCCAAGCTAAGGGCGGGGCCTTCGCCGGCGGCGTCAGCCTCGGTTTCGGCCCCGATTTGGTGACCAAGGCCCCATTGTGCGCCGGCTCTGGATTGCAGGGCCGCGCCGATAAGAAGCTGGGCTTTGTCTATGCGCCGCGCGCCGATCTGAGCGCGCGCTGGATTGCTCTGCAGGGGGCGCAGGATCAGGTGATTTCGACCGCGGAGACCCGCGCCTTCATTGCCCAGATCGCCATGGCCGAAACCATCATGTTGGCGAAGGACGGCCATGGCTTTTCGGTCGAACGAAATTGGATGCCGCAATTTCTTGACGCCACGGCCAAGTTTGCCGCCGGCGCAAAGCTGGAGCGATGACGATGCGCAAGCAGCATTTGCCCTTCCAGCAATGCTAAGGATTGCCAATGGGGAGGCGCCGGCAAGCGCCTCCCCTTTCTTTTGCGGATCAACTCACTGCCTGGAGCGTGGGTTTGGGGAGGAAGCGGCGCCTGTTACGGCTATACGCCGCCGCCAGCGCGAGGGCGGATCATCGGCAGTGTAGGCGCGACTTCAACGGAAAGGCGTGCGGCCTCCTGCGGCGCCACGCCTGTAAGTTTCAGCTCTTCGATGAGCGCCGCTTCGGGCGCGACGTTAATCTCGGGTGCAATGCCAACGCCTTCCCAGTCAGCGCCGGTGGCGGGATTGAAGGCCCGCCCCACGGGAATGCACGCCGTGAAGCCGCCACCTAAGTCCTGGTCGCCGCCAAAGTGATTGGCGCCAAAGGTCGGCGCGCCGATCAGCGTTGCGCGGCCCGTCGCCTTGAGCGCGAGGGCGAAATGCTCGGCGGCCGAGGCCGACGCTCCGGAGGCCAGCACAAAGACTTTCGCTTTGAACAGGTGTTTGTCCGGTCCCGGCGTGACCCAATGTTCGCGGGTGACGAAGTTCGGATCGCCTTGCACTTTGCGCTAGGAAGGCTCCTCGCCAATCGGTGAGCCGCCGGCCTCATCGACCGATTTCCGCGCCGCCTTCGAAATCAGCCGCGTCGGTTTGGCAAGAAGCCATGGAAATACTGCGTCCATTTCGCCGATGCCGCCGCCCCTATGGGTGCGCAGATCGAAGATGATCGTGGTCGCATTGGCGTGAGTCGCCATCAATTGCTGCGCGGCGGCGATCGTGTCGGCTTCGCTTGGGAAGACATTGAAGCGCACAAAGGCGACGCCGGGGGAGAGCCAGCGCGCCTGCTCCATCGGCGCCGGCGGCGCCATGCGCATGATGGTCGGTTGGCGATTCGGGGATGGTGAGCCGGCAGCGACGTCTGGCGGGCGTTTGATGATGATTTGCGGCCCGCCTATTGCGCCTTGATACATGGCGCGCAAATGGCCGTCGGCGGCGACGCGCTGTAGATCTTGGTTTAGTCTTTGGGCGAGATCGCCGCCGCTGAGGGCGTCATAGGCGCCCGCATTCGCGTTCGCTTTGAGCATGCCTGCATATTTGCGGCCCTGTTCGGGATAGACGAAATCCGTTTCAAGCCGCGCGGCGAGATTGGCGGCGAGCGTGCGTGCGCTGATCGCCGGCGCGGCCGGAGCTGCCGGTGCTGTTATGGTTGGCGCGCTTGAGGCGGCTTGGATGAGTCGCCCGTGAATTACCCGCAACCCCATGAGTGAATGAGCCAATATTCCCGATCCGCCGCAGAACGCTTGCCGGTTTTGCGCAGCTTTCCTGGCGAAATCTTGCACTATCCGCGAAGCGTGATTGCATGCTTTCGGCGTTTTGCGGGAGGCGACAGATGCGGCCGAAGCAGGTGGGCGGAACCGGGCAGACCGATCTTTTCCGGTCGCGTTTGGATCAGATCCTCGATCTTGAGCACCCGATCTTGA
>JBEIHY010000150.1:0-5795 GCA_040381035.1 Hyphomonadaceae bacterium
GCGCGTCGTCTTGGCGTAACGATCAAACCCCATAGTCGCGAAAGTCGTTTGCCGCATCGGTCCGCATCCCGGTAAACCCACATCACCATGGACTGCTTCGCAGCAAGCGGGAATCCTCAGACTTGTTCAGAGATTCCCTAGGTCTCGCTTCAATGGCACTTAAGTGTCGGAGTTCGAACGCTGTGCCCTGTTGGAACGTCCGTTTCCTTGGCTGTTGCCAGCAAACTAAGCGCCCGCTTTTGCCCCACTACGGCCGGCAGGCGGCTCCCTTACCTACCCTTTGTTCGCCCCGCAGGAGGCGTGGGCGAAAACGGGGCGAACCCTTCGGCCCGCCAAGCTCAGGGCCGCCGCCCAGCGCAGCGCCGGTCAAGGGCGCGGCATCAGCCGCGCAGCGCTTGCCCTTGACCGGCGCGAGCAGGGTGGCATGGCAAAGCGCTCAACGAGAAGCATCGGCGCCGACATCACTGGTCGAGCGTCGCGTGCGCCGCTTCTCCCAATCGGTCAGCGCGGCCTCGAGGTAGCGAACCAGCCGCGGGCCGTACTTGACGAAAGGGGGGCCCTCGCCGGTGACGCGCCAGCGGTTGAGGGTGTGCTTGGAAATCTTCAGGCGCGTGGCGGCTTCTTCGACGGTAAGGAGTTCATCATAGTGCATGATCGCGTCTCCGCTCGCGGCGCCAAAATCGGCGGCCGATGGCGTTAAGGAGAACGACAATTCCACGGTTCGCAAATCGCCTTCCCCGCGAAAACGAAAAGCGGAAAGTTTTCCCTTTTGCGCAAATTGGAACGATCCGTGTCCGGATGTTGCCGCGCTTTGCCGCCTTGAACTCTCCCGCGCTATCGATTGCCGCGGATCGCCCTCCATCGCCCACGGCCACAATGTATCCCGTCACGCGAGTGGGCCGATTGTCGCAGTCGGCTTCGATTATGTTTTGCGCGGCGTGGTTTGAGCGAGATAGGCGTCCAGGGCCGCCGGCGTGTAGCCGATCAAGCGCGCGGCGCGCTTCACAAAGGCCGGGCCGCAGCCTTTTGCGCGCCAGCTCTTCAGGGTCGCGGGTTTGATATTGAGATATGCAGCAGCTTCGGCCGGCGTTAGCACGGCGGGGCGCATGGCGGCTGCGGGCGGCGAGCGTTTGGCTCGCTTCGGTTTGGCGGTCGTCGGTGGCTTCAGCCCCGGTTCGAGCAGATCAAAAATGGACATCTGCCGCGGATCGCGTGCGCCGCCGCGCGTCGCTTTTCGCTTCTTGGGTTTGGTCGTCTTCACGTCTGCCCCGCGTCTGATCAGAACGGAGCAAGGCTCAGGCCGCCGCGGCGAAGGGCGCGCAAAAAGGCGGCAGATCGTTAACCGCCCCGGCGTGCGCTAGCGATCAATCCCAACCGCGCGCGCCACTTGCGCAATGCCATCCTTCATCCCGGCCATCACCTTCTGACCAGCAGCGACATCAAACCCTGGCGGCTTCGGCGCCAGGGTGACGCGGTCGTGGCGCTCAAGCGCGAGGTGTTTGCCGCTTGGCAGATCAACTTCGCCGCGCACGGCCCAGCGCTGCATCTTTGAGCCCAGGGCGCGATAGGGTTTGCCGGTTTCAGCGCTCAAGGCTTTTGCCGCACGATCCAATTCTGAACCGGCCTCGCCTGCTTCCTGCCGTTTCCCCGCGTTTCCTGGCGTTTCCCTTGATTGCCCTCGATCGCCCTCCGTCGCCTTCGCCGGCTCCTTGTCGCCGCGCGCTTTGGCGAAACGGCTGCGACGAATGTCGGCATGCAATTCGAGGGCGCGTAGGCGTTCCTGCCAATTCGGCGCGAAAGCAAAGACGCCACGCTTAACTTCTTGCGCCAGCCCCATGCGCGACAGTTCGATCACCCGAGCCTTCACTGAAGCGGCAAACCCTGGATCCGCCATGCCCTTTCCAAGCTCGGCCATCCGCACCCTGTCGGCAGGGTCCATCTTTTCGGCGATTGCTTTGTCGAACCGCGTCAGGCGGGGCGTGCGCACCTCGCGCTCCTGCGCGCGCCGTTCGTCATCGGGCGTGCGCGGCCCAAGACGTTCGCTCGCCACGTCGCGCGCGATCTCTCGGAAACGATGCTTGATGAAGTTATCCGGCAGACTCAGCACGGCGCCAGCGCCGTCGCGGCCGCGAAGAACAATGTGGGTGTGCGGATTGTCCGTATCCCAGTGGTTGACCGCTACCCACTGCAATGGCCTGCCTAGTTCGGCCTCAGCCCGCGCCATGACTTCGCCCGTATATCCGGTCAGATCGGTGATGGCCTGCCCATTCTCGGGGGACAGAATGATCCGGAAGTGGCGGGCATCTTCGCGGCCCCAGCGCGCCAGGCGATCGCGCCCGTCCACACCGGCTTGGGCTGCATCGTAGAAGCCCTGCTGGCCGTTACGGCTGAGATAGTCCGCGTGCGGTTCATTCTCCAGCTGCGCCCCCTCACGCTCGATATAGCGACCATGGGCGCCCAGAGCCGCCGCGCCGCCGCCGCCATGCTTGTAATAATGCACCTTGACGATGACGCGTTGGCGCGGATCGCTGGCATGCGTTGCGGCTTTTTGGCGGGGCGCGTGCGACCGCTTCGCCCCGCCGCCAGGCGCGCCTTTCAGCCGCGCATCCAAACGCGCGCCAATGCCGGTCGACTTGCCCGAGACGCCGGCGCGCAAATTCACAGACACGGAATCTTCTTCGTCGCTTTCGCCGTCCCGCAAGCTGCGACTGAAACTGCGCGCCGCCATGCCCGATCTCCCACTGAACCTCAGGGTGCGGCGCGCACCTCATCGCCACAGTGGAAATTGTAAGCCTACCTTGCGCAAACGCCATGGCGCACAACGACAAAACGAAGAACGCACCCTTGGTTATCTTGCCTTTCGTTCTTTTGTCGTTGTGACTTGCTGCGCTTTGCACCCTGCGTGTTTCATTCTCTGCGTCAAATCAGCGAAAGCAAAGACGACGTGTGCCATCGCGTTGCGACGGATCATCGATTTCTTGACGAGAACCAAAGCGCGCGACAACGCCGGCGGATGAAATCGGCAGACTGGAGTGCGCCCTGACGCGATGCTTGATGGCGTCAGCGCAGGCCGCGCCGACGCGGAGCACGCCTCATGTCACGCACTTTCATCCATGCACTCGCCGCCGGCATCGCGATCTTCACATTAGGCAGCGCGCTCGGCACGCAAGCGGCGGCCCACGTTCTCCACTATCAGAAAGCGCTCGGCGATCCGCTGTTGACGCTTTCGGGCGCGCCGATCTATTGGCCGTTCGCGCTGTTTGATTGGCGCGCGCAGGCAGGCGATCATCTGCATCGCCTCTTCGGTTGGCCAATGATCTTCGCGTTTGGCGGCGCCGTCATCGGGGTCGCCACGATGATCCGGATGCTGATCTTTGCCGATAGCCAGGGCGGCGCAGACTATGCCGCCCCGATCCGCAACTGGATGGAAGATGCGCCTTCCGATTGGCCGAACCTCGCGCTTGCCGGCCTCATCGGCCTGGCGACGATGTTTGTGTCGTGGTCACTCGCCGGTTGGATTGTCGCTGGCCACTTCGACTTCGCGCAGCGGTTCGGCGAGCCACTTATCGCGTTCGGCCCGATCCGCCTCTATTGGCCGTTCGAAGTCTTCGCGTGGCAGAAGGACCTTGGCCGCAGCAATCCATCGGTCTTCGCCTTCGCCAATGTTTTCATCTTCGGCGGCGTCGGCGCGGGCGCCTTTGTCGCCTATCAAGTGGCGTCGGGTGGGACGCTCTTCTCACCAAGCCCGAACGGCCGCCACATCGTCGATGGCGGCTGGGCGCAGGAACGCGATGTTAAACGCGCCGGCCTCCTCGGCGGCGCCCGCGGCATGGCGCTGGGGCTTTGGGGCGGTCTTTTGGGCCAGCGCCCTGTAACCTATAACGGCCCCGGCCACGCCCTCATTGTCGGCGCGACACGCGCCGGCAAGGGGCGCGGCGTTGTTGTGCCGACGCTGTTGTCCTGGGAGGGGTCGATCGTCGCGCTCGATCCCAAGGGCGAACTTGCCGATGGCGACCCGCGTATCGGCTTTCCGGGAACGGCCGGCTATCGCGGTCAAAACTCTCACATCGTGCGCTTTGCTCCGACACGCCTCAACAGCGCCAAATTCAACCCGCTGCTTGAAGTGCGGCGCGGTGTGCACGAGGTGCGCGATGTGCAGAACATCGTCGATATCCTGACCGCGCCAACGCGCGAAACCAATGAAGCGCCGTTCTGGCGCAACGCGGCCTCCAACCTCTTGATGGGCGTGATCCTTGACGTGCTCTACACGGCGCCCGAGGAGCGCAAAAACTTCGCCGAAGTGCGCGCTCGCCTTGCGCGCATGGACGAAACCGCCGAGGCCATGCGCGGCGGATGGCAAAGCCGCGATGGGCGCATCACCGCGCTCGTATCACCCCATCCGATTGCGCAGGAAGTCGCGACCTCCTACCTCGCCATGGAAGAGCGAACCCAATCGAACGTGCGCGCCACAGCGGAATCATATCTGACCGTCTTTGCCGATGCGCTGGTGGCGCAGAACACCGCCACATCCACGTTCCGCATTGCCGATCTGGTTGGCCTCGATCAGCCTGTTACGCTTTATCTTCAGCCGCCGCCATCGGACATGGACCGCTTGATGCCGCTGATGCGTTTGATCGTCGGGCTCGTCGTGCGGACGCTGACGGAAGACAAGGTCGCGGACTCGCTCGGCCGCCTACGCCGCCATCGCACGTTGCTGCTGCTCGATGAGTTCCCTCTGCTCGGCGCGCTGCCGGGCTTCGAGCGGGCGATGGGGCTGATGGCCGGCTACGACATTCAGGCCATGCTGGTGTGCCAGTCGCTCAATTCGATCCGCGGCGTCTATGGCCGCGACAATGTGATCATCGACAATTGCGACGTGATCACCTCGTTCGGCGTCAATGATCCGGCCACAGCCGAAGTGATCTGCAAACTCGGCGGGGATGTCATTGAGATGATCCCGCAGACAACGCGCCATCGCGGCGGCGCCGGATTTGGCGAGCAACGCCAGTCCCACACCTGGCGCGACCAGCGCAGATCCCTGATGCAAACCGGCGATCCGCTGCGCATGCCGCCGGACCAGATGCTGATCTTCAAGGGCGGCTGCAAACCGATCCGCGCGCGCAAAATGCAGGTCGATGCGTTTCCCTTGTTCGCGCGGCGCTTGATCGCTGGCGCGCCCAAGTCCGAAACCCTCACCGAAGACCATGATTGGAAGCGGGTTGGCGCAAACCCCAAGCAACGTGACGCGCAGTCATCGCCGGATGATTGCGAACGGCCGATGCGCAATTTCACACCGGAGCTCGTCCTGCTGCCGCCACCGGACAAGCCGCCGCCGAAACGTCGCGGCCCGCGTCGCAGTAAAGGGGTCTGACTATGCCGGCCAAAGGCGTCACGGTTTATTTGCCCGCCGATCTCGAAGCCGAACTTCTGAAGGCGGCGAAGACCAAGCATCTCTCGGCATCAGGTCTGATCGCAGAAGCGGTCAAGCGCCACTTCAGGGCCCACCCTGACGGCGTGCCAGAAGGCGCGGCGCGCCAGCTCGCACGTGTCGAGGCCCGGATGGACAGGCTCATGCGCGACAACGCCATCTTGAAGGAAACGCTGCTGCTGTTCGTGCGCATCTGGCTCGAATACACCCCGCCCCTGGCGGCAGACGAAGAAGATGACGCTGCCGCTTTGGCGGAACATCGGTTTGAACGGTTCTTGGACCTCGTCAGGAATGGCGGGCCGGGGGCTGGCGTGTAAGGCGGGGCGACCGGCATACGGCCGGTCCGGCGCCCTTGCCATGCTCGGGA
>JBEIHY010000151.1:0-5753 GCA_040381035.1 Hyphomonadaceae bacterium
GCCGGTGATGATCTCCATCCGGCGCGGCGTCAGGCTCGAGGCATCCCTAATGACGTCCATAGAGGCATCTCATGCTGGCTAGCCTCTAGCCTGCCAGCCCGGACACCCCGACGCGACGTGGGATCAAACCGCCGCTTACCGAGAGCGGACCCAGTCGCCATCCGCTTCGCCACGGCGAGGGCGCCTAAAGGGTCCCCATTAGATGCTATAATTAGCTTGAATACCTGGAACTGGCAGGAAACGCATATCCTCTCCCCGACGCGAGGAATGTGATAGTGATTTTTGCGCCTTCAAAACCTGGCGGGGAAGCGGGCTATCTGCGCATAGCCACCGAAGAGGCTTTCGCTCCCCCTGAAATGCTGACGGCCTATAAACGTCTGCTCAAAGAAGATCCCAACATTGATCCGGGGTTTAAGAGCCTTATGGGTTTCTACTTGTCGAGCCAGAGCGCTCGCGCGCGCTTCATCACCGAGAGCCTGACTGACCTCGCGGACAAGCGCATAGCGGACATGGATGCTCGCGGCATAGACATGCAGGTGATCGCGCTCACATCGCCGGGCGTTCAAATCTTCGAGCGGGACGAGGCGATCGAGATCGCCAAGCTCGCGAATGACCAGCTTGCGGAGGCGTGCCGCTCGAAACCAACGCGTTTCGCGGGAATGACAGCCGTTGCGCCTCAGGCGCCCGAATTCTCAGCCAAAGAAATCGAGCGCGGAAAAAAACTCGGATTCAATGCGGTGGTGGTGAATTCCCACACGCACGGCGAATATTTGGACGATCCAAAGTTCTGGCCCATTCTCGAGGCTGCAGAAGCACTTCAGACACCGATTTATTTGCATCCGAACACGCCGCCACCCAAAATGATCGCGCCGTTTCTTGAAGCAGGCTTGGACGGCGCAATCTACGGCTTTGGCGTCGAGACCGGCTTCCACGCTTTGCGGCTTATGACGTCAGGCGCCCTCGACAGATTCCCACGACTGCAAATCATACTCGGGCACATGGGGGAAGCGCTGCCTTTTTGGAAGTACCGATTGGACTACATGCACCGTGCGACTGTGAGATCGAACCGGTACCCAATGGTGAAGGCGACCCAGCGGTCGATTATCGAGTACCTGGAACAGAATTTTTATGTCACTAGCTCAGGCATGGCTTGGGAACCCGCAATCAAGTTTGCGCAACAACAAATAGGGCCTGACCGCGTCTTGTATGCGATGGACTATCCCTACCAAGCCGACCCTGAGGAAGTCGCAAGTCTAGACAAAATGGACATGCCCCTCGCACAGAAGAAAATGTTCTTCCAGACGAACGCAGAGCGCGTATTCGGCATTTGATAATCAAGCACGCACTTGGTTCGAATCTGAGAGCTTAATCAGTCAATAAGAGCCAAACGCGAAGCGCCATGCCCAGCTTTGACTATGATCTCTTCGTGATTGGCGCCGGCTCAGGTGGGGTGCGCGCAGCGCGCCTCGCGTCGACGCTAGCCAAAAAGCGCGTCGCCATTGCCGAGGAGCAAGAGATCGGTGGCACATGCGTTATTCGCGGATGCGTTCCCAAAAAGTTGCTGGTGTACGGTTCAGAGTTCGCACTGGCTTTCAAAGACGCCGAGCGATTTGGCTGGTCCGTTACCTCGACCTGTTTCGACTGGGTCACGCTCCGAAATGAAGTGCAGAAGGAGGTTGCTCGCCTTTCGGGCATCTATCAGCAAAACCTTCTCAAGGCCGGCGTTGATGTATTTGAATCTCGCGCCACGCTTGTCGACCGCAACACCGTACGGCTCTTAAGCACAGGTAGCACCTACAGCGCCAAGCACATACTGATCGCGACGGGCAGCAGAACCCTAGTCCCCTCGATGACGCCTGGCTACGAACTCGGGATAGCATCATCCGACGCGTTCCAACTTGCGAAGCTGCCAGAGAGTATTGTCATCGTTGGAGGCGGATACATCGCCTGTGAGTTTGCCTCCATCTTCAACGGACTCGGTGTGCATACAACGCTTGTTTGTCGGAGTGACCGAGTTCTGCGAGGATTCGATCGTGACGTTCGCGAGCAACTACAATCCGATCTCCAAAGGCTAGGTATCAGCGTTGTCAGTGAGGCAGTGGTTGAATCCGTACGCCCTCTGGTCGGCGGTCGAAGAAAAATCGCTGTGTCAAATGGTACGTCGCTAGAGGCCGATCACCTCTTATGGGCAATCGGCCGCCGACCGAACACTGAAGGGTTAGGACTTGATCATGTCGGGGTCACTCTCAGAGACAAAGCCGTGGTCGTTGACGATTTTTCACGCACAAACATCAGCTCCATCTCAGCTATTGGCGACGTCACAGATCGACTAAACCTCACGCCAGTGGCCATACGCGAAGCGACGGCGTTTGTTGCAACTGAGTTGCTCAATAAGCCCTCGGCCTTCGACCATTCGGAAGTCGCCAGCGCTGTGTTTTCGCAGCCCGCGGTCGGCGCCGTTGGGCTTACCGAGGAGGAAGCGCGCGCGAAGGGCCATAGGCTAAAGATATTCAGCACGAAGTTTCTTCCCATGAAACATGTAGTCGCCGGCAACGAACAACGTGTCTTGATGAAGCTTATCGTTGATGCGGGCGACGACCGCGTGCTCGGAGTACACATTGTAGGGGCGGAAGCCCCAGAACTTATTCAGCTCGCGGCCATTGCGGTGAAGGCTAGATTGCAGAAGTCGCAGTGGGACCTCACGTGTGCCGTTCACCCCACCGCCGCAGAGGAATTAGTGCTCTTAAGCGAACCCACGCTAAGCGATGCGGTCGCATGAGAGACACACGGCCAGTGGATTGAATAGCGGCGCGATCGCCCCTCTGGGCTGTTTTGTGCAGGCCAACGCCCAGAGCCCCACCTAGCTGGCTAGCCCACCTGAGGCGGGCAATTCTGTTTGGACGAGCTTGTCTACCTTAAGAAACAGCCTGGTAGCAATGTGGTAGCAATGTACCCATGCGCCGAAGACCGTCTTGCGGACATCGGCATGACGACGGCGAAGTGCGGCTGAAGGACCGGTCTAAGAGCGGGCTCTTAGACTGGTTGTTGCCGCAGGGACTCGTTCGTGGACATCATCCTTGGCAAGGAGCGGCGTCGCTGGTCGCGCGAGGACAAGCTGGCGATTGTCTGCGAGACGTTCGCGCCCGGCGCGGTGATCCTTGAGATCGCGCGTCGGCGCGAGATTTCATCGGGCCAGATTCATACCTGGCGCAAGCAGTTCCGCGCCGAGCTTGGATTTCCGGCGCCCGAGATAGACCCGTCGATCTCCGCGCCGCCGATGCGGTTCATGCCAATTGCGATTGCAGCGGCGGCGCCAGCGACGATGATCGAGGTCGAGCTGGCAAGCGGCACGAAGGTCAAGATCAGCGGCGGAGTCGAAGCTTCGGTGATGATGGCGTTGATCAAGGCGCTGGCGACGAAGTCGCGATGACGCCGCTTCCGCCGGGGACGAGGATCTGGTTGGCTTTAGGCAAGTCCGACATGCGTCGCGGCATGGCGGGCCTGGCGCTGCAGATCCAAGAGACGGTGAAGCTCGATCCACATTCGGGACACGTTTTCGTCTTCCGCGGCCGGCGCGGCGACCTCTTGAAGGCGATCTGGCATGACGGTCAGGGCGCTTGCCTGTTCGCCAAGCGTTTGGAGAAAGGCCGGTTTCAATGGCCGAGCGCCGACAATGGCGTGCATCAGATCACGCCAGCCCAACTCGCCATGCTGCTTGAGGCGCTCGATTGGCGTAGCCCACGGCCGACTTGGCGGCCTGAAGCCGCCGGTTAAAAAAGCTGCGACCAATTGAATCGGCGCGCCGATTTGGGCGCCTCAAGCGCGCCGCATCGTGGCATTCTCGCCCCATGGAATCGGGCGACGACATCGCCAGTTTAAAAGCCGCGTTGGCCGCCATGACAGAGCGCGCCATCGCCGCAGAGGCCAATGCGGCGAACGCCCAAGCCGACGCCGCCTATGTCAAAGCGCGTCTCACCACGACGACCGTTCTGATCGAGAGCCTGAAGCTGGAGATCGCGCGGCTCCGGCGCGAGACCTATGGTCAAACATCCGAGCGTGGCGCGCGCCTGATCGAACAGCTTGAGTTTCAGCTCGAACAGCTTGAGACCGATCGCGCCGAGGACGACATCGCCGCCGATGCGGCCGCTCTCAAAGCTGGTCGTCCCGAGATCGAGCGCCGGCGCCGTCATCCGGTCAAGAAGCCTTTCCCTGCGCAGCTGCCGCGCGAGCGTGTTGTTGTGGCGGCGCCCACGCAGTGCGCCTGCTGCGGCTCGGCGCGACTGGCCAAGCTGGGCGAGGACATCACCGAAACGCTTGAAGCTATCCCGCGCCGCTTCAAAGTCATTCAGACCGTGCGGGAGAAGTTCACCTGCCGGGATTGCGAGAAAATCAGCCAGCCGCCGGCGCCATTTCATGTCATCGCCCGCGGCCACGTCGGCGCCTCGCTCTTGGCTATGCTGCTCTATGACAAATATGCGCTGCATCAGCCGCTCAACCGTCAATCGCGCGAATTTGCACGCGCCGATATTGATCTTAGTGTTTCGACCTTAGCCGATCATGTCGGCGCCGCCGCGCTGACACTCGCGCCGCTCTATAACTTGATCGAAGAACAGGTTTTCAGGGCCGCCCGCGTCCATGGCGACGACACCACCGTGCCGCTCTTGGCCAAAGGCAAGACCATCACAGCGCGCCTGTGGACCTATGTGCGCGATGATAGGCCCTTCGGCGGGTCGGACCCGCCGGCGGCAATCTATTATTTCTCACGCGATCGCGAAGGCGCCCATCCGCAAGCGCATCTCGCGCGCTTTCACGGCGTGCTGCAGGCCGACGCGTATGGCGGATACAAATCGCTCTATGCCGAGGATCGACCAGGCGGGGCGATCACTGAGGCCGCGTGTTGGGCCCATGGTCGGCGCAAATTCTATGTGCTCGCTGATCTTGAGGCCAAAGCCCGAGATCCACGCGTCGTCATCTCGCCGATCGCGCTTGAGGCGGTGAAAAAGATCGACGCCATCTTCGAACTCGAACGCGCAATCACTGGCTCGAGCGCTGAACACAGGCGCCATGCCCGTCACGAGAAGATCAAGCCGCTCGTGGAGCATCTGCATGTGTGGATGAAGGATCAGAGAAGCCGGGTTTCTTCCAAGACCCCGCTCGGCAAGGCGCTGCATTACATGCTCGTGCGCTGGGATGCGTTCGCGCGCTTTTTGGATGATGGTCGGATTTGTCTAACCAACAACGCCGCTGAGCGCGCGCTGCGCGATATCGCCATCGGACGAAAAGCATGGCTCTTTGCCGGCTCTGAGCGTGGCGGCGAGCGCGCCGCGATGATCTATACCTTGATCATGACCGCCAAGCTCAACGGCGTCGATCCCCAAGCTTGGCTCGCCGACGCGCTCGCGCGCATCGCTGAACATCCGGTGTATCAACTAGACGAGCTCTTGCCGAGGAATTGGCGCGCTGAGACCGCGCGCGCCGCCTGACAATGGCTGCCGTCTCTTACATCTTCACCGCAACGCGCGTCGCCAAAATGCTCGGCGTCGAAGAAGACATCCTCCACGAAATCGCCAACACGCTGGATCCGGAAGACGGCGTCATCTCCGTCTATGACCGTAAGCGGCGGTTTCAGGCCACGTACGCCCACGGGAGCAGGTCATCGATGCGGTTCGCGGGCCAGCCGGCGACGATCTTTTCGAGGACGTCGGTGATGTAGGCGTGCGGCTCAACGCCGTTGAGCTTGCAGGTTTCGATGA
>JBEIHY010000152.1:0-5722 GCA_040381035.1 Hyphomonadaceae bacterium
CAGGGGCGGAGTCTGCCCAAAAATGCGGTTCCCCCCTCGAATTAGGGGGAAACCGGATGAAAAAACGACCCCATCGGCCAAGGATGCACGAAAAGACCAATTATAGCGCGGATTTTGTGCCTAAATCAGAGCCTCCCTAGACAGTATCGCACTTCTGTTTCACTCTCCGGTGCGTGGAGGAACGGTGCTGATGAGGGAAGCTAAGGAGGGCGCGGACCGGTTTGTCTTCGGCCTGCTGGCACCGGCGGCAGGCGCGGGTCTGATCATCGCTTGGACGGCGTCCGCTCTCCTTACTGGCGAAAACGGAGCGGCGCAGTTCGCGATGGCGGCGGCCATGGCGGCGGTCGTGCTCTTTCGTCTGCTGTTCGTCCGGTCCGGCCGCTCGTTCTGGTTTGCGGCGCTTACGGCGCTGATCATGCACGCCGCGCTCCGTCTTGGATTGCCGGCCGGGGCAGAGGTCGAGCCCTGGCGCGAGATGGCGGCGCTCGGGCTTGTCCTTGCTGCGGGTGTGGGCCCTTTGTTGCTGCGCAGGATCGAGTCCGGCGGCGCCTGCGCGGCCATGGCGCTCGCCATCACTTATGTGACGCTTGCGCGCGGCGCCGGCGGCCCTGGCGAAACCTGGCTCGGCTTTGCGTTCTGTCTGCCGTTCATTGCGCTCTTCGCGCGCCGTGGGCATGTGCTGGAGATGCTGATCGGCATCGCCCTGTTGCTGCAATGGGCGCTGCCCGGCGTGCGCTCGCCGGAAGCGACAGGCGGCATGCTCGCGCTCATCGTTGTCGCCGCGACGTTCGCACAGACGCTGCGGCGCAAGCCGCGGGCGCGGGCTGCAAGGGGCGAACCGAAGGTCAAGCCGGTTCGATCGACGGACGGCCTGCCGACCCGGGCACTTTGGCTTGTGTTTGTCGGCGATCTCGTGCTGCTCGGCCTCGCGGTCGCCGCTGTCCTGCTAATGGCGTCGCCGTTCCTGAGCGACAAGCCGCTGCCGCTGGTGCGCACGGTGCTCGGCGGCGTGCTTGCATTGCAACTCCTGTTGGCGCTTCGCAGCCGACGCTACTGGCCGGTGCGCGCAGCGCTCGCCGGCCTGGCGCTTTTCGCGCTGGCGATCTCGTTCGCCGCCGACCCGGCGACCGTCGTCGACAACGTGCTCAGCACGGTGTTCTGGACGGTCGTCTTGATTGCGCTGCTATTTGGCGTGAGCCTGTTGTTGCTCGCGCACCTGCGCGGTGTTCCCAATTTCCTCAAGTCCATTTACGGGCTCTTGTTGATCTTCTCTCTCTGGATCGGTGGTCCGGCCGCCATTTTCGTGGGAGTCCGCTCATACTCAACTGAGGCGACCGTCCGGGCCGAGTTTGCCGAGTGCGTTGACATTCAAGAGCGCTATGGCCAGCCAGACGATTATCCCTTCTCTGACGAGGACTACGCACTCTACAATCGGTGTGAGGCGGAACGCACCGCGGCGTTACGCGCAGCGGAACCGGCGATGCCTGAGGCGGCACGGATCCGTCCGTTGGGGCAAGGTGGCATACTTCCGCACCCGGTAAGTCTGTGGGGTAGTCTGGCGATGGTGGCACTCGCGGCGACGACCATGCTCGTGTTGTCTTCGCGTGCGGATAAAACCTGGCCGCCGGCGTGGCGCGGCCTGGTGGCACCGCGTCAGGCGGTGCGTCTCCGCCACATCGTGCAAGGCGGGCGTCGCCTCGCAGCTCGGTTTCCAGTGGCTGACTCGATCGCGGCGATCGTCGGCATTTGGCTCGGTTTGTGGCGTCACCTTCGCGGACCCAACGCGCCCGTCAATATAACGGAGATGGCCTCGATCTCCGCCATGGTAATGATCGTCTTCGCCATGAGCGGCTTGCCCGACGCCGTTGGCAGCGCGTTTGGCTTCGCCGTCGGCGACGCTACGGTGTTCGATCCGCGCAAGTATGCGGGGCCGGCGATTCAAGCTGCGGCAGCGGTTGTCGGCGTCGGTCTGCTGTCGCGCGTGCGGCTGATGACCTACGTGGGACTGCTGGCACTCGCGCTCCTGGCTGTCGCCGCGCCGTTTCTGCCGTCGCAAGGCGCAAACCTTGGCGGCGCCATGCTGCTCGCCGTTGCGCTCGCGTTCTTCATCTGCGAAGCGCTGCGCGTCGCACTCGAGATCCTTCGCAAGCGCGCGCCGGCGCACTTCGCCAATCGCCCTGGGGAAACCACCGCATGAACCGTCCGATGACCTGGCTCGGCAAAGTGGACGCCAAGGCGGTCTATGGATCGCTGAACCTCAGCAGCGAAGAGACGGAGCGCGCCATCGTCAGTCACGTGGCGCCGGTGCTCGGCTCGATCGCGCTCGGCGTCGGCCTTTACATGCTGTCGACGGCGCAGACGCCGGCGCCATTCGCCATCGTCGCGTTCGCGCTGCCGGCCGCGGCGGCACTCGCGGCGCTGACGTTGCTGCCGGGCCGCGGCGGTTCCGGAAACGTCTGGTTCGCACCCCTAGCGATGGCCATTGTCTATCTCACCGCGCGGCCCGAAGTTGTCGCCATCGCTGGAATCGTCGGACTGTTGGCGGTGTTGTCGCTGGTGCTTGCGGCCGGCTCGGCGCTGCTCTACCGTCGCATCATCGGCGCGCTCGATCTCGGTTTTGCGTTGTTGTTTACGCCGGCGGCGCTGGCGTCGCCCGAAGCAATGGAAGCATTGCGCGCCTCGTTCGGCGACGGCGCGGCGCTGGTGGCGCTGATTGGCGTGATCCTCGTGCCCGTGGTGGCGACGATGGCGGCGCGCCGCCAGTTGCTGGGGACCACCGCGAGCTTCGCTGCGCTCGGCTTCTGGTCACTGCAGTTCAGCGGCGCTGGCAGCTCCGCTCCGGGCCTCGTGCTGATCGTCGCCACGATAGCCGCTATCGCCGCGCAGATCGCGATCAAGGCGCCGGGCCCGCAATCGGACATCCGCCTAGTCGCCGACCAGTTCCTGTTCGCCGGCGTGCTGCTGCTGGGCGTGATGAATCTCGCGGCCGGCCTGCCCGATCCGCTACCGGTGGAATGGGCCATGCGCGCGTGGGCGCTCGCCGTCATTGTCTGGCAGATCGCGCGCATCGTGCGCCGTCCCTCCGACTGGCCGGGCGCGGCGGCGATCGGCTGGTCGGCTCTGGCGGTGCTGGCGGTTTCGTACATCGCCTGGCCATGGCCGGGCGCGCCGTCGCCGGTGCTCGGCGGGGCAGCCGCGCTCAGCATAGTCGCGCTCGCGGCACTGGTGACCGGCGCGGCCTGGCGGCTGCGCGTCACCGATCTGATGAAAGCGTACTTTGCCGGCTTCGCCGGCTGCGCGCTTTATGTCTTCGTTCGCTACGGCCTCAATGACACGCTTGTCGGCGGCCTGGCACCGCCTGTGGGGGCGCCGGCGGCGCCCGCGCTGCTGGCGCTAGGGCTCGCGGGCGCGGCGGCCGCGCCCTTCATCATGCAGCTGCCGGTGGAAAAGCCGGTGCTGGGCGCGTGGCGCGGGTTCGTTGCGCCGCGCATGGCTGCGCGGCTCCGCCGGTTCTTCGCGATCGTTGGCGCCACCGTGCAGCGCTTGCCGTTTGTCAGTTCGTTTGGCGCGCTCGCCGCGATGATTTGGACGCTGCTGCAGCACCTACGTGGCAAGAACGGCGCGCCGCTGGTAACCGAGCTAGTGTTGATCGCGGTGACGCTCGTGCTAGCGCGCATCTTCGCGAACATGGTGCCGTTTGCGCCGCTCGTCGTCGCGCAAGGGTCTGGCGTCGATCCCGCGCTCGCGGCGAGCGTGGCGCGGGCAGTGGCGTTCGGCGTGACGCTGTTCGTGCTGGGGGCCGCGATGGGTTTGCGTTTTTTCGTCTATCTTGGGCTAATCGCCATTCTGAGCCCGTTGCTGACATTCTTCTCGGGTGCGCCTCTGGGTGCGGCGCCCGTCGCTTCAAGTCCTGTTTCCGCCGCGCGGATTGGTGGTATGTGCCTCGCAATGGCGGCTGGCCTGCTTACCTGCGAACTCGTCCGCCTGACGATCGCCCGACTCCGGCCAGCGTCTTCCGAAAGCGGGCGATGAAAAGGCCGGGTTCCTGGTCAAGCCGGTGCTATCTGCTCCAGGAGCGCCAATTCAACAGGCCAGCGCCGCCGAGGCACCATTCTCGACAATGGGCATCGGCGGCTTGACGCCCGCTCAGAAACTGAAACCGGCCGCGTAATTTCTACCCAACCGCCCCGCTAAAAATGGGGTGATTACCGGGGCTTGGGTCTCAAATTGGTATGCAGCGCTGCAAGCCCGAGCTTTCTTTCACATGTCAGGCGGCGGCCACGCTAAGGCGTAGCCCCATGGCTCGCAGGATCCCGAGAAGGGTTTCAAGGCGTGGGTTGCCGGCCTCGCTCAGGGTACGATAGAGCGTCTCGCGCGATAGCCCGCTATCCTTCGCGATCGCCGCCATGCCCTGAGATCGGGCAACGACGCCGAGCGCTTCGGCAATCTCGCTCGCGTCGCCATCGGCCAGCACTGCGTCGAGGTAAAGAGCTGCGTCTTCCGCGGTCTTGATGTGGTCTGCAGCATCGAAGGCGCTGAACCTGGCTTTTGTCATCCGTTTTGTTCCTTCCATTCACTCCACAGCCGTTTCGCAACTTCAATGTCACGGTCCTGGCTGGACTTGTCGCCGCCACAGAGAATGACCACCAATTCCCCGCCGCGCTGCCCAAAATAGACCCGGTAGCCCGGCCCGAAATCGACCTTCAGTTCGCTCAGCCCTTCGCCAACGGGCGCGACATTTCCAGGATTCCCGCGCTCCAGGCGCGCCAACCGACGAAGCACCTGAGCGGCGCCGGCGCGGTCCCGCAAGTTGTCGATCCACTCGGCGAAAGCGTCGGACTTGACGATAGTTGGCATAACGCAATGTAGCCAATAAGCTACAATAGTCAAGCAAGCAGAATGAAGCTCGCCACGCTGCTGCGGCGCGGACTCTGTCGGCGGCCAAGAAGAATGCAGAGCAAGGCACTGAAACGCTACGTCCGTTCACGGTCGGCCAGTCCGAGGGCAAGGCGAAGGGCCGTTGTTGGGATGTCTGAGCTAGCCAGTGGCCGGGAAACGTAAGGCTTCAGCCGACGTCTGAGTATTTCACAGCGGGTATGATTTGGCCTGTTGCTGCAAGTCAGACTGCTTGCTGGATTTTAGGCAGCTGCAGCGCTGCGAATGTCTTCGTCGCTGGCGCCGTTTGCGGCAAGCTGCAAGGTCGCGCGCGCCCTTGCCGCGTTGAGGCGATAGAAATCCCGATAGTCGACGCCGGCCTCGATCACCCGCCGGGCAAGCTGCGCCTTGGACGCGCCGCGCGACTGAGCGCCAAACCCGTCGGAGGCCTGTTTGCCGAGCCAGGACTTGTCCAGCCAATGGGAGGTATCTTCCAGGAACGGCACAATGCCAAGCTGCGCGCGGACGTCCGCCAGCGGCTGCGCCAGCAGCTCCTCCCACGGCACAAAAATGGCCGGACACACTGCATGGGCGGCCAGACCGTTTGTGTGCGCCTCCTTCAGCAGCGCGCGCCATCGCTTTGCGCCGCAGCTGGGATGGATGAAAAATCTTGGCCCAAGGCCAAAGGGTGTTCCCCGGCGTGCAATTTTGACCCCTTCGTTGGGGTGATCGGCGTCGAAAAATGACCCCTCATCCTTTTCTGTTATGCGCGATCGCTGGGCTTGAGAGCAGCGATCGGGATCAGGATGCACGGCGTGGACAAGCGGGTGGAAGTGCGTGCGGCGTA
>JBEIHY010000153.1:0-5595 GCA_040381035.1 Hyphomonadaceae bacterium
GCAGCAGCGCGCGTGCGATTTCGAACTCTACCGGGAGCGCAACCTCGTCGAGCGCTTCTTCAACAAGATCAAGCATTACAGAGCAATAGCGTGCCGGTTCGACAAACTGGCGAACACTTTTCTGGCAGGCGTCATGCTCGTTTGCGTGGTCCTGTGGCTCAACTGACGACACGCCCTAGCACAAAACAACCCGCTCAGAGCCCAATTCAGGGCGAAACCTTGCTCGCCGTCTGGGACCCGAGTGGGACCCCAGAGCTGGCTTTTGGTAGCGTCCATTCAGGTGGTGGAAATTCCTGACGGAGCGCTTTGGGCGCGCTGACCGCAAGAGTCAGAGCGCGCCCGAAGCGCGGGGGTGGTCATCGGAGAATCTCGGCAAGGGTTGCGTTGCGAAGCCCAACTCAAGCTGAGGATCGAATCCGATGACCAACGACACCCTGCAACAATTGCTCGCCGCCATCCAGATGAGTGAGGACGGCGATTTTCTGCGCGTGCTGGCCGAGACCACGCTCAACCGCCTCATGGACTTTGACGCCGACAACGCCGCCGGCGCAGCGCGTCATGAGCGCAGCCCCGAGCGCGCGACATATCGCAATGGCTACCGCGACCGCGTGCTCGAAACCCGCGTCGGCGCGCTTGATCTGAAGATCCCGAAATTCCGTTCCGGGCCAAGCTATTATCCAGGCTTCATTTTGGAGCCGCGCAGGCTCATGGAGAAGGCGCTGACGGCGGTGATCCAAGAAGCCTGGATCAATGGCGTGTCCACCCGGCGCGTCGAAGAGCTCGTGCAGGCGATGGGCATGAGCGGCATTTCCAAGTCGCAGGTATCGAAGCTGTGCAAGGAAATCGATGAGCGCGTTGGCTCGTTTCTTGACCGGCCGCTGGAAGGCGAGTGGCCGTATCTTTGGCTCGACGCGACCTATCTCCGGCAACGCCAGGGCGGGCGCATCGTCAGTGTCGCGGCCATAATCGCCGTGGCTGCAAACACCGACGGAAAGCGCGAAATCATCGGTCTTTCGATCGGCGACAGCGAGGCGAGCGTCTTCTGGACAGAGTTTCTTCGCAGCCTCGTGAAGCGCGGCTTGAAGGGCGTGAAGCTGGTCGTGTCCGACGCCCACGAAGGCCTCAAAGCCGCGATCCAGAAGGTGCTGAACGGCTCGACCTGGCAGCGCTGCCGCGTCCACACCACCCGCAATCTCTTGGCGCGCGTGCCGAAAGCGCAGCAATCGCGCCTCGCGGCGCTGCTGCGCGAAGCCTTCACTGCGCCGAACGCGGAGAAGGCGCACGCCGCCTGGCGCGCCGTCGCCGACGCCGCCCGCGACAGCCATCCCAAGCTCGCCGAGGCGATGGATGGTGAGGCGAACCGTGGCCGAAGGCCGCGTAAGTCGCCGAACGAGAACGATGTGCTGGCATATATGGACTTCCCCGCCGCCCACCGCGCCAAGCTCCACTCCACCAACGGTTTGGAGCGGCTCAACAAAGAGGTGAAGCGGCGCGCCGATGTCGTCGGCATCTTTCCCAACGAAGCCTCGATCATCCGTTTGGTCGGCGCCGTGCTGATGGAAGCCAATGACGAATGGCAGCTCCAGCACCGCTATTTGTCGATCGAAGCCTTGGCCGAAATCAGCACCGGCGACGGCGCCGACAAATACACCCTTGCGCCACCCGCCGCCGCGCCGATACTTACACCGCGCGCGGCCTGAGCCGGGAACACCGCCAGCCGCCCTAATTTCCACCACTCAGGTGGACGTGACCGAGCGGCGGCCGAAAGGCTTGAATTCAGGCGCCTGCGACAATCTGCCTTTTCGCTGCGTGCGCGAATTGCGGCGATGGGCGATTGGAGGCGATTGCGGGCCATCCGCGGTCAGCGCCGGACAGCCGCGGAAACGTTGGGTAACAAGCGGAAATCTCGTTTGCGCTTTATGCGACCATCGTCCGTGTTCGGACTTTTCTCAAACGTGGTGAAGACGACTTGCGAACGAGATTTTTCGCGTTCTCCCTGCTTGGCGCGCAGCGCTACTGCTGCGAGACATGGGAGACGATCATGACGCATCAAGTTCTGCTGACCGTCCAGCAAGCCGCCGCGCGCTTGCAAATTTCTGTCGACACTTTGAACCGTTGGCGCATCACCGGCGAAGGACCGCCGTTCTTGAAATATGGCCCGCTTTGGTGCGTTACGACGAGGCCGACCTGGAGACGTGGGGGCGCGGACGGACGCGGTTTTCGACCAGCGAACAAAGCGCCGCGAAAAAATAAAACTGCAAATGCCGCCCTGCTCGCGCCGGTCAAGGGCAAGCAAGCCGCGTTCCGCGGCCCTTGACCGCCGCCTGCGCGGGGCGGCGGGACGGAAATCGTCGGGACGCAAGGCGTCCTTCAAACTTTCGACCGCGCCTCCGGCGGGTCGAACACAAGGCTATCGGGAGAACATTCATGACTATCGCCAACGACCCGAACCGAATGCTGAGCACGGAAGAAGCCGCCGCCTTCATGGGGCTACAGCCCTGCACGCTGGCGGCCTGGCGCGAAGACGGTTCGCAGCCGGACCTACCGTTCTTCAAGATCGGCAAAGCGGTGCGCTATCGTTGCGCGGATGTGCTCGCATTTCTCGAAGCGCGGCGCGCGGTGAGCACGCTGGCGGCGCGGCAAATCAGGCCTGCTGTGAAACCGACAACGACCGAAGTGGGCCGGCTGTCCGCGACAGCGCCAGAGGCGGCCCAATCGAAACGCAAGAGGTCAGCGCCAGCTGAGGGTGGCGTTGATGGCCAGCAATCGCTATTCTAACGCCATGACGACCACGATCACGATTTCGGATAGCCTTGCCGCCGCGCTGGATCGGAAACGGCTTGAAGCGGGGTTGGATAGCCTCGACGCCGCCGCTGAAGCGCTGCTGGCCGGCGCGATGTACACTGACGCAACCGACGCTGATCGCCTCGGCTATTCAGACGATGAGCTCAGAGTATTGATCGCCGAGGGAGATGCAAGCGGCGCGGCCGTCGCATGGGACGCGGCCGCGGTTCGCGATGAAGTGCGCGCCCGCTTTGTGGCGCGCCGCCCGGCCTAAGCCCGGATGAACATTCTCCGCCGTCCAAAGTTCGTCGATGATCTCGCGGACGCCTACGCCTGGATCGCGGCCGACAACGTTGCGGCCGCAGAACGCCTGCTCTCCTTGACCGAGGTGACGATTGCACGCCTGGAGCGGTTTGCCTATATCGGCGCGCCGCGCGAAGCGCTTGGACCAGGGTTGCGGTCCATTCGGATCAGGCCGTTCCCGCATTTGCTGTTCTACCGCGTTGAGGGCGAGACAGTGACGTTGATCCGCTTGCTGCACGGCGCACGCGACCTGACGAATGAGGCGGTGGATAGCTGAGCGCAGGCGGACCATTTGCTCCGGCGAACGGGCGAAAGGCTTGTGTGTCGCGACGCTGACGCCGAATACGACGCGCCGGACCAGATTGGAGTCGATCGGGGCGTAAAGCTATTAGGGTTCATCTCAGAATTCGCCGCTGCGCAGCCCACCCTCATCGCGGTCAGGCAGGTGGCCAGCCGCTTCGGGCGCCGCCATCAAGAGGCGGCCGAACGAAGGCGCCGCCGACAGCCGCTCCCATTCCTCGAAGCCGATCAGGACCGCCGCGAGGCGGCCATGCTGAACGATGATGTATCTTTCGCCGAGGATCGCTTCCTCGACCACAGTTGAGAGGTTCGCTTTCGCTTGGTGCAGGTCAATCGTCTTCATCGGCGCTCCCTGGATTTGTCATCGCTGTGTTCCGCCCTGTCTTGGGTGAAGTCGGTCAAACAAGCCCGATCGCCAAGATATCGAGGAGCGAGCTTCGTCGCGTGTTACCACGCCATCCCCGCTTATCGAACGCGAGACGTGAGAATTGCGGGGATCAGCTCGGAGCCAGACGGCTCCATTTTGCCGCGTTTGGGCTGCTGGCGGATTGAGCAGGGCGCGAGCCCAACATTCGATAGAGACCGACTGCGCCCGACCGACACCGGCGCTGAACCGGGGCACTGGCGGGGCACGGGGTTTATTGAGAGTTCTCGAAGGTCCGGCAAACCCTTGAAAACATTGGTCGGAGCGGCGGGATTCGAACCCACGACCCCCAGTCCCCCTGACATTCAGCTTGGGAAGGTTATCGCCGAAAGGCGCACGTCGGATTCGTTGGGGGCCATTCAGGAGGTCGATGCGATCTTGGCCGCGGCAGGCTTTCGTCTTACCCCGATTGATGGAAGCCAGGCGCGGCATTGGGGTTGATGATTACGGCAGTTTGCCGTACAAGTCATCGATGGCCACACGTTCCGCCCCTCCTGCACGTACCGCCCGGCTGGAAGCCCGGCTTCCCGAGGAAGTCCATGTGCTCCTTAAGCGCGCCGCCGAGCTACAAGGGCGGAGCCTGTCTGATTTTGTCGTTGCATCTGCTCACGAAGCGGCTGTGCGTGCACTTGAAACCGACGCTGTCGTTCGGTTGTCGACGGCCGACCAGATCCGTTTCGCTGAAGCGGTTTTTGACCGGGGGGCTGCCGCCGACGCGCCGGCGGTCAAGAGCGTGCTCAAGCGGGCGAAGAAGCGACACGCTTCACTCATTGAGCCTGCGTGACGCCGCCGCCATTCCGCGTCGAGCGACTGGGCGCAGCCCATGGTCGGACGACTTTCGATTGCGGCGTTGCAGCGCTCAACACCTATCTGGCGACGCGAGCCTCCCAGGATGAGAAGCGCCGTGTCGCTTCCTGTTTCATCGCCGTGGAGACCGCGACGTCGAAGATTGCGGGCTATTACACACTCTCGGCGGCCAGCGTTGATTTGAGCGACATTCCTGTCGCTATCGCCAAAAAACTCCCTCGCTATCCCGCTGTCCCCACAATTCGGCTCGGTCGTCTTGCTGTTGCAACCTTGTCACGCGGACAAGGGCTTGGAGCCGCGTTGTTGTGGGACGCGATGGAGCGCGCCGCGAAAGTCGAGATCGGCGCGTTTGCGCTGCTCGTTGATGCGATTGATGAGGGCGCGTCGCGATTTTACATGCACTATGGGTTCACTGCATTCGCGGACCGGCCGTTGCTCTTGTTTCGTCCGTTCAAGGGGACCTAATTGTCGGAGCGCCAGGTTCGTAATTCGCGGCTGGCTTGTCGCGGGAACCCATGCGGAGCTCGTCGCGCCTGTCACCTCTTCGGCCACACCATGGCGACCCTGATGCTCGAGCACGGCGCCGACATCCGCTTCATCCAGGCCCTGCTCAGTCATGCCGAGCTCTCCACGACCGAAATTTACACCCAGGTTTCGATCACGAAGCTGAAGGCAGTGCATGAGGCGACGCACCCGGCGCGGCTGCGCCAGCGGGGTGGGGGGGGGCTGGCGATCAAGGCGGCGCCGAGGCAGCCGAAGCGGCCGATTCCGCGGCCGCCGTGGCGCTACTGGCTGCCTTGGAGGTCACGTCCTCGCAGTTCTCTAATCGCGTGGGTCAATCGGCTTTCTTCAACCTGTCGGCCTGGTCGGGGTCATGGTTCTCTCCGGGGTCGGCTCTTGGCCGCCGCATGATGGCGTTGGACGGGGGATCGGTCGAAAGTGGTGTTCGCGGTGGCGGCAAAGCCGACCCGCAGCGA
>JBEIHY010000154.1:0-5432 GCA_040381035.1 Hyphomonadaceae bacterium
CCGACGCCTTGCCCTTGGAAATCAACCCCTCCAGCCGAGCCCGCTCCTCAGCGCTGAGGTCCACAATGAATTTCTTGGCCGCCATGATGATACGCCTCGCTGGTTGTTACCAGCACGGCAAGAATCAGCGTTCGCAACGACAGTACATGAGTCAAATTAGCCGAGGCGCGCCACTAGGATCATCATCCAAGCGGGTCTTCATCTCAAAAGTGGTGACCACGGCCTTGATGATAGTCCTGGCGGGGGGCGAAGCACCTAAGGAAAAGCGTTAGGCTCATTTCGGGCCTAGGCAAGATTGCCCATCATGTTACAATTCCTAGCAGGCAAGCCAGTCAACTGGGAGGAATTGTAACGGTGCCGCCCGCCCGCAGCCAGCGTCAGATCGCCGCCGCCTTTCTGGCTCGGCACGGCATTGCGCGCCTGGCCGAACTTCGCGCCGTCGGCGTCGATGCCGCCACCGTGAGCCGCATGCAGGAAGCGGGCGAGGTCGTGCGACTGGCGCGCGGCCTCTACCAAAGCAGCGACGCATCCATCAGTGAACACCATAGCCTGGCGAGCGCCGCCAAACGCGTGCCGCAAGGCGTGATCTGCCTTGTTTCCTCACTCGCCTTTCACGGTCTCACCGATCAACTCCCGCGCCGCGTATGGCTTGCTGTCGGGGTATCGGAGTGGTCCCGGCGCAAGACCCAGCCAGATCTGCGCATCGTGCGAATGGCCGACCATTTCATCACCACTGACATCGAAATGCAGCTGATCGACAGCGTGAAAGTGCCGATGTTCAGCATTGCGCGCACACTCGCCGATTGCTTCCGGCATCGCCGCGCCATTGGCCTACATGTCGCCATCGAAGGCCTGCAGGAAGCCCTGCGGCAGCGCAAGGCTACGCCCGCCCAGATTTCGCGCCAGGCCGAGCGCGGCGGCGTCGCCTCGGTCATGCGCCCCTATCTCGAAGCGCTGACCGCCAATGGCTAAAGCGCCCACCAATATCGCGGCATCCGTGCGTGATCGCTTGTTCGCTAAAGCGAAGGCCACCGGCACATCGTTCGACCTGATGCTGAACCGCTACGGCGTCGAGCGCCTTTTGTACCGTCTCAGCCTTTCGCGGCATGGGCGCGATTTTGTTCTGAAGGGCGCCACACTGCTGATGACTTGGCTCGATGAGCCGCATCGCGGGACGCGCGACTTGGATCTTCTCGGCTTCGGCGACTCCGAGCCCGCCCGTCTCCTCACGCTGTTTCAATCAGTGTTGAAGACGCCGGCGCTTGATGACGGTCTTGTCTTTGATGACGCGAGCGTGCGGATCGATCGCATCCGTGAGGAACTGCCCTATGGCGGTGTTCGCCTTCGCCTGACCGCGATCCTAGCAGCCGCGCGAATCCCGCTCTCGATTGATATCGGGTTCGGCGACACGCTTGAACCGGGGGCAGAGGAGATCGCCTATCCGACGCTGCTTGATCAGCCAGCCCCGATCCTGCGCGCCTATGCCAGAGAAACCGTCATTGCGGAGAAGTTCCAGGCCATGGTCGCGCTGGGCCGCGCGAATACGCGGATGAAGGATTTCTACGACATCTGGGTGTTGAGCCGGACATTCAGTTTCACTGACGATCGTCTGGCGCGGGCGATAGCCGCGACTTTCGGCCGCCGCCAAACAGCCATTCCTAACGAGCCCCCCGATGCGCTCACGGCCGCATTTGCGGCCGACCCGATCAAGCAAGCCCAATGGCGTGCTTTCATCGCGGACGTTGCGGTCGATCCTGGCGATCTGGCGACCGTGATCGAGCAGCTGGCGCTTTTCCTCATGCCCCATGCCGACGCGGCGCACGGTACGGATCCCCTGTGACGCAACGTCGGCGTTCCTGCCTACGATGCCGACCTGCTGTCGCAGTATGAGCGAAGGCGCAACCGATTGAAACGCAGGAAACCGCTTGCGCAGGGTGCGGCAGGCAGGGCCATTGATGGAGCATGGCCAATTCGTCCGCGCATTGATGATGATCAAACGCATCGGCGCGATCTTGCGGCATTCTTTTGTGCTGCTCGCCGTCCGGTTGGAGTTGAAGCCCGGAACGGCGGCGCCCGCGCCGCTGCTCTGCGCTTCCCATTATCGACGCCGACGCCACGTTCAGGGTGACGGCTGTGCCGAAAGAACATTCGAGCGCAAACGCGCAGTCTTGCGCGCCACACGCCTCAATCCAATGCCCTTTGTCCATCGCCTGGCGCGCAAACTGCGCTCCGACGCAATCGTGCTCAAACCCATCGCGCCGCGCACAACGCCCAAAACCTCTGAGCGCGATTTCTGGGAAGAATGCGTCACCGCGGCGCACGTAGCGCGCTTCGCGCTCACAAAATACTGGCGCTTGCGGCGTGACAGCTCATGTCCGCTGCTTGTCACTCATCGCCATGGCGACCGCGGCCAAAGTCTGGGCCGCGCGCGCGGCCCCATGCGTTCAAACCGGCGGCAGTTTTTGCGCCCGCGACGCATCGAGATAACGCGCCGCACGCGGTTTCAAATCACCATCCAGTTCGATCAACAACGGATTGCCAGTTGGCATTTCGATATCCATGATCTCGTCCGGCGTCAGCCCAAACAGATGCATCACGATGGCGCGCAGCGAATTGCCGTGCGCGGCGACAATCAGATTGTGCTGGCTGCGCAAATCCGTTGCAATCGATGTGTTCCAATAGGGCAGGACGCGGTCCAGCGTCGTTTTCAAAGATTCCGTGCGCGGCAGATCGGCGATGCCGGCATAGCGACGGTCGGCGGCGAAGTCATAGTCCGAACCAGGAGCAAGTTCCGGCGGGGCGACATCGAAACTGCGCCGCCAAATCTTCACCTGCGCTTCGCCGTGTTTGGCCGCCGTCTCGGCTTTGTCGAGGCCGGTCAAGGCGCCGTAATGGCGCTCATTCAGGCGCCAGTCTTTCACCACCGGCAACCAGGCGAGCCCCGCTTCTTCAATCGCCATCGTGCCGGTGCGAATCGCGCGCGTCAGCACCGAGGTATAGAGCCGGTCAAACGCCACGCCGCATGCGCCCAGCAGCCGCCCACCCACGCGCGCCTGGTTTTCGCCTTCGGCGGTCAGGTTCACATCCACCCAACCGGTGAAGCGGTTTTCAAGGTTCCATTGGCTCTGGCCATGGCGGAGCAGGGCGAGGATCGGCATGACGTGGCTTTCCAGTTGGGCGCGAAGCGGCTGGGTAAAGCGCGGCTGCGTTGGCTGCAACCGGGTTCACGCAAACAAGGCGTCGATATCGTCTTGGGCCGCGGTCTCGGCGGCGTCGCGTCCATGAATGCCGCCATCGGCGCGGGCGATGAGCGCGCAGAGCGTCTCGGCTTCCAGAGCGGCGGCGTCCGGCGCCAAAGCGCCATCGCGCAGCAGAGCCTGGACAATGGACAAATGGGCGCCAACCGCCTGGCAAGCGGCGTCAAACGCGGCCCGCACTGCCGGCGCGGCTTCGTCACAGGCGCGGATCGCCAAATCGCGTTCGCTGAAATTGCAGCGAGTTAGTGTTCCACGTAGCTGATTGGCGGGCAGGTCAGCACATCCTCGGCCATATCCGGCATATCGGCCAGCATCTGCAAGAGCATGGCCGGCTCATTGAAATGGTTAAGATAGTCCGTCGCCAGCCCAGTCGCCGGGTGGATATTGGCGCGCGCCGACAAAGCAGCATCAAGAGTGGGGTGGCGTGCCATGGCCGGCGAGTTTGGACCGCCAGGGCTCAGTTTAGCGTTATCAGCAAACGCTCGTTGATCGGCGCAGGGGCGCCCGCGCGCGGAAATTCCCTTGCACGCAGCCCCAACCCGCCCTATCTAGCGCCCCTTCGCCGCCGCCGGCGCCCGCCGCGCGATCGCGAGGGGTGTATAGCTCAGTTGGTAGAGCAGCTGACTCTTAATCAGCGGGTCGCAGGTTCGAATCCTGCTACACCCACCAAGGCGGCATTGATGTTTTCGGTGGTTCCCAGGCTAACCCGCGCCGCCGCACTCGGTCTCAGGTAGCACATAGGTAGCAGCCGGGTCGATTTCGCGACCTTAACGGCCACCCCAGACGTGCGCTTTGATGCGCATTCCGCACGGGTTTCAGGTTAACGCTGGACACGAAAAAAGCCCCCAAGCCGTGAGGCTCAGGGGCTCGGTTCAAGATGACTTCGACCAGCGCTGGCGGGCTAGGGCTTGGCCGGGGGTCATCGGGATGAGGCTGGCCGGGGTTGACCGGCTAGCCGGCTGGCCGGCGCCGATGACGAACAACCCCACCGCCTTGATGGCTTCGATCAAGATCACGATGCCCCAGAGGGTCGCCGGGTTGGCCGCCGCAATGCCAGCGCTGGCGGGTGGCGGTGGAAGCGCGGCCTTCGCCACCACAGCTTCAGCCCGCCGCCGCTCAAGACGGGCAATCTCGGCCGCGCGCTGCGCCCCTAGTTCGGCAGTCCGCGCCGGGCCAATCGGCCGGCCAGCTTCATCCGATAAGGGGATGGCCGGGATTGCGGCCAAGGCGGCCTCAACCCGGTCAATATCGGCTTGCGCCGATGCAGCGGCCCGGATCGGCGCAAGCCGTGCGGCTTCGACTAACTCGAAACCGCGATGACCGGACCAAGCGTTGAACGCGATGACGCCCACCAAAAGCGGAACGCCAAGCGCCAACCGCGCCCAAGCGCCGGACCGGAACGCGCCGGCCAAGCGCATGAGCAGGACCGCACCCAGAATTTCGCACGCCACGACAAGCGCCACGATCACGAACCGGGCCGGCCCGTCCACCGCCGCCGCCCACGCCCAGGCATTGAACAGCCCGGACGCGGCGACGACGACAGCCACCGCCAGCATGGACGCCCAGGGCTTGCCCGTGGCGTCGGAAAGGTTTTGATTGAAAAGGGACATTGCAGTGTCCTCGCGGCCGATCAGTCGCGCGGCCTCGGCGGTGCAAACGCCGGGGCCGGATCGGCCAGATTGTGGGGGAAGTCCCGCGACCAGGACATACGTAGGATATACGTATCAACGCCCGGTTCATAATGAATTGTCCGTGTTCGGACTAATTCTAATTCATCCGTGTTCGGACGATTGCAGGGCGCGTGCTAAGTGTCGGGCCCGGATCGCCTCGCACGCCGCAGCGAATGCAGCACCATCAAGCCCCCGCAAGGGTCTGTCGGAAATTTCGTGTAACGGGCTTCATACTGCGATCTCAGGAGGATTCGCATGCCCCGACGCAAAGCGCCCCACATTCCCGACGCCATTCTCGACCAGTTGCTGGCGGGTGGAGAGGCCTAAGACGCCTTCGGGCGCGACGGCTTGCTCGACAGCTTGAAGAAAGCCCTCGCCGAGCGTGCTCTGAATGCGGAGATGGATCATCATCTGCGCGCCGGCGAGCCTGACGGGGCAACCAATTCGCGCAATGGTTTCGGCGCCAAAACCGTCCTTACCGACAGCGGGAAAATCGAGCTTGAAA
>JBEIHY010000155.1:0-5373 GCA_040381035.1 Hyphomonadaceae bacterium
CCTCACCATCCTGCGGAAACTCGCCCTGAATGTCCTCCAGTCTGCCCGCAAAGACCTCTCCGTCCGGCGAAAGCGAAAACGCGCCGGCTGGTCCGACGACTTCGCACGAACCATCCTCGGTCAAATGCGATAGCCGTGCCTCACCGACGATGAGCACTTGTACGCCTGTGGTTGTCATGGAAGCCTCCTCAGTTACACTCAGGCCGCGCCGGCGCCGTGCATGCGGCATTGTCGTCGCTGCGTTCAGGTCGAGTGATTGAGATCAGGTCAGGCGAACCACCCGGCCTCCTCGAACGAGAGCCGGGGATTGCGCGGGAAGAGGCCTTCATCCGTGCCGTAGCCGAGGCTGCAGATGAAATTCGATTTGATGTTCGTGCCGTCAAAGAACGCCGCATCGACGCCGGCGTTGCTGAAGCCCGACATCGGCCCCGCATCAAGGCCTAAAGCCCGTGCCGCGATGATCAGATAGGCGCCTTGCAACGACCCGTTCCGGAACGCCGTGGGCTCTGTCATCGGGGTATTCTTGAACATGGGCGCCACCATCGCGCCGCGCCCGGGGAAAAGGTAGGGAAGCTTGTCGGCGAAATCGAGATCGTGACCGATGATCACCGTCAGCGGCGCTGCAAGGATCTTCGCCTTGTTGCTGTCGAGGGCGAGGTCTGCAAGCTTGCTCTTGGCTTCCGGCGTGCGGACCCAGACAAATCGCGCCGGACACGCGTTGAGCGAGGTCGGCGCCATTTTGAGCAGATCGTAGAGCCTCCGCACGGTTTGCTCGTCGACGGGCCGCTCCGACCAGCCGTTTCGTGAGCGGGCGTTGAGAAAAAGCTGTTCCAGCGCACCCTGTGCGATCTCTGCGGACATGCGACGATCCTTCAATTCCGGGGCAAGGCAAAGTCAGGGGGCGACCGTGCAGAACAGCGAGAAAAGATCAAGCGCTTTTCCCATAGCTGGGCTCGCTCCACAACGACCTCAACCACCTCGTTGTGATGGAGTTTCTCGTACTGCTGGCGGCGTGGCTGAGCCGTCCCGCATTTCTACGCCGACGCTGAGTGCGGTTGGTCCGCAAAACTACTCCAGTCGCTCATGCCATGCGCGCGCCAGCATGTCCGCAGCTCCCACGCCGAAGATATAGCGGTCCGGGCGCACCAGCACCGCGTCGGCGTTGTGGCGTGAGAGCCAGTGTTCGAGCGCATCGCGGAACGGAGCGACAAGCGGCTCGTTCAGAGCAACACAGCGCAAGCTCAGCTTAGCCTCTTTCGGCGCGGCGCTCCGGCTGATGAGCCATGCGCCTGATCCAAGCGTGTCATCGAGACGCGTAACGGTTTGGGCCGTGCTGACAGGCTGGATGAAGTAGTTGCCGGCAGACGGCGACCCCGGCAGCACGCACCCCGCGCCGATCGGCGTTACGGGCGGCGCGCCTGTCGCTGCGCCAGCGGCGCGCGCTGCAAGCATCTGGTCATCGCGCGCCTTTGCAGCGGCGGGATCGGCAATGCACACTGTGCGACCCATCATCATGGCCAGACCTATGAGCGCGCGCGCGTGCGGCTCGCGTTCGCTCTGGTAGGTGTCGAGCAGCTGGTCCGGCGCGTTCGCGCGGAAGATTGCGGCAAGCTTCCACCAGAGGTTGGCCGCATCGCGGATGCCGGCGCAGAGTCCCTGGCCGGCGAATGGCGGTGTCAGGTGCGCTGCGTCGCCCGCCAACAGCACGCGGCCCTTCCGCCAGGCTTCCGCGACCTTGGCGTTGAAGCGGTAGACGACCTTGCGCTCCATCGTCACCGCGCCACCGACATTCCACGGCTTCATCAAGTCCGCGATCATCGCGTCGTCCAGCAGTTGCTCGGCGGTCTCCCCCGGCTTCAGCATGAACTCCCAGCGGTGGCGGCCCGATCCCATGAGCACGCAGGTGGTGGGGCGCGCGGGATCGCAGATCTGCAGATTGACCTTCGGCAGCCGCTCATAGTCATGGACGATGGTGTCGATGACCAGCCATTGCTCGTCGAACTGCAGATCGACGAACTCGATGCCGGCAGCCTCGCGCACCGGGCTGCGCGCGCCATCTGCGCCGACGAGATAGCGGGAGCGAATAGTTGTTTCGCCATCGCCTGTGCTGACTGTAGTCACAACGCCGTCTGCGCCGTCCGTGAAGGATACGAAACGCGTTCCGGTCCTGAGTTCGAAGTCCGGCGCGACGCGCGCGCCTTCGCGCAGGATGGATTCGAGGGAAGGCTGGTGGATCATGTTGCCGACGGGCCAGCCGCCCGGACCGATACGGTCAAGCCCGTCGAAGCGCATCAGCACCTCGCCATCGCTCGTCAGGAAGTCATAGCACGGCGCCGTGCGGCAGGTTTCCGAAAGAGCGTCCGCAAGTCCCATTGACTGGAACGTGCGCATGGTTTCGTGATCGATGTGGGCGGCGCGTGGCAGCGGGTAGACCTCGCCCTCCTTGTCGATGACGAGGGTGCGCACGCCTGCACGCGCCAGCAGCATTCCCAGTGTCACGCCGGTGGGCCCGGCGCCGACGATCAGGACATTGCACTCATGAGCAGCCACAGCGTCACGCCTCCGCAACCATCGTCGCTTCGATCGCGCCGAGCCGGTCGATCTCGCAGCGGACGACATCTCCAGGCTTCAGGAACTGCCGCGGGTCCATCGCGGCGCCGACGCCGCCGGGCGTGCCTGTGAAGATGAGGTCGCCGGGCTCCAGCGTCATCGCCTGCGAGAGATGTTCGATCTGGTCCCAGATGTTGAACACGAGATGCTGCGTGTTCGAATCTTGCCGCTTTTGGCCATTGACGAAGCAGCGCAATCCCAGCGCATGCGGATCGGGAACTGCATCAGACGTTGTAATCCACGGGCCGATGGGCGCGTGCGTGTCGAAGGATTTGCCGAGACTCCATTGCGGGGTGCGGTGCTGCCAGAAGCGCTCCGTGACATCGTTGCCGACGCAATAGCCGAACACGTGCGCGGCGGCGTTGGCCTTGGCGATGTTGCGGCCGCCCTTGCCGATCACTGCGACGAGCTCGACTTCATAGTCGACAAACTGGCCCGCCTTCGCGATGAGGATTGGGTCGTGAGGCCCGTTCACCGATGTCACCGCCTTGGTGAACCAGACCTGGTTCGCCGGGATGGCCACTTTGCTTTCGGCGATGTGGTCGGCGTAGTTCAGGCCGATCGCAAAGATCTTGCCGGGCCGCGGCACGGGCGCGCGCAGGCGCACGGCAGAAAGCGGCAGGGCATTTCCCGATTGCGCGGCCTTGCCGATGCTTTCCTTATGGGCGTCCCACGCGCTGATCAGTTCGATCATCGATCCGGCGAAGCCCGTGAGGACGACGGTGTCGCCGACAATCACACCAGTGCGTGCGCCGTCGCCGGTGTCGTAGGTTGCGAGTTTCATGCGCTTTCTCTCTGCGCCATCGGATGGAGCGGTCCCCACTGGACGCCCAGAAGGTCCTGGAACGTCGCCTTGCGTGATCTGTCCGCCGCCGCGAACAAGTCGCCGTCGGTCCAGTGCTCTAGCTCGTGGCCCCAGGGATCCTTCCAGTAGTCGAAGATCTGGCTGCCCAAAATGTGCCGCCCGACGCCCCACGCCGGCGTGCGTTTCGCGCGCTTCAAGTGCATATGCCCGCACATGAGGTCATCGAAATCGACCACCTCGAACGCGGCGTGGTTGAAGCGCGGCGCGCCCGGCGTCTGCAGCAGGAAGAGCGTGTGGTGATCGGTCGGCGTGTCGCCGCGGTCGCAGCGCATGAACGCGCCGATCGCCACGCCCGGCGCGAGCTCGACTTCGTCCGACGTGATAAAGCCGAAGCGCTCCTTGTACCACGCTTCCGACGCGCGGAAGTCCTTCACTTCCAGCACGGCGTGGCCGAGGCGCACGACGTGCGCCGGCCCGCCATTCAGCCGCAATGACGCGCGCACCCGCGCCTTTTTGCGCGCATTATTGTGTGCGTCATCGCCGGGAAGCGGGAGCGGCGCCGCCCTCTGCTGTCCCGCAACGACCTCGATGCAGTAGCCGTCCGGATCGTGGAGGCGGACAACCTGGCCGCCGCCCGGCGTGTCGAGGGCCTCCATGGTGAGACCCTCTGCAGCGGCCAGAACCGCAAGCGATTCAGCGCTTTCCGCGCGCAGGCCGAGCGCCTGAAAGCCGGGGTCTCCTCGCGAAGTTGCATGCACGAAAGCCTGATCGCCGGCGCCGCGGGCGAAGAGCCTGCCGTCGCCGTCAGAGAACGGCGTGAGGCCGAACTCGACGAGAAACTGCTCCATCTGCGCGAGGTCGGGCGCGCTGAAGCGCACGTGTGCGATGTCCTCGATCCTGATCGTGCTCATGGTGTCTTTCGCTTTGCTGATGTCGCCGCCGGACGGATGTCCGGGACGAGGGGCGGAAGGTCGCGCGTGGACAGGCGGTGCGCGTCAGCGGGACTTGCGCCGCACGCGCGCAGGAAAAGTTCAGCGGCGTCGCTACCGCCCTTGCGCCACGCCTGATCGCCCTGAATGACAGCGCTCATGGCCGCGACGGTCGTGCCGGTCAGCATGGACACAAGCGCCGGGATGGCTTCCTCGCCGGCGCTGAAGGTCTGTGCCTTGATCGCCGTGCGGATATCCTTGGCGGGCGGCTCGCGCATCATGTCGCTGAGCGCGGCATTTTCCAGCGCGAAGCGCGTCAGGAACCGGCCCCAGTCCTGCTCCTCGTGGGCGCGCCGGACGAACAGGCGCATGCCCGTCGCAATCCGCTCCGCCGGATCGTCGATCGCGCGCATCGTCGCTTCGGTGCGCTGGATCATTTCGTGCGCCAGCGATGATGCGACCTCGCCAAACAGGTTCTCGGGCGCCTTGATGTTGTTGTAGATCGTGCCGCGCGCGATGCCCGCAGCGTCGGCCAGCTCACTGACGGTCACTTCGCCCCTGCCGCTTTCCGCAAAGAGGCGGATGGCGGCCTGGTAGATCCGGGCACGGGCGCCGCCGGGTTGCTTTGCTGTTGCCAGTGTGGTCATGGGCGCGCAATATTGAACATAGCTGTTCAAGTGTCAATTCATTTCGGGAGGACGACGCCATGGCAGGGACGATGGAAGGGAAAACCTGGTGGATCACCGGCGCGTCGTCCGGGATCGGCGAGGCGCTGGCCGAGGGACTCGGCCGTCTCGGCGCCAGCCTGATTGTTCCCCGGCGTGCAATTTTGACCCCTTCGTTGGGGTGATCGGCGTCGAAAAATGACCCCTCATCCTTTTCTGTTAGGCGCGATCGCTGGGCGTGAGAGCAGCGATCGGGATCAGGATGCACGGCGTGGACAAGCGGGTGGAAGTGCGTGCGGCGTACGCCGCCGGTAAGAAGATTAAACAGATCGTAAAGGAGCTTGAGGTGTCGCGCGGCTTTGCG
>JBEIHY010000156.1:0-5300 GCA_040381035.1 Hyphomonadaceae bacterium
AAAACAAAGCGGGGTCTCAGGCCGCTTCAAGTATTTGCGGGAAATAGCCGCGCGCGACCATGGTGACCAAGAAGAAGACCCCCAGCAGCGTCCAAACAATGAGCGCCAGCGGCCGCCGCCGGGGTGGTTTCGGCGCTTCGGTTTGCGTTTCCAATGTGGCCATGCGTTCCCCCTATGGTTTGTCCGAGGGCGCGCCGCTCATCGGCGCGCCAAAGGGCCGGCTGCGGTCACGGCTTTGTCAGCCGTCGCGCTTTTTCGATGATGGCGGACATGCCGCAGTCTGCGTCCGGCTCATTGATCCGGCACAGCGTCGTATCCAGAGTAGACACCGTCGCAAGACAAGCGGGCGTCGGCTTCATGGAGAGCCAAGTTTCCGGCTGCGTCCCGCCGCAATAACGGGTCACGTCTGCAATCGCCGCCCGCAAACGGATGCTGCGCAGATAGTCTGACCATGTGTTCAAGCCAATCAGCCCGACCAGAACGAGGACCATGGCGCCAAAGCTCATCCGGCGATGGCCAAAGTCGCGATCAGCCATCGTCATTTGATCCAGGCCAGCCGCAACAAAGGCCGTGACGGTCAGCAGCATGACCCAGGAATGCCCATTCCAATAGTTATTGCCGCCGAACAGATCACAGCGGCCCAAGCCAACCGCGCCGCACAAAGCAACAATGCCGGACCACTACGCCATCCGCTTGTATGCGGGTTCGTCTGGTTTGTTCGCAGTCGCCGCGCCTTGAGAGCCATCAATCAAGCACACCTCGACCCAAAGAAGCGGCCGCCAAGCTAACAGCCTGCGGTGTATGACGGAAGCTCATCCGCCCCGCTTCAGCATGACCGCGCGCAAGCGTCGCAGGCAGGCCGTCGGAAGCGGCGCGGAAGTCTCAACATCCTCTTACACTCAGCGTTGCCCGGTTTGGGCGCGCCGCCATTCCTCCCGCGTCAGCTCCCACCACGCGCTGCGACGATAGGTTCCATCGGGGCGGCGGCAGTCGCCTTCGCCTTGGCGGAAGAAGCCAAGCCGGTCGATCATCCGTTGCGAGCGCAGATTGTCGATCGCCGCGGTCAGGGCAATGCGGTCCAGGCCGATGGTTTCAAACAGCCAATCGGTCCCGCGCGCAAAGCCTGCTCTGCCTGCGCCGGCGCCATGCAAATCGGCGCGGATGGCGCCGCCGATTTCGCCGGCCGCATAGTCAGGCCACAAGAGAAACTCGGTAAAGCCCGCCACCGCGCCGGCTTCATCATAGGTCAAGAACGTTGCGCCTTCGCCGCGATCGTACGTGGCGATCATGTCGCTGGCCCACGCCGTGACGCTGGCCACAGTCACCGGCTTGGCGATGACATAGATCGGGTCCGACACCGCGGGATCGCACACCAAGTCATAAAGCTGCGAGATCAAATCCGCAGTGAGCAAGACCCGCGGTCCACCCAAAGCAGCACGTGCTGCGCGATCTCTGATCGCAGCACGGATCGCGCCCGCGCGCGCCGCGCTCACACGCGGCCAATGCGGCAACGGAAAGTGGAGGGCGTCTGCGGCGCCGACTTCATCAGCCATGCCCCCAGTTAGCACAGCGCAGGCTGCGCCAGAAGCGCGCCCCCCGCGCGGATTTGCCCGCCTTGTGAACATTCGCGCCTGCGCTCATAGTCCCGCGCGCGCTGGCGGCAGGCCGCGCACCGCAAAGCGAGGGGATCAAGCGCGTGGCGATTGAAAAGATCACAAGCAACGACATTCGCCGGCATCACTTCAAGTACTACGACTTCTGTATGGCGGCGTTTGTCGCTGTTCTAATCTGTTCAAACCTGATTGGCGCAGCCAAGCCTGCCGAGATTCATTTGCCGTTCGAGGCGCCGTTGATCGGCAGCGTGTTCGTGTTCGGCGCTGGCATTCTGTTCTTCCCGCTCTCCTATGTGCTCGGCGATGTGCTGACCGAAGTGTACGGCTATGCCCGCACGCGTCGCGTGGTGTGGGCGGGCTTTGGCGCGGTGCTGTTCATGGCGTTCATGGCGTGGGTGGTGGTGTCTTTGCCGCCGGCCAAAGGCTGGACCGGGCAAGCCGCCTATAACGAGGTGTTCGGCCAAACCCCGCGGATCGTGTTTGCCTCAGTGGTCGCGTTCTGGGCGGGCGAGTTTGCCAATTCCTTCGTGCTGGCGCGGATGAAGGTGATCACCCAGGGCAAGCATCTGTGGACGCGCACAATCGGCTCCACCATTGTCGGCCAGGGCGTTGACAGTGTGCTGTTCTACCCACTTGCCTTTCTCGGCGTATGGCCAACCGAACAAGTGATCGCGGTGGCGGCGACCAATTACTTCCTCAAGGTGCTGTGGGAAGTTCTGCTCACGCCGGTGACTTATCAAGTGGTCGGGGCGCTGAAAAAGAGCGAAGGTGTTGACGTTTTTGACGACAAGACCGACTTCACGCCGTTTTCGGTGGATCGCTGAGGCGCTGGCTTCACGTCTTCGCCGCCATACTCACGCCCGGCGGCAACGCCACATCCTCCGGCACGAAGAAATCCGGCATCAGCGGCTTTGACGGATCAACGCGGTATCGATCGAAATCGCGCACGCCGGCGGCGTAGAGCACAACATCGTCGATGAAGAAATTGCCGCTGCACGTCCGGGCCGGCTGGTTGAAAATCCAATAGGCGGCGTCGGCCATGATCTCCGGCGTGCGGCACATGGCCATGCCTTCATCACCCGCCAGCGCATTGCGGATCGCGGCGGTGGCGATTCCGGTGCGCGGCCACAGCGCATTGAACGCGATGCCCTCGCCTTTGAACTCTTCGGCCATGCCGAGCACGCACATGCTCATGCCGAATTTCGCCATCGTATAGGCGACGCTTCCGGCAAACCACATCGGCTTCATGTCGAGCGGCGGCGACAGGTTCAACACATGCGGGTTGGCCGCCTGCTTCAGGTGCGGAATGCAGGTTTTCGAGGTGAGATATGTGCCGCGCGTATTGATCTGATGCATCAGATCATAGCGCTTCATATCGGTGGCGAGCGTGCCGGTGAGCTGGATGGCGGAAGCGTTGTTGACGCAGATATCAATGCCGCCGAAGCGCGCGACGGTTTGGGCCACGGCGTCCTGGACATTGGCTTCATCACGGACATCCACGATCAGCGGCAGCGCCGCGCCGCCGGCCTTCTCGATCTCCTCGGCGGCGGAATAAATCGTGCCGGGCAGCTTGGGATGGGGTTCGGCGGTCTTGGCCGCAACCGCGATATTGGCGCCGTCACGCGCCGCGCGCAACGCAATCGCCAAACCGATGCCCCGGCTGGCGCCGGTGATGAACAGGGTCTTGCCGTGCAGCGACATGGGGTTTCCTCCGAGTGTGAACCGGAGGTAGCGCGCGCCGCGCAAAACGCCAACTCAGCGCTTCAAGGCGGTTCTGGCCAGGCTCAGCGCCGCCGCGCCCCAATCGGCCTCGACGGCCGCGATCATGTCCAGGCGCCTGCGCAGTTTGCCCGCCAACGGACGCGCTTCGGCCCTTGCCCACAGCCCCTGCCCGGCCGCTCGCATCCACCCGAGTGCGCCAGGCGCGTGCCACACGGCCTCATGCATGGCGAACCCGCCATCCGACCAGGCGCGTTTGAAGTCAGCCTCGCCGGGGCCGAATTCAATGCGGGCCACGCCGCTTGCCGCCGCATGGCGCACGACCAGCTCGGTCAACAAATGGCCTGGCGAAAATGGCGCAAAGGCCGGATCATAAGCGGGAAACCAGGCGTGCAGCACATCCCCTTCGCGCAGGAACAGCTCCACTGCCGCCAGCTTTCCCGCCAGCGTTACGCCAAACAACTCCGCGCGCAGCCCATAGCCGGCGCTGCTGGCCAAACCGCGCAGAAGGGCCTCAACCCAAGGCGCGGCGAGCACATCGTGCTTGCCCGTGGCGCCATATTGCGCCCGCTTCCAGACGAGCATCTGGTTGAACAGCGCAAGGTCGCGCCCGCCGATGACGAAACCCACGCCGCCGGCATCGCGCTCGGCTTTGCGGAAACGGCGGCGCATATTCTTGCCGTGCGCCGGGCGCGCGGCGTTGAGCCGCCCGATCAGCGCGTCGGCGCCGTCGTAAAGGAACGCCGCATGGCTGACGATAGCCGGGCCGCGCAGGGCGGCGAACTGATCGAACGGATCGGCAAGCCCCGCCAGGCGTGTTCCCGCGGCGCCGGCGGCGGTCAAAAAAGCGCCCGGATCGCAGGTTGATTTACGCGCGAAAATGGGGCCGTGCCAATCGCTCAATGGCGCGCCAATCGGGCGGGCCAAGCCCAGCGGGCGCAAATGGAACGGCCAGACGCCGACCAGCTCATCACCGCGCATGACCAGCGCCACTCGCGCATCCGCGCGCTGAACAGCCACCGCCCGCGTGAAAGCCGGGCTGAAAAACGGGTTGCGCCAGACATCCGCGCCAGCGCGCAAGGCCTGCCACTGGCTTTCCTCGCCGGCAGTCAGTTCGACCGGGTGTTTGACGACGATTTCGACCATCTGGCGCAGCTCACCCCGAATGCGCCACACTCTAGGCTAAGCGTTCTCAAAATCCGGCTAACGCAGGGGAGACAAACATGAAGACCTTGGCAAGACTTGCAGCGGCGGCCATGGCGCTGACGCTTGGCGCATGCGCGCAATTCTATTCTGAAACCCCAATGCTCACCGCGGCCGACAGCGTTCCCGCATACGGCTCAAGCATCGTGGGTGTCGCACTGCGTAACCGCCCAGACGACAAAGTGCTCAAGCTTCGCAGCGTCTGGAAAGACGGCGTCTACATCCACACCGGATCGGAACGCCGCCAGGACTGGTCGGTGAAGACCTATCAGATCGCAGAGACCCTGGCGGCGTCATCGGCCGCGCCCGGCAGTTTCATCAGCCAGCGCGCAATGGAGAACGAAGGCGGCGGCGTGATCTATTACTACGATCTTATCAAGCCGGTTGGCGATCAGTTTGTGACTTACGATATGTCGTGCTCGGATCTCAGCCGCGATGAGCGCGCCCGCTTCAATATGGTTCCGCCCAAATCAGCCGAGCCGCCGGCCGCACCGGCGTCAGCGCCATCCGCGCCGCCCGCGGTCCAACCAGTCCTGCCCGCCGATCCACCGGAATGCCTGGTGCGCACGCGCGCCGATCTCGAAGCCGCGTTTGCCCTGATCGCTGGCCGCAAGGAGCCTGTCGGCGCGCTCACGGTCAAACAAAAGCGACGCAGCCTGTTTGGCGGCTGAAGCAAAATCCCCTCTCCGTTTGGGGAGAGAGGGAGATTCGTTAGCGCCGCGTCGCGCCGTCTTTGTCGCGCATGTAGCGGAAGAACTCTCCGTC
>JBEIHY010000157.1:0-5260 GCA_040381035.1 Hyphomonadaceae bacterium
AGAAGTGCAAGAGCCCAAAAGCGTCATAACGCGGGCCCATTTGTGACCTGCTGGCGCGGGTTGGCGTTGATCCAAGCGCAGGCGTCATTCAAAGTGAGGCGGCCCTGTCGGGGGCCACGCCCGCTGCCGTTGGTGCGCAATACCGGCGAGAAGCCAATAGCTTCCTGCGACCAGAGACCTCGGTTGGGGGCGTCTCACCATGCGTAAATGGCTCGATCATCTGCCTGCGGGCCCTCAGCGGCGTGGACAGAAATTTGCCCCGCCGGCAGGCCGGCGGGGCAAAGGAATGGCCTTGATTTGGCTTGCGAACGCGACCGCTACAGACCGGCGCCGCCACATCCCGACTTCAAGTAAGTTTCGATCAGGCCAAGCTGCTGGCCGAAGATCGCCCGTGTCCAGGCCGGGCCATGGGCGTACAGATCAAGCTCACGGTATTCGACTGGCTGGCCGCTGCGCTGCGCCTTGGCGTTGAACCATTGCGACTGCTCGACCGGCGCCGTCTGGTCGCGATCGCCGTGATAGATCATCAGCGGAATCTTAATCTGATCGGCCTGATCCAACGGGTTCAGACCCGCAATCGTCGGTCCTTGGGGCTCGCGGAAGAAGGGGTTGGTGTAGAAGTTGCGCACGATCCGGTTGATGTCTGACACCCCGTCGCCGGCGATCGCACACTTGTACAGTCCATTGGGCCGCGCTGCCGCTGCGAACGCCGAATAGCCGCCATAGGAGAAGCCGAACATCGCGATCCGGCCCGGAATGGCGACCTTTTGGTCAATCATCCATTTCGCGCCGTCGTCCTTGTCGTCTTGCATTTTCTGGCCCCATTCGGCGTCGCCCGCTTTCCACAGCTTGCGACCCCAACCATCGCCGCCGCGGAACTGTGGGCGCAGCACTGCCATGCAGCGCGACGCAATCAGCGGCGCCCACATGCTGAAGTCGAACTCCAGATCGTCGCGCGCCCAAGGCCCACCATGCGGATGAACGACCGCCGGCCATGGCCCCGGCCCGCACAAGGCGGGATTGGGCGTGGTAAGCATCGCCGGAATAACCTGAACGTCGCGGGCTTTGTAATAGGTGAACTTGGTGGTTCCAAAAGTCGCAGCGTCGATATCGGGGAAAGCGTGCGACAACAGAGTGATCTTGTTGTCCTTCATCAAATAAAAGCTGGGCGGCCGGTCGGGGCTCGAGATTGCAAAGACAAGCGTTTGCAGGTCCTGAGAAATCGAGAAGAGACTCCACCCCAAACCCCCATCATAGGCGACTGTCGCGGTTTCTCCGGTTGCCGTGTCGGTGAACTGCACGTCGCTTTTCGCCAATTTGAAGGATTGACGGATGGCAATCTCGATCGCGCGCATCCGCGGCGACACCCATTCAACTTCGCCGGTTGGGCCGGCATAGGTCAGGCCAAAGCCCTCGCCAAAGCTTGGCCCCTTGACGTCCCAGACAAGCGGTGCGCCGGCTTCGAAAAAACGATGGCTGAACAGCGTCTCCAGGCGCTTCCTTCGGCGAATATCGTACTCGTGAATCTCCGCGCGGTCGCGCCCGACATTGGAGCTGACAAACGCGGTATTGGGGTCGGCGGCGAAGCCGACGATTTCGATCCGATCGCGATCTTTCACATAAGAGCGGAAATGCTCGGTCCATGCGCCGGTGGCCGGATCGCGGATTTCAGCGGCGACAAACGCATCCGTATCGTCGCGATCGGACCGGACGCGGGCGCGCAGTTCGCCGTTGAGGTCGGTCTGTTGGCCGCCGATCGCTTCTTCGCGGCGCTGAATGCGTTCGGCGCGATTGGTGCGCACATCAACCTTCAACACGTCGCCGGAACTCGGCCCGCGATTGTTCACCACGAGGATGTTGTCAGGGTCGTTGGGCAGGGGATCCAGCAGCGTCGGCGAGCTGAGCTGTTGCTCGCGCTCCTCCAGGCGGCTGGCGGCGCGCCCCGACAAGATCGGCTCGCGCCAATCTTTGCCTTCCAAATCGGTCAAGTAAAATTTTCCCGTGACGGTTTTGGTCAGCCGATCTTCGCGAATTTCAATCGGCTGCCACAACGACACGCCCAGCACATCGTCTTTGAGGAATCTCAATCCCTGGATCTTCATCGACCGCGATCCGATCACCGTCGGCGGCTGGCTGAGTGCGTCGGTCTTCCAAATCAGATTGACCCGTTCTTCCCCGCGCCACTCCATGGCGGCCATGTGTTTGCCGTCTGGCGAAACCGTGCAACCGGACATTTTGGGGAAAGCCGCCATCTGCTCGATGGTGGGCGCCTTCAGCGTCTGTTGAGCCATGGCCGGCGCCGTCAAAATTGCGGCCAAGAAGCCGACCGGCGAATTTGGCCTGCTTGCCACGGGCGGCGGCTCAAATTTCAGTGGCTATACCGGCGAATTGCACGTTGATCTGCCAAAGTTCGCTGGCTTTTCAGTGAAGCTCGATGGCGTTTTGACCGGCCGCAATGGCTGGGTCGACAATCCACGGCCGCAAGCGGAAGATTTCGGCGGCTATGACCGTCGCGCCGCCCGCGCCCGCGTGCTGTGGGAGCCGATGGAAGATCTCACGTTCGACTACGCCTATGACACTGCTTACGATGCAACCACCACGCTGTATCAACAGTTCCTTGGCCGCTTCCCAGGCAACGGCGTTGCGCCGCCCGCCACCTTGGCGCCGGCCGCGGCCAACACGGCGAGCACGAGCCGAGTTGAAAAGGCCACATTGAGTGTGCCGCAGCAAGAAAGCGTCGGCAACACCTGGGGCCATCGCCTCACGGGTGCATGGCGCATCTCCGACACGCTGATGTTCAAGTCGATCACGTCCTATCGCGATCCGAAGCAAGACCAGTGGGACAATGGTTCGGCGGCGCTCTCGGCCGGCGCTTTCCAGGCGACCGCGGCGACCACCTCTTTCGCCGGCCAACAATACGGCCGCTACAGTTTGGCGCTGTTCAAGCAGAACCAGACGAGCCAGGAATTCCAAGTGATCGGTGACACCGATCGGTTGAAATGGGTGGCCGGCGCGATCTATTATCGCGAGCATGTCATCGACAATGCGCGGGCTCTCTTCACCAGCCAATTCACCGATGTCGCCGGCGTCGCCAGCGTGATCCGCCAGATCGATTATCTATCGCAGCGGATTGATCGCGCCTCCCAGGTGACGACCAAGAGCCTCGGCGCTTTCGCGCAAGCCACCTACACCCCGCCGGTTTTGAACGACGCTCTGCATGTCACGCTCGGCGGCCGCTGGACGCGCGACGAAAAGGTCGGCCGGATGCGCACGATCAACGATGTTAACTTCCCGATCGGCTCAGAGGGGCGGACATTCTTTGCCCCGAGTGCGCCCACCATTCCGTTGCTGTCGCCCAACCCGATGAACGCGAAATGGGAACGCTTCGACCCGGTCGTGAATGTCGCCTGTGCCGTGTCCAATGACATCATGGTCTACGCGAGGTATTCGACGGGCTATAAGTCGGGAGGTTCCAACTCGCGTTCCTTGACATACCGGCCGTTCGATCCGGAAGACGTCAAGATGGCCGAAATCGGCGCCAAAATGGAGTTTCTTGACAACCGCGCACGTCTCAATCTGGCTGCCTATGATGGTGACTATACTGACATCCAACTCGACTTCAGCGCGCCCTACCTGATCACCAATGCGAACGGCACGGTTTCGTTCACCAACCGCACGACAACTGAGACCATCAATTCGCCGGGCAAGGGTAAACTCAACGGGTTCGAAGCTGACTTCACCTTTGCCGCGACAGACTTCCTGACCCTCTCGGCCAGCTACGCCTACAACAAGGTCGATATCCCCGCGACCCGCAATCCGTTCCTGCAAGCCAACGGTCAGGTCATTGCCGTGGCGATCCCGATTTATCAGGTCTACACGCCGGAAAACTCGGCCAGCTTCGCGATCGACTTTGAGGCCCCGTTCCGCGCGGCGAGGTTCGTCGCCCACCTCGACGCCAATTATGGCGACGGCTACTACGCAAACTATACCGACCTCGCCTATGACCCGGTAACCCGCGCGGTCACCATGCCGAACCCGAAAGGCGATAGCTCCTTGATCGTCAATGGCCGCCTATCGCTGGCTGATATTCCTGCGGGCGACGGCCTGGCTTTGATCTCGATCTGGTCGCGCAATCTGCTCAACGACGAGCACGTTTTCGCCAAGTTCGTCGACCCGCGGCAAGGCTTCGGCGGCTTCTTCAACGATCCGCGCACCTTCGGCATTGAGCTGGCGGTGAAGCTGTGATCGCTTCAGGGAAGTGACAGAGATACGCCCGGAAGCGCGCTCCGCTTCCGAGCGTTTTTGCTTGGCGATGGGCCAAAGCTAGATTAATCCGCGCGCGGCCAAAGCGGCGGGCAAATCCGCAACCGTGTCAATCACTAGATCGGCGCCGGCCGCAAGCAGCGCAATACGCGCAGACGTCAAAAGCGCATCGCGCCGCGCAAGCTCCAGCGCCAAAAAATCAGAATATTCAAGCCCCAGCGCATTGCCGCTGGCGGCGACGCCAATTGTCAAGCAGCCGGCATTCTTGCCTTCGGCAATGCCAGCAGGCGCATCATCCACTTTGACAACGGCGCTTGTTGGCCAAACGCTCATGTCGGCCAGCGCTTTCCAGATCATCAGGGGCGACGGCCGCCCGATTTGCGTTTCTCCCGCGCAGACGATCACGTCTGGAGCGTAACCAAGCGCCGCCGCCCGGTCTGCGATGGGGGCCATCATGGCGCGGGTATAGCCGGTGGTTGAGCCGATCCGCACGTCGCGCGCGCGCAGAATGCGCAAGGTCTCCAGCGCACCGGGAATGAGATCGGCCCGCTGGGCGCCGGCTTGCTGCATCAGCGGCTCCAGGGCTTGGAAAATCCGATCAGTTTCGGCCTCGCCGGGTGCTTCGCCATGGGCCGCGCGCCAGTCCGCCGCAACGCGGGGCGCTGCGAAAAGTGTTTGCACATGGTCGCGTTTGGGCAGACCCATGCCGGCGCGAATCTCCACATCGTTGACGGCCACGCCCTCGGCTGCAAAGGCCGCGCGCATGGCGTCAACCGGCGCGAGCGATCCGAAATCTACCATGGTTCCGGCCCAATCAAAAATTATCGCCGCCAATGTCATGGCAATTCCTCCTTTGTCGGCGGCCCCATCAGCGCGGCAAATGTTTCTTCGGCGATGCCAAACGCCGTTGAGGCGCCGGTGCCGCTGGTCACCATGACCATGTGAACGTTCGGCGCCGGCGAGGCGCGAAACATGTCCTGATCGGCGGAGGCATAGG